>NZ_JAKTII010000011.1:0-493938 GCF_027855175.1 Acinetobacter sp. AOR14_HL | reverse complement strand
TTATCACTTAAAGCAACCAACTCAATTCCAAGTAACTGTTTTTCAACAAGTTTCTATCTGCATCACCGCCGATGGATGTGCATTATAGAGGATTATCTTTCCCTTGCAACCCCTTTTTTCATATTAGCGAAACAACAGTTTACTTTTTAATCAAAAATGCTAAAAATAGTCATTTTTTATATAAACATGGCTGTAAAAGCATCAATTTATCTAATATTTTTTCGTCTTGGTTCTTTTCCTGCCACCTAAGTGGGCGACAATCAATATATTCACAATATCCACCTTCACCTTGTAGACATTGTTCATTCCAACTTAATTGATATTGGAAGCTTCCCACATATCCAGCAGCCAATCCAAACTTGTAGTCACCACGGCTTTGTGCATAAAGTTCAAAAATAATTTTTCCATTTTTTTTACACTGCCAAGAAAATTCTCTTGGCAAATACATCTCTTTATCATTGGGTGTTCTAACTTTTGGATAAACGCGATGGATATGTAAATTTACATCTTCAGTAAAGCTTTCGACAGGCTTACCAAATTCTTGAATATCTAACCTTGAACATAAGATGATATTCCACTGATTCCTTATTTGTGTAAATGTAAGTTGAGTCGTTTCATTTAAATTAATAATTTGGCATGTATAGAAACATAAAGATAAAAACGGTAAATGTAGAGCCCTTGCATGTTTAAAGCGTCCTAATCCTTCAACTTGATACTTTTGTCCTTTATAAAAAATTTCACCCTCACATGAACATAAGGTTGACCAATAGTCTGAGACTCCCCACTGCAATGCAGAGGTATTAGAGATATTTTCTGGAATCTGAAGAGTAAGATCACATCCCATTTCCGAGTCTAGTCGCTGAAGATGGATCTTTGGGATTTTCCACTCAATCAAATCTGTTTTATCAAACTGATATTGTTTTGAGTCAAACTGGCATTGCCGCCGAATAGAATAAGTTTTTAAATGTCCCACACTATGCTGGCTATTACTTACAAGTACAGTTGCAGTATCGATTGCCGAAGTCGTAATTGAGTGAGTGTTATAGCAAAGAGGAATGCGCGGCTGTCCAACCATACTAATGTAATTAAAATAGCGCAGTGGAGCCGGTAGATTTGGAAGGATTAAGCCTTGATAAACAATTTTAAAGAAGCCGCGAGAAGGTTGATAGACAACCCCCTCTTTGGCATTAAGGCCCAGCTGCTGTAATTGATTAATTTGATTCATCAACATAGGCATACCGAACCTCTTCTATTTTATGTTTTTATTGTTTCGTTACTCTTGCGTGCAAATAATGTCGTAACGAAACCAGATAGAGCATAGATTATTGAAACGGTCAAAATGCCCATTGGAATATTATAAGTGATTGCTGCAAAAATCAGTACTACTGGCAACATAACTACAAAAGGAACTCTTTTACGGTCCATTTGTTTGAAAGAGTAATATTTAATATTGGAGATCATGAGTAATCCCACAACTACCATAAGAACAGCATTAATGCTTTTAATCGCAATATCACGTAAATCAAAAATGAAAGGATAGTCGCGAGCAACCCACACTAATGAAATAATGATTATGGCAGCCAATGGACTTGCAATTCCGATAAAATAGCGCTTATCAACTACACCAATTTGCACATTAAAACGTGCTAAACGGAAAGCTGCACATGCTGTATAAACAAAACAACATGCCAAACCAATACGACCTAAATCATGCAAACTCCAACTATACATAAGCATTGCTGGAGCTACACCAAAAGCCAATAAGTCTGAAAGTGAGTCATATTGCTCGCCAAAAGCACTTTGTGCACCAATAGCTCGAGCAACCCGGCCATCTAAACCATCGAGTAAAGCTGCAATAAAGATGGCATAAATAGCTTGGGTGAAATCCCCATTCATACTCGCAATGATGGAATAGAAACCAGACAACAAAGCGGCTGTCGTAATTAAGTTAGGCCAAAGATAAATTCCTCGGCGCTTCACTTTTTGTCCTTCCGGATTATCTTCTTCTTCAACCACTTCGAATGTAATCCCATCAAATGAATGTTCATTATGAGTTAAATCTTGCTCTGGTTTAGGCGCATTTGTCATTATTTTCTATTCCAAACATGTGCATTGATTTAAGTTAACTGTTATTCACCTACTAACCAGCGAACAGCAGCATGGCCACCAATTTCTTGCATACGTAGATGCGGGAATAACCACTGTAGGGCTTGGTCGGCTTGTTCAGAGAACTGCCAAGGTGGATTAATCACCAATAGACCACAACCATTTAAGCCTACAGGTGTATCATCTGGCCATACACAGATTTCACAAACCAATTGACGGCGAATACCTGTTTTGAACATTTTCTTTTCAAAACGCTCAATCATCGCTCGGTCTTTAATTGGATACCAAACTGCAAAAACACCTGTTGGCCATTTTTTATAAGCTTGTTGTAAAAGTTCAACTAATTGCGGAAAGTCTTTACGCTCTAATTCGTAAGGCGGGTCAATCATGACCAAACCACGTTTTTCTTTCGGTGGAATAACGCCGAGCAAGCCTTCGTATGCATCACGCTCATGTAAACCTGCACGTTTATCATAAATGTTATGTCGCAATTGCTCAAAAACATCACGTTGCATTTCAAACACGGTAGCTTTATCAATCTCACGCATACCTTGCAAAGCAAACCATGGTGACCCCGGATAACTACCCTTACCTTCTTCAGAACGTAACTGTTCTACTAACTTCAAATATTGCTGGATTGCTTCAGGTGCCTGACGCTTTTCCATTTCAGATATCTGAACTAGTCGATGAATGCCTGTAAGAAACTCTCCAGATTTTTGTGAAGGTGCCAGAGATAAATTATATTTTCCTGCACCTCCATGCGTATCGATATAACGATAAGGTTTATCTTTAGCATTTAAACGGTTGAGAAGCTGTAGCAAAAGCACATGCTTCATAACATCTGCAAAGTTGCCCGCATGGAAATGGTGACGGTAATTCATGTTGACTTTAATTCCTCAATTCAACAAATAGTTTAACATGAAAAAAATATTCTTTCGTAAGGTTGTGATCATCTAAAATAGAGCAGCTTGATATTTTTACGATCTACTCGAGGTTATATGCTCTCTCACCTGCTTCATAACTCATGGGATCTAGATCAAATTCTAGATGACTTAAATACGCATGGCTTTGCTATTATTAATCAAGCCTATTCGGATCAATATCGCGCGCAAGTCGCCAAAGAGTGTAGCTATCATATTGATGAATTTAGAGAAGCTGGTATTCAAAATGGTGTGGTGAGCAATATTCGTAGTGACCATATTCTCTGGATTAATGATCAACTCCCTATTGCTCAACAACATATTGAAACCTTAACTTCATTTTCGCAAAGTCTAAATCAAGCATTCTATTTAGGAATTAAAGAAGTCGAAGCTCATTTTGCCCGTTATAATTTGGGTGAGTTTTATGCTTTACACCGAGACAATCCTCAACAAAAAAATGATCGTATTATCTCAACCGTTTATTATTTACATGCTGAATGGCAAGAAGATTGGGGTGGTCAATTACGACTGCAAGATAAAAATGAGAAATGGCATATTGTTGACCCAGAACCCAATCGACTGGTGATATTTCAAAGCAATTTATTGCATGAAGTATTAACTTCAAAGCAACAAAGGCTTTCGATTACGGCTTGGCTTCGTAGCGGAAATTCTCTCTGGGTTTAAAAGCTACTCTTTAAATTTAGTAAATGAACCCGATATAAATGCTATTGATCAAGAAGGGCTAGGGCGTATGTCTATTGAAAGTAAAACAATTGTGAACAGAATTGGTGAAACAGATCAGCTTTATTTGACTAAAAATACGCCTGAACTTGCTTTGGAGCGTGCCGATTTACGCTTGCAACTTGTCATATTAAGTCATGTTCGCCAAGAGCAGCTTCATTTTTTACAAGAGGGGATTGTTTTACTTGAACAAGCTCGTATGGAATATGAAGAAATGCCATTGAGTTTATATCTGAATTTATCTTTGCAGTTGGCTAAGGCTTATATGCTTTATTTTGAATTAAATAAAGAAAAACGTTTTGCGTTGATTACTCAACAAATTTTAAAGCCATTAGCCCACTACGAACATGCAGATATATATTTCTTCTTGGCTTATGCATCAGCAGCGCGAGAAGAGTCAGCGCTAACCAGGCATTGGTTAACTAAATATTTATCAACAAGTACATGTGATCTAGAATTACTTCACGCACATCCTGTCTTTAATTCAGTTCGCCAAGAACCATGGTATAAAAATTTAGTAAAATCAAAAACGCACTAAATATTTAATTTGAATCGGCCTGTTCTATATCTCATGTAAAACAGGCCTTATTTTTAATTTATCTCTTTACACTGTCTTCATGTAGTTGTTCATTTAGCTCATCAATAACCACAATCCATTCATCATCTTTTTCCCAATGACTCTTTAAAAAATCGCTTTGGCCTTTTGACCAAAAAGAGGCTTCATGTAGTTTCTGATCAGCCGGCAATTGATGTGTTTTGATAAAGTTTTCAATACTTGCTTCATCCGAATCTAAACCCAGCTGATCAAATAAAAGTTCTAAAGTAGGTTGCTGCTCAAACATTGTTATTCTCCTATAACTTGTTTTAAATCATCTATTCACTAATCTAACAATAAAACCTTTTTATATGCATGATAATGTTTATATTTTCTTGTTGTTTTTTGTGTTTCGTTGCGAATGATTGAATATAAAAAAGCACTCTAAAAAGAGTGCTTTTTTAACTTATCAAAAAGATAAATTATTTCAACATGTCAGCAATCGCTGCACGTTCTTCTTCAAGCTCATTTAACGTAAAGTTAATACGTTCACGGCTGAATTCATCAATTTCTAAACCTTGAACGATTTTGTATTCGCCGTTCTCAGTTGTTACAGGGAAACCGAACATAACGCCTTCTGGAATACCATAAGAACCATCAGATGGAATACCCATAGTTACCCATTTGCCGTTTGTACCAAGTGCCCAGTCGCGCATATGGTCAATTGCAGCGTTAGCAGCAGAAGCAGCAGAAGACAAACCACGTGCTTCGATAATCGCAGCACCACGTTTACCAACAGTTGGAAGGAACACATCTTTGTTCCATGCCGCATCGTTGATTTTGTCTTTTAAGCTTTCGCCATTTGCAGTTGCAAAACGGTAGTCAGCATACATTGTTGGAGAGTGGTTACCCCAAACTGTTAAGTGTTCGATATCAGCAACTGCAACACCAGCTTTTTGAGCAACTTGAGTCAACGCACGGTTGTGGTCAAGACGCAACATAGCAGTGAAGTTTTTCGCTGGAAGGTCTGGAGCAGAGTTCATAGCGATGTAAGCGTTAGTGTTTGCAGGGTTACCTACAACTAATACTTTAACGTCACGACTAGCAACTTCGTTTAATGCTTGACCTTGACCGATGAAAATTTCACCGTTAACTTTTAACAAGTCAGCACGTTCCATACCAGGACCACGTGGACGAGAACCTACCAATAAAGCGTAGTCAGCATCTTTAAATGCAACTTTCGGATCATCAGTCCCGATCATGCCAGCCAATAAAGGGAAAGCACAGTCATCAAGTTCCATCATTACGCCTTTAAGCGCTTGTTGAGCTTTTTCAACTGGAACTTCAAGCAATTGTAAAATAACAGGTTGATCTTTACCTAACATTTCACCGCTTGCGATACGGAATAATAAGCTGTAACCAATTTGACCTGCAGCGCCAGTCACGGCAACACGAACGGGTTGCTTCATGTAATTGTCTCCAATGAATGTCCTTAATCTAGCTAAATAGGAATTCCATCTAACTAAATCATCATAAACGGCAAAGATTGTACTCTAAAGATGTGGCAGATGCATGTAAAAGCGACTCATTTTCACCAAAAGTCTGATAGAAAATACAAATTAATATTTACAAAAAGATTCAATGCATGGTCAGCATTTTTTTACGAAATGACCGTCATCTTTAGTAACTACCTTTAATCGTGATTTCACCTGGGCAATTCGATACCACATGATTTGCACATTGTTTATATTGGCCTTTTACCGTGTAACACACCTTCACTTCAGTTAGAACAACATCTGAACGCGATAACTGACAACTTAAACGAATACCATTTTGAGGCAAGGTCGGATTAAGACGAGTAAATTGCTGTTTTAAAGCTGACTGCTGGATTTCAACATTCGTCGAACTTGTGAGGCTAGCTGGAATTTTTAGACGTTCAGCAAAGTTAATGACTGTCCGGAAATATTGACTTGCATTCATAGGAACGCACCCCCCTACACTTTTCCAAAGCTGCACACGGGCATTGTTATCAGGCATGACCCGAGCTACGACTTTAGATTGTAATGGAGAGAGAGTGGCGGAACTTTCTGTTGAACAATCTGTTTGATTTGTTTCTGGCATGAGGCCCGTAATTGTCAAAGAATATCCTTCAAGACATTTACGCTGTTTTTGTTTAGAGGGATCTAACGCACATGCGGCAGGTGTCATTTGTACATGCATAACATACCCCTGTAAGTTAACAGGTTCGGCATGCAAAACGGAACTCATCAATCCTACCCCTGCACAGATAAGCCACCATGCAAGTTGCAAAATTGAACGAAGTTCCAAATATCTATATTTCATTTAATTAAAACTTGAATATGCCAATTAAAAGAAGATCCATCATCAACCACCTTAAACTTAAGGCGATGTACGCATTGGAATGACTTTCATACGTTGTGATAACGATTGAGCTCCTTGCCCCAATATTACACCGTAATGTGTTGCATTAGTCATGACATGCTTGACATAGTCTCTGGTCTCTAACAATGGAATTGTCTCTGTATATTGGTCAGCCGAAATTGATTGAAAGTCCGGTTGCCAACGTCTTGCCCGATTAGGCCCAGCATTATAACCTGCCGTAGCTAAAACAGGGTTATTGCTTAACTGCCCTTGAATCATCGACAAATAAAATGTTCCATATCGAATATTGGTATTCATTTCACTTAATGCCGCTGGATTATAAGTTTCACCCATTTGACGTGCAATCAACTTTGCCGTATCGGGCATAATTTGCATAAGTCCACCCGCTCCAACGTGAGAGCGTGCAGAGGTAACAAATCGGCTTTCTTGTCGCATTAAACCATAAGCCCACGCTGGATCAATTCCAGCATTGTAACTATGACTTACGACATTAGTCTTATGGGGTGTCACATAGCGATACGTATCATTATGTTTATTTGTTGTACGATCTGCTGCATAAATTGCACGATCATACCACCCCATATCATGGGCACGCTTTGCCGCAGCTAATAACACACCATCATCATGTTGAAGATAAGCTTGTCGAACTGCCCAGTTCCATTCTCGGTTAGTATAAGTCGGATTTGCATTAATACGTCTTAAAGTAAAAGCACGATTAAAGTGAACATTCTGATCTAAGCGTCTTAAATCACTTGAAGTGGGCTGATCATCGTAAGGCTGATGATTATAACGCTCACCCAAACGATCTTTTGCTAAAAGGTTGTGATAGTCATCACCACTTTCAGCCAATTTTTTATAAATACGTTGCGCAGTATTTTTTGAATTACTGTCATTGCGCTGCTCTGTTGCACGAGCAAGCCAATATTGCCAGCGGTCTTCTTGTTTTTGTGTCACGCTCATAGCATCAATGGCACGAATTAAACTTTCCCACGCACCAAATCGAATTGCCTGACGCGCATAAATTTCAGCTTCTTCAGAACTTAGAGGATAACCATAACTTGCATCAAAATATTGAAGAACTTCACGATTGAAATTATTTTTCATGACCGTGGTGCCACCAATATAAGCCACCGTTCTATATAAATACTTTTGTATATTCTCTGGTGTACCTTGAGCGACACGTTGTACGTTCGAAAAAGCGTTGCTTAAGTCATTATTAGCTAAACGACCTAATGCAAAAATCAAATAAGCATAGTCTGTATCATTGGTTTTAGGCGCACTCCACAAATAATTGAGTGGATTAGCCTGAATTTGGTTAAGCTGCGCCAACGACAAATTCATTCCCAAAGTCTGTGCGGTAGCAAGGGCCTGCCCTGTTAAACCAGAACGTAACTGCACCCAAAGACGTTGTTGTTTATCTTGCTGACTCATTAATGGGCTAGATAACATCAAGCGTCCTAGACCCACACAAGATTCAGGTTGCGATTCGGTGGCTAACCAAACATCTTTGTATTCAGCAAAAACTAATGCATCACCAGTTTTCGCTCTCACCTGTGCCAATGCGCAATTTTCGGCCTGATCAGGATTAGTTACATAGGATAATAAAGGTTGTGCAGATGCGAAGTCAGCTTGTTTAACTTTTTCTTCCACATAATCGGCGGCTAATTTCTCAGCCATTGCTGATTGAGGATAACGTTGAGCAAAACTTACAATCGAGGCTGAAGGTTGAAAGCCTAGATTGGTATTAAGTTTCCAATATTCCGGATAGTATCCCAATACATCATTTTGCATAGCAAGCTGATATTGGTCTAATAATGCTGTATTGCCACTATTTGCAGCGTTTAATGCGTCATTAAACTGCTCTTCAGCAGCATAGGTAAATGAACAACCAAGTAAACACATAGCTCCTAACCAGCTACGATGCATATATTTATTTTTCATTACACGACTATGGATTGATGAGCTCTTTCTACTTGGTCTCATAAATGTGTTAAACCCTGACTATTCACCTTCAGAGCATAGTTTAATTAGTCTTCGTGCTTTCTTTTGTTGTGTTATGTAACTCTCTGATTCAACATCATTAAAATTTACATAATTTACTTCAAAAAAACGGTGTCACGTTCTAAAGGTTTACTGTTATCGGTTCAGTCCAAATGCTGCTATAATGAATGGTTTGACCCATTTTGGGCAAATTTATTCTTTTTTAGATCGATCTGTTAGGAGCCTGCATGACGGTTCAAACCTTCATTCCCAATGGTGCCAAAGCTGCCTCAGAAAACACTGTTACCCAGCCAACGCACACCACTGATGTTTCAATAAAAAAACTTTATATTGAAACTCAAGGGTGTCAGATGAATGAGTATGACAGTCACCGTATGGCAGACCTTTTAGGGGACTCTCACGGTTACATTTTAACGAACAACCCTAGCGAAGCAGACATCCTGCTCATGAATACGTGTTCTATTCGTGAAAAAGCACAGGAAAAAGTATTCAGTGAATTAGGGCGCTGGCGCAAATTAAAAGACAAAAATCCTGATCTTGTGATTGGTGTTGGTGGGTGTGTTGCCTCTCAAGAAGGCGACAATATTCAAAAACGTGCACCTTATGTGGACATGATTTTTGGCCCTCAAACATTACACCGTTTACCGCAAATGCTTGATCAACATAATGCTCAAGTAGAAAAACCTAAAAAAGATAAAATCAAACTGGTTGATATTTCTTTCCCAGATATTGAAAAGTTCGACTTTTTACCAGAACCACGTGTAGAAGGCTTTAAAGCATTTGTTTCTATTATGGAAGGCTGTTCTAAATACTGTTCTTTCTGTGTAGTTCCATATACACGCGGTGAAGAAGTTTCTCGACCTTTAGATGATGTACTTGCAGAAATTGCAGGGCTTGCTGAAAAAGGTGTCCGTGAAATTTCACTTCTTGGACAAAATGTAAATGGTTACCGCGGTGAAACCTTTGAAGGTGGCATCTGTACTTTCCCTGAATTGTTACGACTCGTTGCAGAAATTCCGGGTATTGGACGCTTACGCTATACAACATCGCACCCACTTGAGTTCTCTGATGAGCTTATTCAGTGTTATGAAGATTTACCTCAAATGGTGTCACATTTACACTTGCCGGTACAAAGTGGTTCGAATGATGTTTTAAAAGCAATGAAGCGAAATCACACGATTGATGTCTATATCGATAAAATTGCGAAGCTACGCAAAATTCGTCCAGATATGCATTTATCAAGTGACTTTATTATTGGCTTCCCTGGTGAAACCGATGAAAATTTCGCAGAAACATTGCAATTTATCAAAGATTTAGACTTCGACCATTCGTATAGTTTTGTTTATTCAAAACGCCCAGGTACGCCTGCATCAGACTTGCCAGACACCACACCAGAGCAAGTTAAAAAAGAACGTTTAGCTCAAGTTCAAAAAGTAATTAAGCAATCTAGTATTGAAAAAACAGATGCCATGTTAGGTAAAATTGAACGTGTACTTATTGAAAAAGTATCTGATCAAGACCCTAATATTTTAATTGGTACTGCTGACAATACACGTCTGGTCACTTTCGTTGGTGATGCGACTTGGGTTGGTCGTTTTGCAGAGATCGAGATTACTGAAATTAAAACTTTAAATTTTGTTTACGGTGAGCTCTTGAATCTTGAACCTGACGTGGCGTAATGTAGAGGTATTCTAAAGTCTACTGAAAGGTTTTCTCTTGACTGCAGCGATTCGACGTACCGTAACATTTCCTGAAATTTCAATGGAACGTTTAAAGAGCATTCTGGGTGCCTATAATGGGCACCTGAAGCAAATTGAACAACGTTTAGATGTCAAAATTACTCATCGTGGAGATGTTTTTCACATAGATGGTGAAATTGATGCTGTTGGGAGAGCCGAAGCATTATTGCAACGACTCTACGAAGAGTCTGAGCTATCCCAGCAAATCAGTGCCGATCTATTACACCTCCTCATTCAATCTTCACAAACTGAACGCAATTTCGAATTGGTCGGTGACGAAATGGATGAACATGATGCGCCACTCGATGTCTATTTCCAGACGCGAAAAGGCCGCATTAATCCACGTGGTGCCAATCAAAAACGTTATGTACAACGTATTTTACAAAGCGATATTTCTTTTGGTGTAGGCCCTGCTGGTACAGGTAAAACCTATTTAGCAGTTGCCGCCGCCGTAGATATGCTAGAACGTAACGAAATCCAGCGGATTTTACTTGTACGTCCTGCTGTAGAAGCTGGAGAAAAGCTGGGTTTCTTACCTGGTGATTTAACCCAGAAAATTGACCCATATCTACGCCCTCTTTACGATGCCCTTTACGAAATGCTTGGCTTTGAAAAAGTTGCCAAGTTAATTGAGCGTCAAGTAATTGAAGTTGCGCCTCTTGCATATATGCGTGGTCGCACACTTAACCATTCATTTGTAATTCTGGATGAAGCTCAAAACACAACACCTGAACAAATGAAAATGTTCTTGACCCGTTTAGGTTTCGGCTCTCGTGCAGTAATTACAGGTGACATTACTCAAGTCGATTTACCTAAAGGTCAACAATCTGGTCTGGCACACGCACTTCGTGTACTTGAAAATATTACCGAAATTCATATTACCCGTTTCCATTCCCGCGATGTTGTACGTCATCAACTGGTTCAAAAAATTGTTGAAGCGTATGAAGGTTGGGATGGAGAACAACATCGTCTTAATGCTGAAGCTCGTGCTGAACGCAAAGCACGTCAAGAAGCGTTAATGACTGAAAACGATACAGCAGCAGACTTGCAACATCAGGATGCTTAAGGATTCATTTTGAAAATCAGTTTAACTTTACAACAAGACTTCCTATCACCTGAGTTAGAGCTCAAACGAGCTCAACTCAAAAAAATCATTGAAACAACCTTACGCCACGTTAGTTATAACGAAGATTGCGAAATTGGCGTTGCTTGTGTCGATTTAGCAGAAAGCCAACAACTTAATCTGCAATATCGAGAGAAAGATAAGCCAACCAATGTTTTATCTTTTCCAAGTGATATTCCTGAAGAAGTTTTACCAATGCTCGATGCCTTTCCTCTGGGTGACTTAGTCATTTGTATTCCAGTTGTATTGCAAGAAGCGGTTGAACAAAAGAAAACAGCTCAAGAACACTTTGCACATTTATTGGTACATGGTGTTTTACATTTACTGGGTTACGACCACGAAACTAGTGACGAAGAAGCTGAAGAAATGGAAGGACTTGAAGTTGAAATTCTAGCAAAACTGAATATAGACAATCCCTACCAAGAACAGATCTAATCAATAATGATTAGATGAAAAACATAATCTGCCTTCAGGTGAGATGTTGTTTAATGAACTAAAATCAATGTGGATAAGCCAAAACTTATCCACATTTTTTATTAATGCACTTCAAATTCTGCTTGAGCTGGATCGAAACGCCAAGTACGTACAATACGCAATTCAGAAATATCTTTCATATTGGTATCAAAATGCCCAAATGGTGCGCCGCGACGTACTGAAGACTTTGCAGCTTCATCCAATACAGAATGCCCTGAGCTCTCAAGCAACCGGATTGCACGAATCCCTCCTTGTGCATTTAAAATAACCATTAAACGAACTTCGCCTTTCAACTGTTGAACTTTGGCTTCTTCTGGATAATAGCGATTACCATACAACTCCACTTTCTCACGGAACTTATCTAAATAAGCAGCCGAGGCATCTTTTTTCGCCTGAATTCCATCTACTGTTTTTATTTTTTGCTGGCGGCTAAAATCCTGTTGGCGTTGTAAATACTGTGCTTCGAGACTTGCAACCATCGCAGCTTTTGCCTGAAATTGACTTTGTAATTGTTCTAATTCTTTTTTCCTTTGACTGGCGTCAGCTTGTTTTTGCCAACTCAAAACAGTCATTAAGACTTTTTCTTCAAATTTAAGCTCTCTTTGCTGCTGAACCTTTTGCAAAGTTTCTAACTGTGCCTCTCCAGTTGAAGCATCATTAGACATGGGATTTGGAGTATCACTAGAGGTACGGTGGGCTTCTCGAAATGCACCAGAACCTTGCTGGTCTGCTTGCGCCAAAAAGTCTGCCTGCTGAACTGGCTCATTGCTTGATCGAATTGAAATTGCAATTTCTTTAGTAGATTGCTCTGATGGGCTAGGCATCGAAAAGTGAATGAGCAACACAAAAATATGCAGTAAGATTGCCAATATTGTCGCAGCAATAAAGACTCGGTCTTGCCACCAATGATAAAAAGGCTCTATCGATAGACTTCTTTTGTTCAACATAATTTTAAAAGCATATAAATGCCTTATCCCCACGGTTTAATACCGAATAAAATATAAACTGATATTCAAATCTGGATAAAAATGTGATTCACTTCAAATATAGAGTTTTATCCATTTTCATTTTGTCAAAATGTATCAATTAAATTTGTTACACTGCAATATCAAAACTCGTTTTTTATCATAATAAAGATTGTGTTGGTTCTTAAGTAAATTATCTTCTGGAAGCTCTTTTATGCAAACGCTATTTTCTTCATTAGTCAGACGCCTTCAAAAAGTCTACCAAAAAGCAGAAGCATTCATTGAAGAAGAAAGAGATTTTACGCTATCACAAACCTTTCTGAATGCGACTTTACAGCGTTATGTCACCAATAATGTTGAATTTTTAGACGACCTCCATGCTGATCTTTATCATGATTGGTTAAGATTATATGCAACCATGCATGTAAAAGGCCTAGAGACGACATTATCTGTTGATTTAAAACTAATTCAGATGGAATTTAATAAAGAACAACAGCTTTTAGTTTTTGAACAAATTAGTAATACACAAATTATTGAAGCAAAATATAAAAACTTTTGGCAGAAGATTGCCGTAAAAGCCGCAGTTTTTTACTACCATAAAATTTTGAAAAAAGACCCTTTAGGAATGATTCTTGAACGTTTTAATGTAGCAGAAGAACGTGATGAACTCATATTTCTTGATCTCAACCGCTGGTTTGGTAAAAAAGCCAGTATCATCGAGACACTAGGTAAAGTGCATGTAAATTACGCACGAGTTCGTGAGGCTGAGTTAGTCGTATTTGGAAATGTTAATTTAGCCGCCCTGCTTTACCGTGATCAGGACGATGATTATGAAGATGAGTTAGAAGATTCTGAAATCACACCAATCCAGCAAAAAGATGTATAAAGCTGTGATAAATAAAAATGAATTAACTGCCAAAAAACACAAATAGATTACACATTTAGCATAAATCCTGATTTTTTCTCCATGATCAACAGGCATAATATGTTTAAGTTATAGATGCATCAGCACTGACTTTTCAGTCTGTACAAGGATATTTACTTATGGCAACAAAACTTCTGAAATCATTTGGCATCGCAACAGGTATTTCAACAACTTTGCTTTTGGCAGGTTTCTCAAGCCATGCACTTGCCATGAGCCCATTTCAGGCAAATTATCAGTTTACTTATAATAATAAAGGTATGGGTTCGGCGACACGTGCCTTAAGCCAACAAGGTAATAATTGGACTTATAATTTCACTGCTAAAGCAGGTGGAATCGCTTCTGCAAGCGAAACAAGTAAATTTAGTTTTGCTAATGGTAAAATTGGATCTCAAAGTTTTAGCCGTACCAGCAAAATTTTGATTCATAACAACACTATGAATATTAACTTCAATCCAAACAGCAAAACTATTTCTACCAAGAAAGATGATAAAGCTCGTTCATTTGCTTGGCAGGCCGGTGTACTTGACGAGTTAAATGCAGAATTACAAGTTCGTGAAGATTTAAAAAATGGCTCACTTAAAACTTCATATCCTCTTGCCGATGCAAAAGAAGTTGAAAATCGTCGCTTTGTAAAACAAGGCAATGAAAAAATTAAAACATCTTATGGAACATTCGATACCATTAAAGTCGTTTTACAACACAGCAAACCGGAACGCAGTACAGTCTTTTGGTTAGCCCCAAAACTAGACTATTTACCAGTTAAAGTCAGCCATATTGATGGTAAAACTTCTTATGGCCTGTTATTAACAAGTTATACAGGTAAGACGAATTAAAGCTTGCATTTTTTCGGATGCTTTTTAAAATACGCATTTGCTTTAAAAGCATCCGTCTAGAGGATTCTCCCGTGCACGCACTAGAACAGAAAATCTTAACAGAAGGTATCGTTCTATCTGATCAAGTCTTGAAAGTCGACGCTTTCTTAAACCACCAAATTGATCCTGTACTCATGCAGCAGATTGGTAAAGAATTTGCCGCTCGCTTTAAAGATGCAGGGATTACCAAGATTATTACCATTGAAGCATCAGGTATTGCACCTGCAATCATGGCAGGTTTAGAACTTGGTGTACCTGTAATTTTCGCTCGTAAATATCAGTCATTGACGTTAAAAGATGACTTATATCGCTCTAAAGTATTTAGTTTTACTAAACAAACTGAAAGCACAATTGCGATTTCAAACAAACACCTTCATTCAACTGATAAAGCATTAGTTATTGATGACTTCTTGGCGAATGGTCAAGCAGCATTAGGACTAATTGATTTAATTCACCAAGCAAATGCAGAAGTTGTCGGCGTAGGTATTGTGATTGAAAAATCATTCCAATCAGGTCGTGATTTATTGCTTGAAAAAGGCTACCGAGTTGAGTCATTAGCACGTGTTCTTTCTCTTACAGATGGCAAAGTTACCTTTGTAAAAGAATAAATTGTGCAAATGAAAAAGAGCGGATATCCGCTCTTTTTTTTATTTGTTTTTAAAGTACCCCTGAAAGCTTCTTAACAACCTCACCTAGACGCTTACCTTGTGCTTCACACAAAATCTTTTCATCCTGACTTAAATTCTGGTCATGGCGGGGTCCACTTACATGACTTGCCCCATACGGTGTTCCACCTGTTTTAGTATTAGATAAAGCTGGAATTGCATTTGGTAATCCCAAAATCATCATCCCGTGATGAAATAACGGCGGCAGCATCGTGAGTAAAGTACTCTCCTGTCCACCATGCATCGATCCAGAAGAAGTAAAAACACAAGCAGGTTTATTATGTAATGCCCCATTGAGCCAAAGACTCGTCGTTTGATCCCAAAAATATTTCATTTCACTTGCCATATTACCGAAGCGAGTTGGGGAACCTAATGCCAGACCCGCACAATTCGCTAGATCATCTAACGTACAGTAGATATCACCTTCTTCCGGAATGCTTGGCTCAGCTATTGTGACGACTGGAGCAATATTTGGCACTGTCCGAATTTTCACTGACATACCCGCAGACTCAACACCATTGGCAATTAAATGTGCCATTTCTTTTGTAGAGCCATATTTACTGTAATAGAGTACAAGAATGTAAGGTTGCATCGGTTTCATAAATTTTGTTAAAAAGAACACTATACGGTATTTTTTATTTTTTTGGCGAAACCAATCTTATGAAATTCTAGAGGTGATTGATTGTGTAGCATGAAAGGTAACACGAGCAAATTTCTCAAATTCGTTGGGTAAAAGGTTTATCGACTTTGATGAATTTTATCCTCAGACAACAGAAAGCCAACTTTTTTGAAAAAGATTAGGGCTACAATTTTTTCTATAGCACATAGTAAACTTACAGAACGACTTTAATTCTATAAGTTATTATTTTGCTTTAATCTATGATTTGAGTTCTTAAGCTCATACTTTGATAAGCTATTAATCGCCCAACATGATGATTAAAAAAATCGGGATAGACGACGCATGTTACAACGTTTTTTAAGTAAGCTTCCTTTTTATAATAAAACCTGGTTTCAATTCGTTTTATATGTATTTAAGCGTTTTGAAGCTGATCGGTGCCGCGAACAAGCTGGCTCTCTCACTTACACAACTCTATTCGCAGTTGTGCCGATGTTAACGGTTTTTTTAGTAATTATTTCTTCAATTAAAGCGTTAGAACCTGCAAGACAACAGCTCCAACATTTAATTTATAGTAATTTTTTACCTAAGAGCACTATCGCATTTGATAAAGCGCTAAATGCTTTTACAGAAAAATCCAGCAATTTAACTGTTATCGGTGTGCTGTTTTTATTCGTCACAACCGTCTTAATGCTCACATCAATTGAAACTGTCTTTAATCGTATTTGGCGAGTTAAAGAAACTCGTAGTGGCATTATGGGCTTTATGCGTTATTGGACGATCATCTCTTTAGGTCCAATTATTTTAGGAAGCGCATTCGTCATTTCTTCGACTGTCGCCTCCATGAACATTCTCAGCAATAATTTTGCAGGATATCAACTTGATGGATCATTCATTCTCTGGATGATTTCATTTGTATTGACTATTGTTGGCTTTTTTATTTTGTATTGGACTATTCCGAATCGAACAGTTCCAGTTTATGCAGCCGGTATAGCGGCCTGCTTAAGTGCTGCACTTTTTGAAATACTCAAAAACTTATTCAGCTTCGTAATGTCAAACTTCACTAGCTATGAACTGATCTACGGTGCATTTGCCGCAGTGCCTATTTTCCTGTTATGGATCTTTCTCTCATGGAATATTATTTTACTCGGAGTAGAAGTCAGTTTTGCTTTAACTGCTTTTCATTCGGGTAAAGTGCAAAAACGACACCCTGTGCTCATGTTATTAGATATTCTTGAATTGTTTTATAAAAAGCAGAAACTAGGTGAAAGTGTAAGTGATAAAGAAGCCTTAGAAATTTTAGGCCGAGGTGAAATTGGACGCTGGCCCTCTTATGTACTTTTACTTGAAGAGCAAAATTTGATTAAGCGTACAGATAAAGATGAATATGTCTTAGTTCGTAATTTGTCTCAAGTCGACTTCTGGAGCTTTTTTACTGCTCTTCCATATCCACTCCCTTTACGCCAAGATGTCCAAAATGTGCATGATGACGATGAATGGATGGAAAAAATTGGTCCAGCTTTAGTTGAGTCTAATGACTATCTAGCTGCAAAACTTTCTATTCCCCTCTCCACAATTCTTGAAGAGAAATAAGTAGGCAGCAGCTTCTCATTTAATTATCTGTACTCTAACTCTTAGCTCATAAAAAACCCTATTATTGAAAAATAATAGGGTTAAAAATATGTAGGAGCGTAAATGGGATTACACTTTTACAAAAGTTTCCCACACAAAATCTTGTGTTGCACCCTTTAATGTCATCTTCAACTGATCACCCGAGTGTAATGGCCCAACACCAGCAGGTGAGCCTGTCATAATCACATCACCTGGTTCTAGTGAAAAGACCTGATTAATATCAACTAATAAATCGCCAATGGTAAACATTAATAGTTCAGTATTCCCATCTTGACGTAACTCATCATTAATATGGAACGTGAATTTAGTTTCTTGCCAATTTGTAATTTCGCTCAAATCGACCCAGTCTGCCAAAACACAAGCACCATCAAAAGCTTTTGCACGCTCCCATGGGTGACCTTTAGTTTTCAGGTCATTCTGTAAATCACGCATTGTTAAATCAAGACCTAAAGTCACTGCCCCAATCGCTTTTAATACTTTTTCAGGGTCAGTTTCACCTTTTAAAGGCTGGTCAATACGTAAAACTAATTCACACTCAAAATGACAACTGCCCCAAGCTGGATTCCATGAAATACCGTCATTTAAACCAATCAAGCTACTAGGTGGTTTAATAAATAATATAGGTCTGTCAGGCATAGCATTATTTAA
Source organism: Acinetobacter sp. AOR14_HL (assembly GCF_027855175.1). Taxonomy (NCBI): domain Bacteria; kingdom Pseudomonadati; phylum Pseudomonadota; class Gammaproteobacteria; order Moraxellales; family Moraxellaceae; genus Acinetobacter; species Acinetobacter sp. AOR14_HL. Next base: position 475,573 of record NZ_JAKTII010000011.1, on the reverse strand, counting down.
TTCTTTGACATGATCGGCATAACTTCTGCCCACGCAAACGATTTTTGAAGGACGTGTATTCATGAGGCTTCCTTTGTTGTTGCGGCTAATAAGTCCAATAATTTATTTCTTAAATGTATTTTCAAATATCGTTTGATCTGAAACCTGTGCAAATGCTCGCTTTGGCACAATAATTACAGTTTTATTTTTTAGCTCAAGCATGTAAGTCAGCTTACCTTTAGCAAAGGTTTGTACATCTGAATATTGCATCACTTGTTTACGACCGCTGGCATAAAGCTCAAAATAATCTTGATAGAGGTCGATTCCCTGCTCGCTCTTTCCAAACTGGTAACGAACAAATTGACGCTTGAACAACATAGGTAAAAGCCAATAACGCATCAGTCCTTGCATCACCAGAAAAAACACACCTAACCCGACATAATATCGGCCTACCCCAGAGAAACCTAAATAAAGTCCCCAAATAATAATTGCGATACTAATCGCAGGTGTTAGAAAACGGGTAAATTGTTTTTTCCCAAATGTCACTAATGAAAATCCATCTTGTGACTCTTCTAAATTCAAATAGTAACGTAAAGATAAAGCTGTTTTTTGCTCAGTCATTGCACTGCATCGATACTCAATAAATCGGAACTATTAGAGCATATTCATTTCAGCTTTAAAATGAATCAAAGGCTATTTTTTGTTTTGCTCAAAAGTAACCATAGCAGTTGATTAAAAAATATTTTTCGTTGCATATATAGAACGTAGATTCATATTTATTGGGCTTATTTCACTTTTTAAAATTTCTACAATAAGAGCATCACCTTCTTAGTGGAATGTCTCATGTCTTTTTTTGCAAAATTATTTGGTTTCAATCAAAAAGCAACAGTCTTAAAAGATGTGGTTACGCAAACCACTCAAGAGATGAATCCTTCCAATGAACCAAGCTTTTTAGAATTAATTAAAAAACGCCGTTCCATTTATTCAATAGGAAAAAACTTAAAACACTCTCCTACTGAAATTGAAAAACTAATTCAAGAGGCTGTAAAACATAGCCCATCGGCGTTTAACTCCCAATCTTCTCGCGTTGTGGTTTTAGTTGACCAATCACACCAAAATTTCTGGAATATAGTTCTAGATGTATTAAAAACTATTATTCCGGCAGAAGCCCTAACTGGAACTGAACAGAAAATTCAAAGTTTTGCATCAGGTGCAGGTACAGTTTTATTTTTTGAAGACCAAGATGTGATTAAAGGTCTACAAGAGCAATTCGAGCTATATGCCGATAACTTTCCAATCTGGTCTGAGCATTCAACAGCAATTGCACAATTTGCAGTATGGAACGTCTTAGCTGAACAAGGCATTGGCGCTTCATTGCAACACTATAATCCAATCATTGATGAGAAAATTAATGCAGCTTTTAATATTCCTACTCACTGGAAATTAAGAGCTCAATTAGTATTTGGTTCAATCGAAGGCGAAGCAGGTGAAAAAGCTTTTATTGAAGATGAAAGCCGTTTTAAAACATTTGGTTAATCTTTTTCACCTTTAATTCTTTTCAAAGCTGGTTTCTATGAACACCAGCTTTTAATAAAGATGATAAAAATCAGACACAAAAAAACCGCTATATAATAGCGGTTAATTCTTCAAGTGGTGCGCTCAGAGAGATTCGAACTCCCGACCCCTTAGTTCGTAGCCAAGTGCTCTATCCAGCTGAGCTATGAGCGCGTACTTGATGTTGCGCATTATACGCATTTTTCAAAGCTTAGGAAGCCTTTTTTCATCTTTCTGTCATTAACCGTCTAGTTCTTAGCCAGCACCCTATTTTACATAAAATAGTAGCTAAAATTATTGGTGTTTTTCTCACCTAAGATGTATTTGAAATATTTTTTTTCAAATAAGTTTTATAGGCTTTTTGAAGTATTTGGTCATATACCTAGAAGTTAAAGGCGACTATTTTAGTCAACATTATAGAAATAAAATATTTCTAGTTAAGCTCTAAGAATATAGGCCTAAGTAAAATTTATCTAATATAATGATTCAAATAAATGAAAATATAAGTAAAAATATAATTAATTAAAAAAATATTATATAAAAACTATTATTATTTTTACGTCTAAATTAAATGAATTATTATTTCTTTAAATATTATTTAATATCAAAAAGTGTGACTAAAAATACACATTGACAGCTTTTTAGATCTAACCAATACTAAATTCCAATTATTGAGATACAAATCTCATTAATTATGTAGCGCAATAAATAATACTTACTTAAAAATACATAATTATATAGGAAATAGACCAACATGTTCTTACTAAAAACTCTTGTTTCTTCGATATCAAAAGTTACCCAAGACTTAGGTAATATTATATCGGTGAACACTAACGTAACTGGTGGCTCTTCAGTTGATGGTCACATATCAACCTCTGGCCTACTTTCAGACACTCTATCTACAGCAACAAATACGCTTACAACAACCACAACTGGCCTTGTTTCCGATGCTGTTGGTACTGTTACGGGTAGTATTGGTGCTACAAGCCCTGTAGACACTGTCACTAATATTATTGGCGGAGTAACTGGTGGTATTAGTGGTGGTAATCCTCTTGAAACCGTAACCAATATCATTGGTGGCGTAACAGGTGGCATCGATCTTGGAACCTCACCAATCGCTCCTGTTATTGATGTTGTACAAGGTGGTATCGATATTCTTCAAGGTGTAGAAAGCCTCAAAACTGAAATTATTAACACAGGTATTGAAACTGTAGCCGACGCTATTATCGGCATCCTTCCACAAACCGAACATCCTGTTTCTGAAATTGCAGACCTTGGTACATTAACTTTTGAAACTTCTCGCGACACAGTAAATGGTGCTCTCGAAACTGTTTCTGATTTGGTTGGTGGCGACATTCAAGGTGCAACTGAATCTGCTACTGGTATTGTTGATACGCTTATCACCAACGGTACGACTGCTACAGGTATTGTGACTGGTGTTGTTGGAAGTGTTACAGATGTTGTTGGTGGCGTAACTGGCGGTATTGATGGTAACCCGCTTGAAGTGATTACCGACATTATCGGCGGCGTAACCGGCGGTGTTGACGGCAACCCACTTGAAGTAATTACTGACATGATCGGTGGTGTAACTGGTGGTATCGGTGGTGGCACATCCCCAATCTCTCCAGTTATTGATGTTGTTCAAGGTGGTATCGATATTCTTCAGGGCGTAGAAAGCTTAAAAACTGAAATTATTAATACAGGTATCGACACTGTTGCCGACACAATCATTAGCATCCTTCCACAAACTGAACATCCTGTTTCAGACCTAGCAGATCTTGGTACATTAACTTTCGAAACTTCTCGCGACACAGTAAACGGCGCACTTGAAACTGTTTCTGATTTAGTCGGTGGCGATATTCAAGGCGCAACTGAATCTGCTACTGGCATTCTCGACACACTTATCACTAACGGTACAACTGCAACAGGAATTGTCAATAATATTATCGGCGGTGTAACCAGTGGTGATAGCCCTCTTGGCGTAGTAACCGATATTATTGGCGGGGTAACTGGTGGCGTTGGTGGTAATCCGCTTGAAGTGATTACTGACATTATTGGTGGCGTAACTGGCGGTGTTGACGGTAATCCACTTGAAGTGATTACTGACATCATCGGTGGCGTAACTGGCGGTGTTGACGGTAACCCACTTGAAGTGATTACTGACATTATCGGCGGCGTGACTGGCGGTGTGGACGGTAACCCACTTGAAGTGATCACTGATATCATCGGTGGCGTAACTGGCGGTGTTGACGGTAATCCACTTGAAGTGATTACTGACATTATCGGTGGCGTAACTGGCGGTATCGGTGGTGGAACGTCTCCAATCTCTCCGGTGATTGACGTAGTTCAAGGCGGTATTGATATTCTTCAAGGTGTCGAAAGCTTAAAAACTGAAATTATCAACACTGGTATTGACACAGTTGCTGACACAATTATCGGTATTCTTCCACAAGCAGAACATCCTGTTTCTGAAATTGCAGACCTTGGTACATTAACTTTCGAAACTTCTCGTGACACAGTAAATGGTGCACTTGAAGTTGTATCTGATTTAGTCGGTGGTGATATTCAAGGTGCAACTGAATCCGCGACTGGCATTCTGGGTACACTTATTACCAACGGCTCTACTGCAACGGGGTTATTAACAGAAATCCTTGGCGGAGTGACAGGAACTATTGGTGGCGCAACTGGTAGCGTTGGTGGTGATAGCCCTCTTGGCGTAGTAACTGATCTTCTCGGTGGTTTAACTGGAGGAGTTACTGGCGGTGACAGTCCTCTTGGTGTAGTAACTGACCTTCTAGGTGGCTTAACTGGTGGGGTTACTGGCGGTGTGGGTGGTGACAATCCAATTGGTATCGTAACAGATATCGTAGGTAGCTTAACTGGCGGTGTTACGGGTGGAAGTGGTTTAGATGTTATTTCTAATTTACTTGGTGGATTAACGAGTGGCGGATTACTCGGTGGAGTAACTTCTACAGTATCTAGCGTAACAAATACAACGCATACTATCGTACCTCAGTCATTACTTACTGATAACTTCTTAGATAATTCTTTCCATACTGTTTAATATTATTAAAAGAAAGCCACTTTTATAAGTGGCTTTCTGCCTTAATATAGTTTTAAATGTTAATTAATACTAATCAATCTCTTGCCATCTATAATATTTTTTATGTGCTAACTCTAACATTGCATAATCATTAGGCGTATCACCATAGGCATAAATTGTAGAATATTGGCTTAAATCATATTTATTTTTTATTCTATTTACTTTTTCTAAATAACCACAATCACCATCAATAAAATGACCTGTTAAAATACCATTATGTATTTCAAGTTGATTGCATATAACATCTAAACCTAAAGAATGGCACCAACTTTCTAAATAAACGCCTAATGATGCAGATACAACAACAATCTGATCACCTTGCTCTTTATGCCAGAGAATACGCTCCAAAGCATTTTCACGAACGCATGTAGGAAGCACCTTTTTTGCAAACTCTTGTCCCATATATTTTATGGAGTTCGCATCATAGCCCACATACCCTACCTGACAGAGCTTAGTTCGAATAGTTTTATCCGTTACCCAACCAAGTTTATAACCCGCTATATACGGCGCAAGTCGGATACCACCGACGATTTGAGTTTTTCTATTCAACGAAAACTTAAGAAATAAGCTAAATGTGTCGTTGTGAGTGATCGTGCCATCAAAATCAAATAAAGCTAGATTCATTTATGATTATCTCTAATATAATTAAAAAGTTATAAATTTAGATTTTTTTAAAATTACTAAAAAACAAGCACAAAAAAACCGCTATAAAAGCGGTTAATTCTTCAAGTTGGTGCGCTCAGAGAGATTCGAACTCCCGACCCCTTAGTTCGTAGCCAAGTGCTCTATCCAGCTGAGCTATGAGCGCGTAACTTGTGTGCCTTTCAGCGATTCGTTCTATTTTACTTGGTGCGCTCAGAGAGATTCGAACTCCCGACCCCTTAGTTCGTAGCCAAGTGCTCTATCCAGCTGAGCTATGAGCGCATTAAGTAATGGCGGTGAGAGAGGGATTCGAACCCTCGATACCAGTAATAGGTATGCTTCCTTAGCAGGGAAGTGATTTCAGCCACTCATCCACCTCACCGGAACGAGCCGCCATAATACAAACTAAAACCACATTGATCAAGTCATCATACTGAAATTTTCTTGTTTTTTAGTTCAATGAATTACTTTTTAAACAATTTACTCATTATTTTCGTCTTTTTCGATCAAACGCTTGTTAAGATAGATATTATTTCTTCATCAAAATACTGTAGTGCATAACACATTATTGCAAACCTAAACGTGCAGTTCGGGTCTGCATGGCTTATGCTAAACTTATCTGCCAAGCGTGAAACCAAACGACATGACAAAAAACTGGGCTGACCCTGAAGCGAAAGCTGAAGCTGAACGTTATGACAATCCTATTCCAAGCCGTACTCTTATTTTAGATACATTGGAGCAGGTGCAAACACCACAATCTCATGCAGAGCTTGTCGATCATTTTAATATTCATGACCAAAAAAGTATCGAAGCGTTAAGTCATCGTTTAAGTGCTATGGTTCGTGATGGTCAAATCATGAAAGACGGTTTTAAATTTCAGTTGGTGGCAGATCAACCAACATATGAAGCAACTGTTTATATTAATAGTAAAGGTTTAGGTACAGCACATATTGATGGTCAAACTGACCTTTTACTTCCTGAACGTGAATTACGTTTAGTATTTAATGGCGACCGAGTTAGAGTGCGCCAGACTTCAGTAGACCGTAAAGGTAAACCTTGGGGTTTTATTACAGAAGTTTTACAACATCGCGTCAAACAATTGATCGGTAAATTGTCAGTTCATGATGGCGAATATTTTATTCAACCCAACAGTCCTAATCAGCACCAACCTATTCCTTTAGAAAAAGAACTCGTAAAACACGCTGAAGCAAATGTTGGCGATATGCTACGTGTTGCAATTGATAGCTATCCGACCCGCGAAGAGTTTTCAACGGCGCATATTATTCAGTCTATGGCCGATAAAGCTGATACAGAAATTATCATTCCACAAACCATTCTTGAATTTGGTTTGCCATATGAGTTTCCAGATCAGGTATTAAAAGAAGCTGAAAGCTTTAAAGAGCCATCAGCTCAAGACCGTGAAGGCCGCATTGATTTAAGAGATTTAGCATTAGTTACGATTGATGGTGAAGATGCACGCGATTTTGACGATGCAGTTTATGCAGAAAAACGTCCGGGTGGTGGTTACCGTGTTGTGGTGGCAATTGCCGACGTAAGTCATTATGTACGCTTAGACTCAGCCCTCAATGAAGAAGCTGAGGAACGAGGTACTTCTGTATACTTCCCTCACTTTGTATTACCAATGCTGCCAGAGGCCTTATCAAATGGTCTGTGCTCTCTGAATCCGCATGTAGACCGCTTATGTATGGTCTGTGACCTAAAACTCTCTCGTACAGGCCGTGTAACTGGCTTTGAGTTTTATCCATCGGTTATGCACTCAAAAGCGCGTTTGACCTATACCCAAGTAGCACAATATTTTGAAGGCGCAACAGATGCGATTCCAAAAGATCGCGATGTTCATAAATCCTTAAATACGCTTTTCCAGCTTTATCAAATTTTGAAAAACTTACGTGCTGACCGTCATGCAATGGAATTTGAAACCATTGAAACGTACATGACTTTTGATGAGCTAGGCGGGATTAAAGAAATTTTGCCACGTACACGTAATGAAGCTCATAAACTGATTGAAGAATGTATGTTGCTTGCTAACGTAGCTGCGGCTGAATATGCATTAGAAAATGATATTCCAATGTTATATCGCGTACATGAAGCTCCTGAGTTTTCACGTATTCAGAAAGTAAAAGACTTTGTGAAATTACTTGGTCTACCCTTCCCTGACCAGCCAACTCAAGCAGATTATCAACGAGTCATCGAAGCAACTAAAGATCGTATTGATGCACCAAGCATTCATGCCGTGCTATTACGCTCAATGATGCAAGCTTATTATGGCGCAAAAAATGCGGGGCACTATGGTTTAGCTTATGAAGCATATACGCATTTCACTTCGCCAATCCGTCGTTACCCAGATCTATTGTTACACCGTGCCATTAAAGCTCATCTAAAACAAAAACCTTCTCCACTTTCTGGTGCTGCGCTAGATGATGCTGGTGAACATTTCTCTAAAACTGAACGCCGTGCAGATGAAGCATCTCGTAGTGTAACGACTTGGTTGAAATGTCACTATATGCAACAGCATTTAGGCGAGGAATTCATTGGTATCGTAAGTGCCGTAACTGAATTTGGTTTGTTCGTGACACTAAAAGACTTATATGTCGATGGCATGATTCATATTAGCCAACTCGGTGATGACTTCTTTATTTATGACCAAGCGAGTCAAAATCTTGTAGGCCAAAATAGAGGTCAAGTTTTTGGTTTAGGTGATGAAGTTAAAATTCAGGTTGCTGGCGTAAATCTTGAAGAACGTAAAATTGACTTCCAGCTTCTTCAACAAGTCACACATGCAGGACGAGTAGTTCGTAGCCGAGCTCCACGCACAACCAAAACATCTTCACAAGCAACTGAAGAAGTTTTCAGCAAACCGACTGTCAGTACTGATGGAGAAAGACCTGTTCACAAAAAGAAAGAAAAAGCCAAGCCTAGTTCTTATACTAAAAAGCCTGGTAAAAAAACTTCTGCAAAAGCTGAAAGTAAACCAGAAAAAGTAAAGAAAAAGTCTAAGCCTAAAAAGAAAAAAGCGAATGCAAAATCAAAGGCTGAATAATTAAACAATAGATGTTGCCAGCCTAGAAATAAGCTCCGATTTGGAGCTTATTTCTTTTTAAAAAGCTTATTTTGCAAATTAAACTTGATTTCCTACCTGACAGGACCTACATCTAATACCATGTTTAAAAAATAATGTGGCTAACAGCAATGACTTTTCAACAAGCGACCTTACCAACTCCGCGTTTTGATCAAATTGAATTAGAAAATTTAAAAGAAGACATCCAACAAGCGATTCAAGCAGGTCAAGAATTTTTAAATACGCTTACAGTTGTACCTAGCGATACCGCTCAACAACTTGCCGTACTTGAACAAGTCGATACACTTGAAAACAACCTCAGTGAATCATGGGGTGTTTTATCGCATTTAAACGCGGTGATGAACAATGCTGAAACCAGAGAAGTCTATCAATCGTTATTACCAGCTTTGAGCGAATACTATACTCAGCTTGGTCAACACACGGCGCTCTATCAAACGTATCAACATATCCATGATGGTCAGGGCTATACGTCTCTTAGTCCAGCCCAACAAAGTGCTATTCGCCTTGCATTACGTGATTTTAAACTTTCAGGTGTGGCTTTAGAGGGTGAAGAGAAAAAACGTTATGCAGAGATTTCTGCACGCTTGTCACAAATTTCTTCTGATTTTTCTAATCATGTACTTGATGCAACACAAGCTTATTTTAAACCCCTTACAGAAGCTGAGCTAAAAGGTCTTCCAGAAAGTAATGTTGAGTTGTTGAAACAGTACGGTAAACAGCGTGAATTAGATCAAGCAGTAGCGACACTCGACTTTCCTGCTTACTTTGCCATTATGACCTATGCAGATGATCGAGCATTACGTGAAGAGCTTTACAGAGCGTATGTGACTCGTGCTTCTGATCAATCTGAGCAAGCTGAATTTGATAACAGTAAAATTATGGAAGAAATTTTGAGTCTTCGTCAAGAAATGGCGAAGCTACTCGGTTTCAATAATTATGCTGAATATTCTCTTGCAAGCAAGATGGCGCCAGATGTAAAAACAGTAAATGAGTTTTTGGTGGATCTAGCCGAACATGCACGTGCCCCTGCTCTCCAAGAAGTTGCTGAACTTCGAGATATTGCCAAACAAGATGGTGTCGATGAACTTCAACCTTGGGATACCACTTATTATTCTGAAAAGCTTAAACAACAACAGTTCAACTTATCTCAAGAAGCGTTAAAACCTTACTTCCCTGCACCTAAAGTCATTCAAGGATTATTCCAGATCGTGCAGCGCTTATATGGTATTAACATCATTGAGCGACAAGCACCCGTCTGGCACCCAGATGCACGTTATTTTGAGTTAGAAGACCAAGGCCAAGTAATTGGTGGATTCTTCTTTGACATCTATGCACGTACGGGCAAACGTGGTGGTGCATGGATGAACGGTTTCCGCTCACGCATGCAAACTATTCACGGTCTGCAAAAACCAATTTGCTACATGGTATGTAACTTTACACCTCCAGTAGGTGATCAGCCTGCTTTACTGACTCATGATGAAGTCATCACCTTATTCCATGAGTTTGGACATGGTCTACATCACATGCTTACCGAAGTAGATAACATTTCGGTTGCAGGTACTCATGGTGTTGCTTGGGATGCGGTAGAACTTCCAAGTCAGTTCATGGAGTTCTGGTCTTGGGATAAAGAAAGTCTAGATGTATTAAGTGAGCACATTGAGAGTAAACAGACCTTACCACAAGAATTGCTCGATGCTTTATTAAATGCCCGCTTCTTCCAATCTGGCATGCAGACTTTACGTCAACTTGAATTTGCCTTGTTTGATTTAACAATTCACACCAAAACACCAGCACTGAACAGTGAGCAAATTCAGCAGACTTTAAATGAAATACGTAGCCAATATGCTGTCGTTCCTACTGTCGGATACAACCGTTTCCAACATAGCTTCAGCCATATTTTTGCTGGTGGTTATGCGGCTGGTTATTACTCTTACAAATGGGCAGAAGTGTTAGCTAGCGATGCATTTGACCGTTTTGAACATGAAGGCATTTTCAATACTCAAACGGGTAAAGAATTCCGTCAGGCGATTTTAGCTGTAGGCGGAAAAGACACTGCTCTTGAAGCATTTGTTAATTTCCGTGGCCGTGAACCTAAAATTGATGCATTGTTACGTCATCAAGGTTGGACGAATGACAGCAAAACCGCTTAAACTATGGGCCTAAATTGATCGTGTGGTTAGGGTGATAAAGATGAAAAAACGTTTCATTGCTGGGGCTAAATGTCCAAAATGTGAAGCAACAGATCGGATTGTCATGCTAACCACCGCTGAAGACGAATGGATTGAATGTATCGAATGCGGTTATAGCGAAAATCGTCCGACTCATATTGATGAGCCTGAAGCACCTGCTGTACCTGATGAAGTTGGAGTAATACAGTTCAAGCCTCGTCGTCCTGACTAAAGGTCTTAGAGATGCCACTACAAAGAAAACAAAACTCAAAACTATTGTGGATTTTAATTGGGGGCTTAAGCATTCTCGTAGTGCTTTTTTTCGCTGCACAATGGTTTTTCAAAAAAACCGAGTCAGCCGCACCAATGGTTGATCCTCATCCTGTTTCGACACCTGCGCCTGTTAAAACCACTGATCCATCATCAGAGGCTGCAAGTTCACCACAACTTATGAATGAAGATGTGCTTAAACAGCCTGTACCTGCTCAAGAGTCTTTAGCAAAAGAAGAAGTGTCTAAACTCGATGACATCCATCGTCAGTTGCAAGATCAAGAAAGTTCATTAAAAGCTCAGCATGCAGATGCAGATCAATTAACGAAACTCAAAGAAGAACAAGTTAAATTGCTTGAAGCTCAACTCAAGCATCAATAGTTTTTCAATGGGAACTTAAAAAGCTAAAGTTATTCATCTTTAGCTTTTTTATTTTAATTAAAATAATTCTAGCCATCATTTTCCAAAATTTATTGAATTCTACTACTAAAAAAGCCCTCCATTTAGGAGGGCTTTTTTGTATAACAGATACTTTAATTTAAGTTATTTATACCAATCGAATAACTTGAACACATACGGTACATAAGTAACCAATACCAATGATGAGAACAAGACAATAATTGGTAGTAACCAGCGCTCATAACGGTAGTAGAAGCTTGTATATTTCTCTTTCGCTTCCGCATCCGCAGCGTTCACTTCATCATCTCCGACGGACAACCGCGTGAGTAGATGATTCAAGGCAACTGGCGGCGTTACATAACCAAATTCGAATGCAACCAACACAATCATCCAGAAGTGAATTGGATGAATACCATTTTCGTATGCCACAGGTGCAATGGTTGCAGCAACTAAAATTACAGCACCAAATGGATCAGTACACATACCAATAATGGCAAGCAATAGTGCAATACATGCCAGTGATATATAAATACTGCCTAAATGAGTCGGTAACAATTCAACCACTTCAGAGCGTTCAATTAAACCACCTACACTTGCAGACAATGCCATCAAGATAATTAGTGCACCAATATGGCCGACTGTTTCTGAGGTGGCAAAACGAAGTGCTCCACCAAAACCAAGACGGTATTGAGAACTATGCGGATCATGTGACTGCAAGAATGGTGATTTTTGTTCATGTTCACGAACAATTGCTTCATGAATATTGATTGCAGGAGCTTCTTTTGTAGACACCAATTTGTCATACAAGATCATTGCGATCAGGACTAATGGCAAAATTACTGGTGCAGTAAATTCATTCATTCCTGTGTCTAGCGCATATTTATAGATCGCAAGAACAACAACAGTAATCAGAATGTATGGGATCACGGGTACAAAGGCACGTAACATACCCGGAATCGCTACTTTTGGTGAATTCACGCGGAATTTTTCTTCAGCCAATAGTAATGACACACCCAAGAAAATAAATGCTGTTAGCCAAAATACATAAATACCATGGCCAAACAATTCATCGGACGTTACATGACGGCTATCAAGCATGGCAATTAAAACGACCAATAGACATGGACGTACAACTACCCCTAAAGAACCTGACATTGCAGACACAGCCAAAGCATATTGACGGCGAGCACCCGCATTCCAGACTTCTTTATAAATAATTGCACCTGCCGCAATAACGAAAATACCTGATGCGCCTGTATAAGCCGTTGGTACAGCAGCAGCAATTAGAATTAACCATGTTAGGGTTTCTGGTGCCAAATTCCATGGACGAAGCACGTTAAGGAATAAATCCATAACACGTGTTTGAGTTAGGAGCATACCTGCCCAAATAAACAAGGCAAGGTTTAGGAAAATACCTGAAAACTCAACCAATAAACCAAGGTAAATCCCTTGCCCCATTGGATAATCCATAAAGAATGTAAATACGATACCCGTAATCAAAGCCATGTAAGCATATAAAGGCACACTTAATAAGGCTAAACCAATATTACCGCCTTCTCGCTTTGCTGGTGGTGAAACAAATAGTTGATAAAGACTAATTAAAGTCAGAACAACAAATAGAATCATCCATATCCAGTAAATAGTTACCGTTTCATAGGTAGGTGTCACACCAGAATTGATGACTGAACGATACTGACTGATTACAGAGCTACTGAGTAAGGCATTACCAATCACCATAAAGATGGAATAGACTTTGTAATCTATTTTTGTTGCCGGATTACGTAAGCCAATATGGTGGAATTTTAACGATGCCGTAATCGCAGAAATCAAAACCATAAAAATCAGTAAAATGGCACGATTCTCTGTACCAAATTTAAAAATACCAAAGAAACCTGTTTCGACAGCACGGTAAGTACGTACCCCGGGGTTAGCTTCGATATATTTAATTGTCTTGTCATATGTCTGATATTTCTCATCACATTGTTGCTGCGCAGCGAGTAGTGATGCACGGACATCACTTTCCGATGCTGCACCAAAGAAACTCGAGAAATCATCAGATGCATTCGCTTTCATTTGTTCTTTTACTTGGGCATCGATATTTGGATGTCGATCACAAGTCGGCTTTTCAGGTTCAGCACGCAAAAATGAATATTGCATGCCTATAGCAGGGTCACCATAAAGACGTTCCCCGATACGTAATAATTGTCCGTGGATCATTTCCCCGGTACCAATGATTAGAGTCATTAATAGCAGAGTAAGAATGACGAATGTTGAGATCCATTCGTTCCAGATATAACCCAACAGACCTAATCCAGATCTTTTTTCTTGATATTCTTGCATAAATATTCCAATTTTGTTCTCTCAAGTCCTTAAAAAATAAAGACTTGAGTCATGCAATTTTCTTGGTCAGGGGTTAAATCCATACCCCTTCTACCAATCCCTTTATTCAACGATCAAATTTGCATCAAACTTTATTAATAAAGAATGACTAAAATCACTTTTTTAACAGTTCGTATTGTCAATATTTCTTTTTTAATCTCTGTACCAGCCAATAGCACCCCCCAAAAACTGCACCACCAATCGCGCCATAGAGATGAGCTTCAGTTAAAACTGGGCTTCCTATTAACTGAGCCGTTCCTGTTTGCCCAAAAGTATTTTCCCATATCAGTTTTGCAATAATTAATCCTAAAACCAGAAAAGCAAAATTCCGTTCTTTACGATATTGCAAGTAAACTAAAGCAACTGCTGTATAGAGCCCATGTAACACACCAGACAGCCCTGCATACGCTTCGATATAAGGCAAATAGAAATAGAACACCAGACTAATGAACGGTGGCAAAAGCAGAAGCAGACTTAAAAGATGCCACGCTTTGGTATGCGGGAAGATAAACGGTAAACAGGCGAATGCCATCATATTTAAAAGGAAATGAATCCACCCAACGTGTACCCAATGTGCGGTCCATAAACGCCAGAATTCACCGAGTAAACTTTCGCGCCAATAAATAAATGTATCAGGAAACACCTGTAGACAGGCAGACACAGAAATGCACACTGCGACCAAAAGCACTTTATGATTCAGTACATGATCCTTCATGGCACACTCCTTGAAATTAAACTTCTTGCTACCATTGTAAAACTTAACAACAGTCTCGCAAGAAGTTAACCTTTCAAATATTTTTACTGCGCTGCTGGTGGAGCAGATGAGTCTGCAGGAACTTCAGATGCGGCCCCTCCATCAAACAATTCATCTAACTCTGCTGCGCCTTCATTCTTATCATCCCAGAAATGTGACATACCATCATCTCCGGTACGCACACCGGTATGCTCAGTCCAGTAACGGTCAGAAATACCACGTACAATCAGACCAGCCATACTATCGATTAGCTTAAAATTCGGATTGACAGGCTTATCATCAGCTTGAGATGCGGCATATGATCTTAATGCATCACGGATTTTTGCATCATCACCACTTGCTTGGGCAGCTACCGCATACAAAGCATGGGACAGGCGGACACCCTTTTGTTCACCAATTTGAACTGACTGTTTTAAAGTTTGATATGGGTCAGGTTTCCCTTCATCAGCCCCAGGCAGTAAGGTCCAAATAACAGCACGTGTTGCATTAGGTGCGCCCCAGAATTTTTCATTATTCAGACAAACCATGCCGCGCTCTACAATAGCAGCAATATCTTTTGGAACATTGACTGCACCACCAGAGTTAATATCATTGGTTACAGCCTGAAGACCACTAATCATTCCAAGTAAATAAACAGTTTGATCAGTATCACTACGCATCGTTGGACAAGAATCACCTAAATGATATTTATATTTAGACTCCCAACGGTCAGCGAACAATTTATAGCCCGTATATTGACGCTCAGCAGCAATGGCTGCCCAACGTTTCTGAGCAATACGAGCATCTTGAGCTTCGGTTACTTGCCCTGCTTTTGATGCACGTAAATAACGTAATTCCTGTTCTAAGGCTTGGTTTTCCGCACATACACCTGATGCGGCATACATTAATACAGCAACACGAGTTGGATCTGCACCCATACCTTTGGTAGACATAATTGCAGGTGTTAATGCACTACCCGTATTACAAACCATTTCAGCATCTTGCATTGCTAAAATAGGTGGAACGACGTGCTTTTCCGTAAAACCTAAAGCAACATTTGCTCCGGTTTTCACGACGTATGAACAACCTGATAATACTGAAGCTGCAAGCAAACTTACCGCCAAACCTTGGCTTATTTTTTGGACTTTAGACATCTTCCTGTCCTCTATGTAATTTGTTTTTTCCTTTTCAGATGTACATTAGCAGATGCATATCTTGAATAAAAGAGTAATTACTCTAATTGTAGCGCTTATACTTTGACATACTTCACAGTAGATAAAATTGACAGTTTTTTCAGAAAACAGAAATTTTAGGCAAAAAAAAGTAGCATTGCGACGGTTCAGCACATGCTACTTATTAACTGAGATAAGCTTTTAACGGCTTATATTATTTTTGTTCTAGATAATCCTTAAGTAAAGTTCCTGCTCTTCCTACTACCACAGCCATAAGCACTGCAATTAACAGAAACATCCACATTGAAATCTCCATGAGAGACCTCCTTACTACAATCGCACCCAGTTATAAACTAGACACTTGATGAAATTAATCGACTAAGCAATTTAATAATTGACTGATCGACGACCTTGCACCCTCTGTCTCTTAACTTTGTTAAAATTAACTTTGTTAAGATGTTCCCTGAGTAAAGTTCCTGCTCTTCCGATCACCACTGCCAAAATGATGGCAATGACCAAGAACGACCATGTTGGCATCTCCATTTTGAGACCTCCGACACACTTTACGTTGGTGTTTGTACTTTAACCGATCAACTAGATACCCATAGGTGAAATTGTCAGACAATTGTATTTCCTTAGCTTTTTTCTAATTTTTAATTAGACAATCCTAAACTCAAGCAAAAAAATAAAGATTAAATTATTGTTTTTTATAGTTTTTAAATAAATATACAAATGTAGAATTGTCTAACAATTAATGAAGTTTCTGTAAGACTTTTAGCTTTTTCCAATGCAGCGAAGGAAGTTGATCAAACCAAATTATGGCTACCTTTATAGGTGCCTCCTCAAAATAAATAATCATAAACAGCTGATAATCAATTATTTTAGAAATTTCCACACGAGAAATTATCTTTTGTGAGGAGTATGCAATTGACCACGATTTTTGGTCTAAATATGCAATTTGAGAAATTTGTGATTGTCTGAAAAAAAATAGAAAACTAATAGATAAAAGAATGAAAGCAATCAACCACCAAATGGGTGATAACAATTGATACAGTAAGATTGCTAAACTCAAGCCAATAAAAAGCTGAAATATTATCGAGAAACGACTATATTTCAGCTCAAAATTCAATTCTTTTATCAAAACAGCTTAGCCATGAACGTACTGTTTTAATTTATAAATAAATTCACGTAACTCTGTACGTGGAGGTTCAGAAACTTCCATGAACCAATCGAGTAAATCAGGATCTTCTTGTTCAACTAACTCTGCAAATAAGGCCTTCTCTGCCGAATCCGCTTTTAGATAATAGTTTTTTACATAAGGGTCAAAATAGACGTCAATTTCTTTTAAGCCGCGGCGTGCTCGATAAATTACTTTACGTTCTTCCAAGGTCATTTCGTCAGACATTTATTTCCCCATCTGCGTTGATAGTGCGCTTAGTTTACCTGATCACATTCCAAAGATCGCTAAAAATATCAAATTGACCAAATTTATCATCTTGTACTCATAATTGAGCATTCATCACATTGTTACATAAGCAAGGCTTCCGTATGTTTAAGTTCATAACATCACACCTGAACCAAGGAAGAAATACAAATGCAATCTGGTGCTATCCGTCCTATTCCAAATATGTTACCGAGACAACTATTTAACGAAGAACATGAGGCATTCCGCGAAACAGTTCGTAAATTTTATGAAAAAGAAGTTGTTCCCAATATTGAAAAATATGAAAAACAGCAACATGTTGATCGAGACCTTTGGAATAAGGCTGGAGAATTAGGCCTCTTGTGTACCACAATGCCAGAACAATATGGTGGTTCCGGAGTAGACCGCCTGTACAGTATGATCTTAATCGAAGAACAAGCTTATGCTATGGACTCTAGTACGGGCTTCTCTTTGCATTCAGATATTGTTGCCAATTATGTAAACAACTTTGGTAATGAAGAACAAAAACAAAAGTGGCTACCGAAGATGGCAACAGGAGAAGTGGTCACAGCTATTGCCATGACTGAGCCAGGCACTGGTTCTGATTTACAAGCAGTAAGAACCACAGCCGTTCTTGATGGTGATGATTATGTGATTAATGGTTCAAAGATTTTCATTACTAATGGCTACTTATGTGACATGGTCGTAGTGGTTTGTAAAACTGGCAATAACGACAAAGGTTCAGCGAACTTATCACTCATTATTGTTGAAGCAGACCGAGCTGGTTTTAGCAAAGGTAAGCCTCTTAATAAAATTGGAATGAAAGGCCAAGATACCTGCGAATTGTTTTTCAATAACGTTCGCGTTCCTAAAGAAAATCTTTTAGGCATGGAAGGCATGGGCTTTATCATGCTTATGAAAGAGTTAGCTTGGGAACGAATGCTAGTTGCTATTATTTGTCAGGCAGGAGCTGAAGCGGCATTTGCACATACGGTTCAATACACAAAAGACCGTAAAGCATTTGGCAAACATATTGGTGCTTTTCAAAATACGCGTTTTAAACTTGCTGAACTGAGAACAGAAATAGATTTCTGCCGTACTTATTTAGATCGTTGTATGGAATTACAACTTGAAGAAAAATTGAGTGTGGAAGCTGCTGCAGCTGCTAAATATAAAATTTCAGACATGTTCTCAAAAATTGTAGATGAGTGTCTTCAATTACATGGTGGCTATGGTTACATGCTTGAATATCCAATAGCGCGTGCATACATTGATCATCGAGCAAATCGAATTTATGCAGGTACCAATGAAATCATGAAAGAGTTAATTTCAAGAACACTTTAATACCTTCATAAGAAAAGGGGCATTATGCCCCTTTTCTTTATCTAATATCTATTAAGATACTAATTTTGGCTTGCGCTCATTAGCTTCTGAACGTTTATGAAAATGTAGAACACCATCTTCAAATTTTGAATTTTTCAGCGACTTTCTATCTTCTAAATAGTTATTAGTCACTTGCCATGGAGCATGCTTACCCTGTTTTGGAAGTTCATGTGCCGCACGGCTAATATAACCTGAAGACAATTTACCCATTACAGTATCTTCTTCCATTTCAGTTTTATCACCAGATGGAATCACTTCATCATAGTGATTTTTATCCATATAATTTAACAAGCGACAAATATATTCCGCAGCGATATCAACTTTAAGGGTCCACGATGCATTTACATAACCAATAATCATAGCCATGTTTGGTACATCACTTAACATCACACCGTTATAAAGCATATGCTCAGATGAATTAATTGCTTTCCCATCAATAGTCGCCTGAACACCACCCATAATCTGAACTTGTAAGCCTGTTGCAGAAACAACAATATCAGCATCAAGGTGTTTACCAGATTTAAGTAGAATACCTTTTTCGGTAAATTTCTCAATCTGATCAGTTTCTACGCTTGCTTTACCTTCACGCAAAATTTTAAACAAATCGCCATCAGGTACCACACACAAACGTTGATCCCAAGGGTTATACGAAGGTGTAAAATGCTTCATATCTACCTTACCCTTCAACTGCACTTCAATTGCTTTTAAGAGTAAACGACGAACAGTCTTTGGATGTTTCTGCGATAATGCATAAATAGCGCGCTGCATACCAATATTACGTGCGCGGGTAAATTTATAAGCTGTTTCTTCAGACATAAATTTACGCGTTTTTTCATAAACGAAGTCGATAGACGGTACACTAGCAATATACGTTGGTGAACGCTGCAACATAGTGACATGACCAGCGCCACCTTTAGCCATTGCCGGTACTAAAGTAATTGCAGTTGCTCCACTACCAATAATAACGACTTTTTTCCCTGTGTAATCTAAATTCTCAGGCCAATGCTGTGGGTGAATAAGCTGCCCTTTAAAAGCTTCTTGATTTGGGAAAGAAGGAGCATATCCCTGATCATAATTATAATAACCGGTACAACCTACAACAAAATTAGCAATCCAAGTCTGTTGTTTTTTCTTACCATCTTCAATCACAACCTGCCATTTCTTTGATTCAGAATCATAATTAGCAGAAAGTACACGATGACCAAAATGAATTTTTTCTTTTAATTTATATTCATCAATTACTTCGCCTAAATACCCTTTAATAGAAGCACCATCAGCTAATACATTCGCTTTACACCATGGTTTAAAATTAAAACCAAATGTGGACATATCTGAGTCTGAGCGAATGCCTGGATAACGGAAAAGATCCCATGTTCCACCAAAAGATTCACGACGCTCTAAAATTTCAAATTGGCGTTGTGGAGAATTTTTGGATAAATGGGCAGCAATTCCAATTCCTGAGATACCTG
Organism: Acinetobacter sp. AOR14_HL; assembly: GCF_027855175.1. NCBI lineage: Bacteria > Pseudomonadati > Pseudomonadota > Gammaproteobacteria > Moraxellales > Moraxellaceae > Acinetobacter > Acinetobacter sp. AOR14_HL. Next base: position 455,799 of record NZ_JAKTII010000011.1, on the reverse strand, counting down.
CGCCAATGATTAAAATATCAACTTGCTTTTCCATTTTATTTTTATACCCATTGTTGAGAATATAAGTTTATTAAAGCACAATTTTGACAATACACAATGTCAAGTTTGACCGTTTATCCGTTTTTTTATGTCACTTGGGGACATTTTTATAATTTTATTAATTAACAGAAATAAAAAAGACCGGTATAAAACCGGTCTTTTTTGAATAAAATCAATTATTCAGCTGAAGTGTTCACTTCACGATCTACAAGCTCAACGTAAGCCATCGGTGCTGCATCACCAGCACGGAAGCCCGCTTTAAGAACACGTAGATAACCGCCGTTACGTTCTTTGTAACGAGGGCCGAGTACGGTAAATAATTTACCTACAGTTGCAGCATTACGAGTACGAGCAAATGCTAAACGACGATTTGCTACAGTATCGTTTTTTGCTAGAGTGATTAAAGGCTCAGCAACACGACGTAATTCTTTAGCTTTAGGCACAGTTGTTTTGATCAACTCGTGTTCAAATAAAGAATTAGCCAAGTTTTGGAACATCGCTTTACGATGGCTGCTTGTACGGCCTAATTTCACACCACTATTACGATGACGCATGGTGATAGTCCTACTTAATTAACGGCTACGATAGGCAAAACGGTCGTCCATACGAAGACTAGCTGGTGGCCAGTTTTCAAGACGCATACCGAGTTGTAAGCCTTTCGATGCCAAAACATCTTTGATCTCTGTTAACGATTTTTTACCAAGGTTAGGAGTTTTTAACAACTCAACTTCAGTACGTTGAACAAGATCACCAATGTAGTAAATATTTTCTGCTTTCAAACAGTTAGCAGAACGAACAGTAAGCTCTAGATCATCTACTGGGCGAAGCAAGATTGGGTCAACTTCTTCACGAGGCTCTTGAGCAACTGGAGTTTGGTCTTTCTGAAGATCAACAAAAATTGCAATTTGTTGTTGCAAGATTGTTGCCGCTTTACGGATTGCTTCTTCAGGATCAACCGTTCCATTTGTCTCGAGGTCGATTACCAGTTTATCTAAATCGGTACGTTGTTCTACACGCGCATTTTCAACGGTGTAAGAAACACGCTTAATCGGGCTATAAGAAGCATCTAATTGCAAACGACCAACAGGACGTGTTTCACCTTCAGGGAAACGAGAATCAGATGTTTCATAACCACGACCTTGAGCAACCTTCAAGCGCATTTTTAATGAGCCTGAAGCACTCAAAGTACCTATTAAATGTTCTGGATTAACCACTTCAACATTATGAGGTAAACGAAGGTCAGCAGCAGTAATTTCGCCAGGACCTTGTTTCTCTAATGTTAAATATGCTTCATTTTGATCGAACAGCTTAATAGACAATCCTTTTAGGTTCAGCAAGAGCTCGACGATGTCCTGCTGCAAGCCTTCTAAAGTACTGTACTCGTGCTCGACACCTTCTATCTCAACTTCAACCACAGCAGCGCCAGGTAAAGAAGACAATAGAATGCGACGTAAAGCATTCCCTAGAGTGTGGCCAAAACCACGCTCTAAAGGTTCTAGAATCACTTTTGCCGAGGTCCCGCTAACCGCTTCGACCTTGATCGCTTGCGGAGTTAGAAACTCGTTTGCAGTACGCGTCATTATTGCTACCTCAAGGATTATTTAGAATACAATTCTACAATCAAGCTTTCATTGATTTCAGCAGGTAAATCAGCACGATCTGGTGCAGCTTTAAACGTACCTTCAAGCTTAGAATGATCAACATCCATCCAAGCTGGAATACCACGTTGTGCAGCTAACTCAATCGCGTTTTTAATACGCAATTGTTGTTTAGCACCTTCGTGAACCGCAATTACATCACCAGCTTTAACTTGAATAGATGCGATGTTTACACGACGACCATTCAAAGTAATGCTACGGTGACTTACTAACTGACGAGCTTCTGCACGTGTAGAACCAAAACCCATGCGATAAACAACGTTATCAAGACGGCTTTCAAGCAATTTCAACAAGTTCTCACCTGTTGCGCCTTTAACACGAGCTGCTTCTTTATAGTAGTTACTAAATTGACGTTCTAACACACCGTAAATACGACGGACTTTTTGTTTTTCACGTAATTGTAGTGAATACTCAGATTGCTTACCACCGCGTGCCTGACCATGTTGACCAGGTGCTTTGTTAGCTTTTTTAGTTTTGACGTCAAATGGTTTAACGCCAGATTTAAGTTGCAGGTCTGTCCCTTCGCGGCGAGAGAGTTTGCATTTTGGACCAATATAACGAGCCATGAATGTTTCTCCTTACACGCGACGTTTTTTAGGTGGACGGCAACCGTTGTGAGGAATTGGCGTCACATCGGTAATGCTGTTAATTTTATAACCCACTGCGCCTAATGCACGAACCGCAGACTCACGACCTGGACCAGGACCTTTTACAAGGACATCCAGATTTTTCAAACCGTAATCTAAAGCTGCTTTACCAGCAACTTCAGCAGCTACCTGAGCAGCAAACGGAGTTGATTTACGTGAACCACGGAAGCCTTGTCCACCAGAGGTGGCCCAAGCCAATGCATTACCTTGACGATCAGTAATCGTAACAATGGTGTTATTAAAAGACGCGTGAATGTGTGCAACACCTTCAGAGACGGTACGAGTGACCTTCTTGCGTGTGCGAGTATCTTTAGCCATCTTTTAGCTTCCAGAAATCTTACTTTTTAATCGGTTTGCGCGGACCTTTACGGGTACGTGCGTTAGTTTTGGTGCGTTGACCACGGACAGGCAAGCTGCGACGATGGCGAAGGCCGCGATAGCAACCCAAATCCATTAAACGTTTAATGTTCATGGAAATTTCGCGACGCAAGTCACCTTCGGTAGGAACCTTAGCAACTTCTGCACGAATCGCATCAAGCTGAGCATCGTCCAACTCACGGATCTTAGTAGTTTCAGTAATACCAACTGTAGCTAAGATATTCTTAGCAGTATGGCGACCGACACCAAAGATGTAAGTGAGGGAGATAACAGCATGCTTGTTATCCGGAATGTTTACACCGGCAATACGAGCCATTCACTTTCTCCAAAAAGGCAGTAGAGATAATCAACCGCCCCACAAAATCTTGAGGGGCGGATATTAACCCAATTCGCCTACTGAAATCAACAGGTCTTGATTAGATTAACCTTGACGCTGCTTATGACGAGGTTCTGCGCTACAAATTACGCGAATAACCCCATTACGACGGATAACTTTACAGCTACCACAAATTTTCTTTACAGAAGCTTGTACTTTCATGATGAAACCTCTAAGTGCGCTTATCCCTTAGGATGAGCAGTCGTTTTTCTCATTAATGTTTGATTATCATATTGATGAGATGTTAAGTGCGCTTGTAGCTGAGCCATAAAGTCCATAACAACGACAACTACGATTAGTAATGATGTACCGCCCAAAGAGAATGGGATTCCAAAAGAACTTTGTAGAATCATTGGCATTAAACAAATGACCGTAATATAAATCGCACCAATAAACGTCAAACGATTAAGAATATGATCTAAGTAACGAGCAGTTTGCTCACCTGGGCGAATACCAGGCACATAAGCTCCGCTGCGTTTTAGATTTTCTGATACTTCCTTAGGGCTAAATACTAAAGCCGTATAAAAGTAACAGAAAAAGATAATTAACGCACCAAAGAGCACCAAATACAAAGGCTGTCCAGGCGACAATACTAAAGCTAAATCTTGTAAGCTACGCTTAATCAATCCAGCATTTGCATCTGCACTTCCTACCCATTGACCAAGACTCGCAGGGAACAATAGTAAAGAACTTGCAAAAATCGCAGGAATCACACCAGCCATATTAATTTTCAATGGCAAATGTGTCTGCTGTGCCGTAAATATACGACGACCTTGCTGCTTTTGTGCATAGTTTACTGGAATACGACGTTGTGCTTTTTCAATAAACACAATGGCAGCCAACACACCTAAAGACAAAAGACCAAAGATCACAAGACCAATTAAGCTTGTCTGACCATTATCTACCGATGAAACTGATTGCATAATTAAGTTAGGCAAACCAGAAACAATACCAGCAAAAATAATCATTGAGATACCGTTACCAATACCTCTTTCAGTGATTTGCTCACCTAGCCACATTAAGAACATAGTTCCAGCGACAAGTGACGTAACCGCTGGTATATAAAACTCAAGACCAACTGACAGAGTAATACCCTGACCAATCAAACCTGCGCACATACCAACAGCCTGAACCACTGCAAGCAATAATGTACCCTGACGCGTATACTGATTAATTTTACGCTTACCTTGCTCACCTTCCTTTTTCAAGGCTTCTAGTGAAGGAATTACCGTAGACATTAACTGCACAATAATTGATGCAGAAATGTAAGGCATAATCCCTAAAGCAAGAATAGACATTCGCTCTAAAGCACCGCCAGAAAACATATTGAATAGCCCAAGAATAGTTCCTTGGTTCGCTTGAAATAAATTTTCTAACGCAGCATTATTAATGCCTGGTACTGGAATATGCGCTCCTAGTCGAAAGACCAGCAATGCACCGATTAGAAAACTCATCCGGCGAATAATTTCACGATATTTCACGTGAAATGGCTGACCTTTCATCATGTTGACATGACCTGAAGAACTAGGAGACATAGACACTCGAGATTACTCCTCGACTTTGCCGCCAGCTGCTTCAATCGCAGCTTTAGCGCCTTTAGTCAATGCAACACCTTGAACAGTGAATGCACGAGTGATTTCACCAGAAAGTACGATACGAGCACGAATTTGGTCACGACGAACAACATTCGCAGCTTTCAAAGTCTCTAGGCTAACGATGTCGCCTTCAACCTTGCTTAACTCAGATAAACGTACTTCAGCAGTTTTTAAAGCGATTTGGCTAGTGAAACCGAATTTAGGCAAACGACGATAAATCGCTGTTTGACCGCCTTCAAAGCCTGGACGAACGCCACCACTTTTACGTGATTTTTGACCTTTGACACCACGGCCACCGGTCTTACCAACGCCAGAACCGATACCACGGCCTAAACGACGGTTTTCACGTTTTGCACCTTCTGCAGGCGCAAGCTCATTTAAACGCAGAGTCATGGCTTATTCCTCTACACTAACCATATAGTAGACTTTGTTGACCATACCGCGGTTAGAAGGCGTATCTTGCACTTCTACAGTATGACCAATACGACGCAGACCTAAACCTTGTAAGCAAAGCTTGTGATTTTTCAAGCGATGTGAAGAAGATTTAGTCTGGGTAACTTTAATCGTTTTCATGATTGATTACCCTTGAATTTCTGCTACTGATTTACCACGTTTCGCAGCGACTTTCTCAGGAGAAGTCATATCACGCAAACCTTTGAAAGTTGCGTTTACTACGTTTGCAGCATTAGTAGAACCATAACATTTAGCAAGTACGTTATGCACGCCTGCAGCTTCTAGAACGGCACGCATTGCGCCACCAGCGATTACGCCAGTACCTTCAGAAGCAGGTTGCATGTATACACGGCTTGCACCATGACGAGCATTCACAGGGTGTTGTAAAGTAGTACCTGCAAGGTCTACAGTAATCATGTTGCGACGTGCAGCTTCAAGTGCTTTAGAAATAGCAGCTGGAACTTCACGTGCTTTACCACGACCAAAACCAACACGACCATTACCATCACCCACAACAGTTAATGCTGTGAAAGAGAAGATACGACCGCCCTTAACAACTTTGGCTACACGATCAACGGCAACCAGCTTTTCAACAAGACCTTCGTTTTGTTCAACTTTAGCCATGATTAGAACTCCAAGCCGTTTTCACGAGCAGCATCAGCCAAGGCTTTGATACGACCATGATATTTAAAACCAGAACGGTCAAATGCAACTTTAGTTACACCAGCTGCTTTCGCGCGCTCTGCGATTAAAGCACCTACTTTAGTAGCCGCATCTACATTACCTGTAGTACCGCTACGTAAAGATGCATCCAAAGTTGAAGCTTGTGCTAAAACTTTGCCACCATCTGCTGAAATAACTTGAGCATAGATGTGACGCGGAGTGCGGTTTACACACAAACGAGTCGCACCCAATGCACGGATGTGCAAGCGTGTGCTTTTCGCACGACGCAAACGGGTTTGTTTCTTTTCGTTCATAAGAACCTCGCGCCTTATTTCTTCTTAGCTTCTTTACGAAGAATGACTTCATCCGAATAACGAACACCTTTACCTTTATATGGTTCAGGAGAACGATACGCACGGATTTCTGCCGCTACTTGACCTAACAACTGCTTGTTTGCTGATTTCAAAATGATTTCAGTTGCAGTTGGAGTTTCCGCTGTTACACTTTCAGGTAAAGCGTAGTCAATTGGGTGTGAAAAACCAAGGTTAAGGTTTACAACAGTACCCTTAACCGCAGCTTTATAACCAACACCAACTAGCTGCAACTTACGTTCGAAGCCTTCACTAACCCCTTTTACAAGGTTATTCAATACAGCGCGAGCAGTACCAGCTTGCATCCAAGCATCTTTCGATTCTTTAACTGGAGCAAGTTGAAGTTTACCTTCTTCCTGTTTTAGCTCGACCAGCGCATGCAGGTTGAAAGACAACGTACCTTTGCTGCCTTTCACTTCGACCTGCCGGCCGTTCTGAGTAACTGTTACACCATTTGGTACAGTTACTGGGGCTTTAGCCACACGAGACATGAGGAATCACCTATTAAGAAACAAAAGCAATAACTTCACCACCAACGCCCGCAGCACGTGCAGCGCGATCAGTCATGATGCCTTTGCTTGTAGAAACAATTGCAATACCTAAACCTTGCTTAACGCTTGGAAGTTTATCTTTACCGCGGTATTGGCGAAGACCTGGACGGCTTACGCGCTTAACCACTTCGATAACTGGTTTGCCTTCGAAATATTTTAAAGTAATTGTCAAAGTAGATTTTGTCTCTTCTTGAGCAACTTCTACATTTGAAACATAACCTTCTTGTTGAAGAACATTTGCAATTGCAACTTTCAACTTAGAAGAAGGCATAGAAACAGTTTGTTTCTTAGCCATTTGTGCGTTACGAACACGTGTTAGCATGTCGGCAACGGTATCTTGCATACTCATTTAGTCGCTCCTTACCAGCTTGCCTTAACAACGCCTGGTACATCACCCTGCATTACTGTGTCACGTAATTTGTTACGGCTTAAACCGAACTTACGGAAGTAACCATGAGGACGACCAGTTAAACCACAACGGTTACGAAGACGTACCGGAGATGCATTACGTGGCAATGCTTGTAACTTTAACGTCGCTTCGAAACGCTCTTCTTCAGTTGCGTTTACATTTGCAATCGTAGCTTTTAATTCAGCACGTTTTGCAGCGTATTTAGCAACTGTTTTTTCGCGTTTCAATTCGCGATTAATCATACCTTTCTTAGCCATATCGACCTCTTATTTGAACGGGAAGCCGAATGCACGCATAAGCGCACGGCCTTCGTCATCGGTGCGAGCAGTCGTAGTAATAGTAATATCCATACCACGAATACGATCAATCTTATCGAAATCGATTTCAGGGAAAACGATTTGCTCTTTCAAACCCATTGAATAGTTACCACGACCATCAAATGATTTCGAAGAGAAACCACGGAAGTCACGGATACGAGGGATTGCGATTGAGATCAAACGATCCAAGAATTCGTACATTTGGTCGCCACGTAAAGTAACTTTACAACCAATCGGCCACCCATCACGGATTTTAAAACCTGCGATAGATTTACGAGCAAGTGTAATTACTGGTTTTTGACCAGCAATTAATTGCATGTCGACTACAGCACCATCTAATAATTTCTTATCAGTTGCAGCTGCGCCTACACCCATGTTTAGGGTAATTTTTGTGATGCGTGGAATTTCCATCACGTTCTTAACGCTAAGTTCTTCTTTTAACTTGGCTTTAAGTTCATCATTGTAACGTGCTTTAAGTCTGGCCATCGCCTTTTCAACCTATTACTTCGCTACCGCCACTGATTCACCATTTGATTTATAAACGCGAGTTTTCACGCCATCAATCACTTGGTAACCAACACGGTCAGCCTTCTGGGTTGTAGCATTTAAAATTGCCACGTTTGAAATATGAAGCGAAGCTTCTTGAGTAACAATACCGCCTTCAGCGCCAGTTACACGATTCGGCTTTTGATGCTTCTTCACTAAGTTAAGGCCTTCAACCTTAACGCGGTCTTCAGAAACAGACAATACAGTACCCTGTTTGCCTTTTTCTTTACCTGCGATCACAATAACTTGATCGCCTTTTTTAATCTTAGCCATGATTGCCTCTTATAGAACTTCAGGAGCCAATGAAATGATTTTCATGAACTGTTCAGTACGAAGTTCACGAGTCACTGGTCCGAAGATACGAGTAGCAATCGGAGCTTTGTTGTTGTTCAGGATAACTGCAGCATTATCATCAAAACGGATCACAGAACCATCTGGACGACGAATGCCGAATTTAGTACGAACTACAACCGCATTCATCACGTCACCTTTTTTAACACGTGCGCGTGGGATTGCTTCTTTTACAGTAACTTTAATAATGTCGCCAACAGAAGCATAACGACGATGTGAACCACCAAGTACTTTAATACATTGTACGCGGCGAGCACCACTGTTGTCTGCTACGTCGAGCATAGTTTCGGTTTGAATCATTGCCCTACTCCAAAACCGAGCATCACCGGTCACAATTTCGAAAGGCTCAAAGAGTACTCGAAATTGACCGATGATGCAACAAGAACGTCGAATTACTCAGCAGCTGCTTCAACTACTTCCACTAAAGTCCAAGCTTTAGTTTTAGAAATTGGGCGGCTTTCTTTAATGGTCACAACATCACCAATTTTAGCGACGTTATTCTCATCATGAGCGTGTAACTTAGTTGAACGGCGAATTGACTTGCCATACAACGGGTGTTGAACGCGGCGTTCAATAAGAACAACAATAGATTTATCCATTTTGTCACTTACGACTTTGCCGGTTAACGTGCGGACTGTTTTTTCACTCATTGTCCGTTCCCCTGTTTTTCGGTAAGGAGTGTCTTAATACGAGCAATTGTCTTACGAGCAACTTGCACTTCGTGCGATTTACCCAACTGACCAGTTGCTTTCGCCATACGAAGACGGAATTGGTTAAGCTGTTGCTCATCAAGCAAAGCTTTCAACTCTTCTACCGACTTTTCACGTAAATCTTTAGTTTTCATTACATTACCGTCCGAGTCACGATAGTGGTTTTAAACGGAAGTTTAGCAGCAGCTAAAGCAAATGCTTCACGCGCTAATTCTTCGTTCACACCTTCAATTTCGTACAGGATCTTGCCTGGTTGGATCTGGCAAACCCAGTATTCCACGCTACCCTTACCTTTACCCATACGCACTTCAAGAGGCTTTTGAGTAATTGGTTTATCCGGGAATACGCGAATAAAGATTTTACCACCACGCTTAATACGGCGGCTAATAGTACGACGTGCAGCTTCAATCTGACGCGCAGTCATACGACCACGTTCAGTTGCTTTAATTGCAATCGAACCAAATGATACTGTACTACCACGATGCGCTAGACCAGTATTACGGCCTTTGTGCACCTTACGGAATTTGGTACGTTTAGGTTGCAACATGGATTATTCTCCCTTGTCAGCAGCACGGTCACCGCGACGACCACGACGCTCTTGACCTTCACCACGACCACGACCACGTTTAGCTGGACGATCTTCAGCAGGAGCAGGGTTCATGACTTGTTTCATGCCACCTAAAATCTCGCCACGGAAAATCCAAACTTTAACACCAATCGTACCGTAAGTTGTTTCTGCACGCACAGTTGCATAGTCAATGTCTGCACGCAATGTATGCAAAGGTACACGACCTTCACGATACCATTCAGTACGAGCAATCTCTGCACCACCTAAACGGCCAGACACTTCAACTTTGATACCTTTAGCACCAGCACGCATAGTGTTTTGAACCGCACGCTTCATAGCACGACGGAACATTACACGCTTTTCTAATTGAGAAGCAATTGCTTCAGCAACTAAACGCGCATCTAAGTCTGGGCGATCAATTTCGTTGATACTTACTTGCGCAGGAACACCCATAATGCTAGTAAGTTCGCGCTGTAATTTCTCAATATCTTCGCCTTTTTTACCGATTACGATACCAGGACGAGCTGTGCTAATTGTTACTTTAGCAGCACCTGATGGACGTTCGATAAGAATGTTGCTGATCATCGCATTCTTAAGTTTTTTATTTAAAAACTCACGAACTTGAAGATCTTTAAGCAAGTATTCAGCGTATTGTTTCGGACTCGCATACCAGTTAGCGTTATGACGTTTCACAACACCTAGGCGGATACCGATTGGATGAACCTTCTGACCCATATCAAACCCCTACCTTAACGGTGATGTGACAAGTACGCTTAGTAATACGATCTGCACGGCCTTTAGCACGTGGCATAATACGTTTAAGGCTAACGCCCTCATCAACGTAAATCGTAGAAACTTTAAGATCATCAACATCTAAACTGTTATTGTGTTCAGCGTTTGCAATCGCAGATTCCAATGCTTTTTTTACTAAAACAGCAGCTTTTTTATTGCTGAAGTTTAAAATATTTAAAGCATGCGCAACAGATTTGCCGCGAATAAGATCTGCAACCAAACGTGCCTTTTGTGCCGAGATAGCGGCACCGCGTAATTTAGCAGTTACTTCCATCATGACACCTATTAACGTTTAGACTTCTTGTCAACACCGTGACCACGATAGGTACGAGTTGGCGCGAATTCACCGAGTTTATGACCAACCATATGCTCAGTAACAATTACTGGAACGTGATTACGACCATTATGAACAGAAATTGTTAAACCAACAAAATCTGGAAGGATCATCGAACGACGAGACCAAGTTTTAATCGGCTTGCGAGAGTTACTAGCAACAGCCGCTTCAACCTTAGCGAACAAGTGCGCATCGACGAATGGGCCTTTTTTCAGAGAACGAGGCATTAGTCAGATTCCTTTACTTGACGCGACGGTCGCGAATAATCATCTTAGTCGTACGCTTATTGGTACGTGTCTTGTACCCTTTAGCTTTTTGACCCCATGGGCTTACAGGTTGAATACCTTTATTACGCCCTTCACCACCACCGTGCGGGTGATCAACTGGGTTCATCGCCATACCACGTACGGTAGGACGAACACCACGCCAGCGCGCAGCACCAGCTTTACCCAATGAACGAAGGTTGTTTTCTTGGTTAGAAACTTCACCAATTACAGCGCGGCATTCAACATGAATTTTACGCATTTCGCCTGAACGAAGACGAACAATTGCGTAAGAACCATCACGACCCAACAACTGAACAGAAGCACCAGCAGAACGCGCTAATTGCGCACCCTTACCAATTTTAAGTTCAACGTTATGAAGTGTAGAACCGATCGGCATGTTACGAAGTGGCAAGCAGTTACCTGGACGAATTGGAGCATCGTTACCAGATTGTACTTTATCGCCAGCACGTAAGCCTTTAGGTGCAATGATATAACGACGCTCACCATCAGCATATTTCAACAAAGCAATATGTGCTGTACGGTTAGGATCGTATTCAATGCGCTCTACAACAGCTGGGATGCTGTCTTTATTACGCTTAAAGTCAACGATACGATAGTGTTGCTTATGACCACCACCAACGTGACGAGTTGTAATGTGACCGTTATTATTACGACCACCAGTACGTTTTTTTGCTTCAACCAACGGTGAGTAAGGCGCGCCTTTGTGAAGGTGATCATGAACCACTTTCTCTACAAAGCGACGTCCTGGAGACGTTGGCTTACATTTTTGAATCGGCATAATTTTCGTCCTTATTCCGCTGCGCTTTCAGCGGTATCGCCCAAGTCAGCCATTTCAACATCTTGGCCGGCTTTCAGGGTGACGTATGCTTTTTTAACATCAGAACGACGTCCCAATGTTTTACCAAAGCGCTTAGTTTTACCTTTAGTAATAGTAGTGTTAACTTTAACAACTTCTACGCCAAAAAGTTTTTCAACTGCTTTTTTAACTTCAAGTTTAGTAGCATTAATATCTACTTTAAATACTTGAACGCCAACAGTATCACCTAAAACTTGTGCCTTTTCTGAGAAGACTGGTCCTTTAAGGACTTGATAGATACGTTCGTTGTTCATCCGAGTTCTACCTCAATTTTCTTAGCAGCAGCTACAGACATAACAACTTTATCAAACGCGATCAAGCTTACAGGATCGATTGCAGTTGCATCCACCACATCTACATGCGGAAGGTTGCGTGCTGCAAGATATAAGTTCTCATCTACAGCTTCAGTAACGATCAATGCACGAGCGGCATTTAAATCGCCAAGCTTAGCAAGCAATTCTTTAGTTTTTGGAGCTGCAATAGCAAACTCTTCAACTAATACAAGACGATCTTGGCGAACAAGTTCAGCTAAGATACATTGCATTGCACCGCGGTACATTTTGCGGTTTACTTTTTGAGACCAATCTTGTGGACGAGCAGCAAAAGTTTTACCACCACCAACCCAGATAGGGCTACGAGTAGAACCCGCACGAGCACGACCAGTACCTTTTTGACGGAATGGTTTTTTACCACCGCCAGAAACGTCTGCACGTGACTTCTGAGCACGAGTACCTTGACGACCACCTGCTAAATAAGCAGTAACAACTTGGTGTACAAGAGCTTCGTTAAATTCACGTCCGAAAGCAACTTCAGACAATTCAACAGCAGAGCCGGAAACAGTTTTCAAATTCACGGTATTTCCCCTCAGGCCTTGATGGTAGGACGTACAATCACGTCACCGCCAGTTGAACCAGGAATTGCACCTTTAACAACTAAAACAGAACGTTCAGCGTCAATAGATACGATTTCAAGACCTTGTACTGTTACGCGTTCATCACCTAAGTGACCAGCCATTTTTTTGCCTTTGAACACGCGACCAGGAGTTTGGTTTTGACCTGTAGAACCTAATACACGGTGAGAAACTGAGTTACCGTGAGTAGCGTCTTGGGTACGGAAGTTCCAACGCTTAACACCACCTTGGAAACCTTTACCTTTTGATTGACCAGTTACGTCAACAACTTGACCAACTGTGAACAAATCAACACCAATAGTACCGCCAACTTCACGACCTTCAAGCTCAGCTTCAGTAACACGGAACTCTTTAACCAAACGACCAGCAGCAACACCAGCTTTCGCAAAGTGACCTTTCTGAGCGTTAGTTACGCGAGATTCGCGACGTTCACCAGTAGTTACTTGAACAGCTTGATAACCATCAGTTTCAAGTGTTTTGATTTGCGTAATGCGGTTTGGATCGACTTCGATGACTGTAACAGGTACAGAAACACCTGCATCTGTAAAGATGCGAGTCATACCACATTTGCGACCGACTAAACCAATAGCCATGTGCATAAACCTCTAAAAAAGCGGCCTAATTAACTTAAAAGTTAATCAACCGAAAGCCTTAACCCAAAGCGATCTGAACATCAACACCAGCCGCAAGATCTAATTTCATCAATGCATCAACAGTTTTATCTGTAGGTTGAACGATATCGATCAAACGTTTGTAGGTGCGGATTTCGTACTGGTCACGCGCATCTTTGTTAACGTGCGGTGAAGTAAGAACGTTGAAGCGTTCGATGCGAGTAGGCATCGGGATTGGACCACAAACTTGTGCGCCAGTACGCTTAGCGGTTTCTACGATCTCTTGAGCAGATTGATCAATCAAACGATGATCAAAAGACTTCAAACGGATACGAATTCTCTGGTTAGACATACCAGTAAACTCCAAGCCAAACATATAAAGAATCACCCTTGACGCATCTCACCCATTGGTAAGTGTCAAAGGCAGTGAAAATCACTAAGGTCATGATCGATGCCACGACTGTAATGCACATTTACCACTTTCTTCGCAGTAAATGCCCCTCCTATTGAGGGTCGCTCATTATAACGATTGTTTAAGTCTTATGCAATTCTCTTTTTCTATTTTCTCCACAAAACCTGCTTTGATCGAGCATTCAGAGTTCATCTAGGCATTTATTACAAACTCAATAGCTTTATTTAGGAGTTGATTACCTTGCTCAAATTTTTGTGCTTCTGAATACTGTAGTTCACGCGTAGATTGAACATATTCTCCGTCAAAAATAGACAACTCCTCTTCATCTTCAAGTAAGAGCGCTAAAGCTGCTGGTGTCATCTCTGGATGAAACTGAAAACCAAGCACATTTTTTCCAATCTGATACATCTGATTTCGACAAGCTCTATTCTCCGCCAAATGTATAGCGCCTTTAGGTATTTCAAATGTCTCACTATGCCACTGCATAACATTTATCTTTTCAGGTAACGGAAAGCTTTCTTGAGGTAAATTTGCAACTCTCTGGACCGTTGACCAGCCAAGTTCCTGATAGCGATTACGGCTCACCGCTGCACCCAATGCATTAGCAATCAGTTGCCCCCCTAAACAAAGACCAATAGCAGGCTTTCCTGCTGCCAAATAACGGCGCAACCATCTTTTCTCTATCTTTAGCCATGGAAAATTTGCCTCATCATTTACACTCATCGTTCCACCCATGACTAGTAACAAATCAACTTCTTCGATTCTGGGCAAAGCCTCTATTTCAAGTGATCGATCAACTGGAAGTGCAAAAAACTCCGTAGAGCTAATGGTCGCGTGATGGGCTTTTAAAAATGAGTAACAACTTCCAAATCCCTCACCTGCAATATGTTGAAAATAGTGAACTCGTAAATGCGACTTCATGCGCTTAAACCTATTGTTGTTAGAATGTTGTAGTGGTCTTTGCAAAAATAAAGCCAAGTTTTTATTTTATGGGTCTACTGTAACGAAACGTCTTATAAAACTTCGTAAATCTAGCGAAGAACTTAAATTTCTCTTAATCTAACTTTATTATCTAAAATGCAACGCACTATGAAAAAGCATAACGACTTCCAGACTCGCCTCATTCACGCACCAAGAAAGGCTCCGCAATTTATCGAAACAGTGCAACCACCCTTATTTCGTGCATCCACTATTATTTTTAAATCAACTTCGCACCTTTTTGATCGCCATTGGACTGATGATTACGACTATAGCTATGGGACGCATGGTACCCCCACCACCTTCACCTTAGGCGACAATATTGCACAAATTGAAGGTGGATTGCATTGTTTGCTTGCACCGAGTGGCCTATCAGCAATTAATGTTGTGAACTCAGCATTTTTAAGCACTAATGATGAAGTATGGGTCCCAGACAACATTTATGGACCAAATCTAGAACATTTAAATCATCTACAAAATCAATATGGCGTTATTGTTAAAGTATATAACCCTATTGACGCTTCAAGTTTTCAACCGACTGAAAAAAGTAAACTATTATGGTTAGAGGCTGCGGGTTCAGTTACTCTAGAATTCCCTGATCTTAAAAATCTAGTCAAAAAAGCTAAAAAACATGGTGTATTAACAGCCCTAGATAACACCTGGGGAGCTGGGCTTGCGTTTAATGCTTTTAATTTTTCAGATGAACACCTATCGGTCGACTTAACCGTCCATGCTCTAACCAAATATCCGAGCGGTGGCGGTGACATCTTAATGGGTAGCATTGTAACTCGTGATGATAAACTCCATCATCGTCTCTTCCGTACGCATGCCATTTTAGGCATTGCAGTTTCAGGAGACGATGCGGCTCAAGTCCAACGCAGCCTTGCTCATATGTCTTTACGCTATGAACAACAGTCAGCCAATGCACAAACTTTACTTAAATGGCTAAAAGACCAACCTCACTTTGCACAAGTTCTACACCCAAGTGATGAGACCGCCCCAGGCAATCAATATTGGCAAGAAATCTGCACAAATAGTCAAAGTGCTGGCTTAGTCAGTGTTATTTTCAAACCAGATTATGACATTACCGCAGTACGTCGCTTCTGTGATGCATTAGAGTTATTTAAGCTCGGTTTTAGCTGGGGAGGACCAGTTAGCTTGATCATGCTTTATGATTTAAAAATGATGAGAAAACTTGAGAATACACATTTACAACAAGGTTTATTAGTTCGCTTCTGTATAGGACTGGAAGATCCGCAAGATTTAATTCAAGATATCGAAAATGCACTGAAACAACTGTAAAAACGACAACATTATAGTGGCTCGAACCAAAGGATAAAAATATATGGGTACACCGATTGTTATTGCTAAAAATCTGAATGACACATCAAAAGAAATTGTTTTACTTTCTCAGTTTGCTAACCGCCATGGCCTGATTGCAGGTGCAACAGGTACAGGTAAAACAGTTACTTTAAAAGTTCTAGCAGAAAGTTTCTCTCGAATCGGCGTTCCTGTATTTCTTGCCGATGCCAAAGGCGATGTTTCGAGTCTCGCAAAATCAGGTGAGGCTTCAGATAAGTTTAATGAACGTCTAAAATTATTACAGATTGATAGCGTTCCTTTTGCTGCTAACCCTGTCGTTTTCTGGGATCTGTTCGGCCAACAAGGCCACCCTATTCGCACTACAATTTCTGAAATAGGGCCAATTTTATTGGCTCGTATGCTCAATCTAAATGATACCCAAGAAGGTGTATTAGCTGCAGTTTTTCGAATTGCGGATGATCAGGGCCTACTGTTAGTAGACTTTAAAGACCTAAAAGCCATGATCACCTTCGTTAGTGAACATGCAGCAGAGTTTAAAGCAGAATATGGCAATTTATCTCCGGCTAGCTTAGGTGCTATTCAGCGTAACTTGCTTGCTCTTGCCGACCAAGGTGGAGAACAATTTTTTGGTGAGCCGGCTTTAAACATTCTGGACTTTATACAAACCGATGCAAATGGACATGGTTATATCAATATTCTTGCTGCTGACAAGCTCATGAATACACCTAAGCTATATGCCACTTTTTTGTTATGGATGCTTTCGGAGTTATTTGAACAACTTCCAGAAGTTGGCGATATGGACAAACCCAAACTTGTGTTTTTCTTTGATGAGGCTCACTTATTATTTGACAATGCCAGTCAAGCATTACAAGAAAAGATCGAGCAAGTTGTACGCTTAATTCGCTCTAAAGGTATTGGCATCTATTTTATTACTCAGAATCCACTCGATTTACCAGAAAGTGTTCTCGGTCAGCTTGGCAATCGCATTCAACATGCGCTACGTGCATTTACCCCTAAAGATCAAAAAGCAGTAAAAACCGCAGCAGATACTTTCCGTGCCAATCCAAACTTTAAAGTTGATGAAGCCATTACCGAACTGGCTGTTGGTGAGGCGCTAATTAGTTGTCTTGATGAACAAGGTACGCCACAAATTGTAGAACGTGGCTGGGTGATGCCTCCTTACTCTGCTTTTACACCAATCACTCCAGAAGAGCGTCAAACTCTAATCTCAAAAAGTATTATTGCTGGTATTTATGAACAAGCTGTAGATCGTGATAGCGCTTATGAAATGCTACAAAATAAAGTCGCTGAACGTGAGCAACAGCAACAAAATACTGAACTTGCTAAACAACAAGAAAAAGAGCAAGAAACTTTAGCAAAGCAGCAAGCAAAGGAACAAGAGCGATTAGCACGTGAACAGCAAAAAGAAGAAGAACGAGCAGCACGTGAACGAGCCAAGCTTACGCAAGATATTGTGGGTACTTTTGCAAAAAGTGCTGCACGCAGTCTAGGAGGAAGTACAGGTCAAAAATTAGTAAGGGGCCTGCTTGGTTCACTATTTGGTAAATAACTTTCTTCGATATATCAGTTTTAAATTAGGGAATTTTATATTCCCTAATTTTTTTATGGTTTTTATAAAAAATCTATTGCGATTGTTTTTTTAAAGATGTATTTTAAATACATCTTATATAGCCAGATAAATAAGGTCTAGCCATGACTCCACAACAAATCGAACTCGTTAAATCTACAGTACCTGTTTTACGTGAACACGGCGTTACGCTGACTACATACTTTTATAAGCGTATGCTTAATAACAATCCTGAATTAAAAAATGTTTTTAACTTGGATGACCAAACTAGCTTACGTCAACCTCGTGCTCTTGCAGCTGCCGTTCTTGCATATGCAGAAAATATTGAGAACCCTACTGTTTTAGCGAAAGCAGTTGAGCGTATTACGACTAAACATGTGAGCTTAGATATTCAACCAGACCAATATGCAATTGTTGGCGACAACTTACTTCATTCAATTAGTGAAGTACTCAACGTGCCATTTGAATCAGAACTGATTGAGGCGTGGAAACAGGCTTATTTACAATTGGCAGATATTCTAATTGGCGTTGAAAAACAAAAATATGAACAACTTAAAAACTTAAATGGTGGATGGGCTGGATGGCGTTCATTTGAAATTACTCAAATTGATCCTCTTGAATCTGGCAAACGTTTCACCTTAAAAGCAACTGACCATGAAGACATACTTAGCGGACCTGCAAATGCTTTTATTTCGGTTAAAGTACAAGTTCCAGATGAGCAGCTTGAACAACCGAAAGCTTTTAAATTTACAGAAGCTCAGGAAAACAACTCATATCATTTTGAAGTTCAGCCTGAAGAAAACCATACAGAGTTCTCAGTAGCGAACATCTTGCTTGAACATTATAGAGTTGGCGATCAAGTTCAAGTTTCAGCGCCTTTAACGCTCTAATATAAAAACCTCTTGCCTGAAAGTTTTCTTATTTAGACTTTCAGGCTAAGATGATCATCCTTTTAATCTCTTCCATTTTTGGTGATCATGCAGCTTAATAAATTTACCGATTATGCATTACGACTATTAATGTATGTTGCACGCCCAAGTGATGCACCCTACACGATTGCAGAAATCGCGAAAGATTTGCATGTTTCACAAAACCATCTGGTTAAAGTTGTTCACTTCATGGGTAAGCAGGAATGGATTATTACCATTCGTGGAAAAGGCGGTGGAATTCGCTTAAATCCAGACGCACTTAACTCAAATTTAGGGTCAATTGTTCGAATATTACAGGGTGACAATCAAATCGTTGAATGCAATACGCCACCTTGTGTATTACGCAGTCACTGTGGTTTAAAAGGTATTCTTGACCAAGCTTTAGAAAGCTTTTACCAAAGTCTAGACCAATACACGCTTGGAGAGGTTTTACAACAGTCAAAGTCTGCCCCACCTGAATCTCCTATTGCCTTTTTACAAATCTGACTTCTATTGATTTTCATAAGTAGATTTATTGAAAATTAGCAAGAATAACCAAGCTCCTTTATACTAGGCACGAGCCCTCTCATCTAAAAAGTTATTTTTTATGCGTCGTAGTGAAAAATCGAAAGACACCAAAGCCAGACTCGCACCCAAGCAAAAGATCAGCTATGAAAAAGCACCAGATCCGGCGATCACAGCCTATGCTGTGCAATCACTAAACTGGTTACGCCAAGCTGAGTTTCTAATGAGTGCACCTAAATTGGCACTTTGTGTTGAAGATAGCGGCTACGAGATTGCTTTTGCAGGGCGCTCAAATGCTGGTAAGTCGAGTGCGATTAATGCATTAACCAATCAGAAACAACTTGCCCGCGCTTCTAAAAAGCCAGGCCGTACCCAGATGATTAACTTTTTTAGTCTAGGTAACCCTGATCAACGCTTGGTCGACCTTCCAGGTTACGGTTATGCAGCGGTTCCCGAAGATATGAAACGGGTGTGGCAAAAAGAATTAGAAAACTATCTGATCCATCGCCAAAGCTTACAAGGCTTAGTATTACTTATGGATATTCGCCATCCTCTACAGCATTTCGACATGATGATGCTAGAGTGGGCTTATTCACGTCATCTCTTTGTTCATATTCTATTAACAAAAGCAGACAAACTTAATCGCGGTCCTGCAAATAAAGTTCTACTAGAAGTTAAGCAACAGCTGAAAAAAATGAAGCTTGATTTTTCTATTCAGCTTTTCTCTTCACTTAACAAAATAGGCTTAGAAGAGCTAGCAAGTGTTATGGCAGGGCGTTTACATTTCACACTGGATCAACAGCCAGAATTTGATGTCGATTCAATCCCTGAAGCGACAGATGAGGATGCTGAAAGCTAAATTATCCTCACAGATACAATTTCTTCATTAAATTTATACTCAATTGTCCCCTATTGCTAAACACAAATGTAGGGGCTTTTTTTATACTCGTTATAACTTCATCGAGTTAAAAATCAGGAATAAATGATGAAATTGTTATCTTTTTTGAAGAACAAGGCTTTAGGTTCTTCTATTGATTATAAAATTCTTCCACGTAAAGTAAAATTTGACTGGAAAGATACCCCTGTCGACTGGATTCCTAATCAACCTTTCGCAAGTTATTTTATTAATGAAATTAATAACATCTTGCCTGCTGGAGAGTTCTGGTTTTGCCGTTTGTATAATAAGGTTTTACCGCAAATTACAGATGAAAAACTTAAGCAGGATGTACAGGCATTTATCCGTCAGGAAGCTATGCATGCCAATGCTCATACTTCTGCAAACAAAGAATATTTAAGCGCACGTAATATTGATATCCAGAGAAATCTGGACATCATGAATTATCTATTTACTATCGCTTTGGCAGATAAACCTTTTGATAGAGAAGTTCCAAAAATTTTAGAAAAACAGTGGGATTTATTCCGTTTAGGAGTTATTGCAACTGTTGAGCATATGACCTGCGTGTTGGGTAAATATGCGTTATATAACGAGCGCTGGGAAGAACTAGGCGCAGATCCAGAAATGGTGGATCTAGTGAAATGGCACGGTTCAGAAGAAATTGAACACCGCACGGTTGCCTTTGATTTATATCGTCATCTTGGTGGCGGTTATATTCCACGTTACTATATGAGTCTTGCTGTTATCACACTTGTACTTGGATTATGGGTAGATGGCGCTGCACATATTATGAAACAAGATCCACGTTTCGCAGATGCAGCCAAATCTAGATTTTTTCCAGTGTGGGTTACTTTAGAGTGGTACAAAATCAGCCGAAAAGATAATCAGGTTTTACCTAACCCTCTCTGGCTTATTGCCCAGCAAATTGATTACCTCATGCCTTGGTATGATCCAGTCAAAGAAGGCAGCACTGAAGATGCGGTTAGCTATTTATCGCAATCTCCAGCAGCAAAAAGAGCAGAACTTCAAGCTGCTTAAAATAAAAAAAGCAGGATTTAAAATCCTGCTTTTTTTGATCTATAGATAGTTAGACACTGATATCTTTATCTTTCGTATAACGGTCTACAACCACACTAATCATCATATCGCCCTGCACATTTACCACTGTTCTGACTGTATCTAATAAGCGGTCAATCGGAAGTAAAATTGCAATCGCTTCAGCGGGCAAACCCACAGACTGTAAAACCATAATCATAGTGACCATACCGGCGCTAGGTATTCCTGGCGCACCAAGTGATGCAATCATCGCCGTTAAACACACGATAATTTGTTGTGTCAGGTTTAAATCTAGTCCCACTAAATTTGCCACAAACAATGCAGCTGCCGCTTCATATAGTGCAGTACCATCCATGTTTAACTGTGTGCCTAATGGAATAACAAATCCTGCTGTTTGCGGGCGCACGCCTAAGTTTTCTTGCGCACACTTCATACTAAGCGGCATAGTGGCAGAGCTAGAACTGGTTGCAAAGGCTGTAATCAGTGCTGTACGAGTCCCTTTAAAAAAGGTCCACGGACTCATACGGCCAAAAATCCAAAGCAGTAGTGGTAAAACAACAGCACCATGGAAAATAGTAGTGCCTGTTACAACGACTGCAAACTCAGCCAAACGACTTAATACCGAAATATCTTCTGTTGCCATTAACTTTGCTAACAAAGCAAAAATACCCAACGGTGCTAATTTCATCACCCAGCCAACCAGCAGCATCATCATTTCAAAGAACTGGTGACTCAATAAACGAATACTTTTGAAACGTTCCCCACCCTGCACCAAAGCGACACCGACGAATAAAGCAAAGACTACGACAGCTAAAACGTTACCGTCACTAAACGCTTTAAATGGGTTAATTAAAGTATTTTGAATAAAATTAGTGAAAAAACTGGCAGGGTTTAAACTATCTGGTGCTTGATAATTTTGCATAGATGTCTGGAAAATAGAAATATCTATGCCACGTCCAACCTCAAATAAATGAGCACAACTGATGCCTAAAATTAAGGCTAAAGTGGTTGTAGTTAAACAGCATAAAAATGTGATTTTCCAGACTGGCCCTAACTGTCCGCCTGCCTGTAGATTGGATACACCTACAACAATCGAACTAAAAATTAAAGGCACTAAAAGCATTTTAAGGAGCCCAATAAAAACACTACTTAATATTCCAAGCCCATATAAACTATGCTTTACAAAAGCAGTGTCTGGATACATTGTGAGTAGGAAACCAAAGGCTAAACCTAAAATGGCGGCAATCAGAATTTGTGTATTTAAGTTCATATCAGCATTATTTTTTTCAGTTGGCATACCTATTTACAATATGACATGAGCTTGCTTTTCATTCGAGCAATTTTTTGTCACATCGATCCCATTAAAAAGAAAAAAGCCATCTGGTTAGATGGCTTTTTCGAGGAATCTATTGCGTTTCAATTTCCCGCAAACGGATTAAACCCTCTTGTACTGTACTGCATACAAGCTGACCATTTTGCCACATACGACCGAAGTTTAAACCGCGAGAAGCCGCGCTCACTGTGGCTTCCATGTCATACAACATCCACTCATCCGCACGCAGTGGACGATGAAAATAAATCGCATGATCAATGCTTGCACATTGCAAACTTGGAGAAATATAACTCAGCCCATGCGGTCTTAAAGCCGTTGTCATTAAAGTAAAGTCTGAATAAAAGGCAACAATCGCTTGATGAAGAGCAATATCATCTAATTGTTTTGGAATACGATCATGTGTACGGATATAGTGCGCATTATATGGAGCTTCTGGTTGCGGCTGAAACGGGTTTACCGGATCAATTGGACGAATTTCTACATGACGCTCACGCATGAAACTAGCACGAACATTTTCAGGTACAAAGTTTAGAATACCCTGTTTCAGTTCATTTTCAGATTTAAGCGTTTCTGGTGCAGGATACTCAGGTTCTTGATGTTGATAGTTCAAACCTTCTTCTGGGTTGGCAAAAGAAACCATAGCTGAAAATATTACTCGCCCATGCTGAATTGCACGGACTTGACGACTTACAAAGCTCTTCCCATCCCGTAAACGGTCTACTTCATAGATAATCGGGGCATTAATATCGCCGCCATACAAAAAATATGCATGTAAAGAATGCGCTGGGCGATCAGTTGTATAAGATGCTGCACGTAAAGCCTGACCCAAAACCTGTCCACCAAAGACACGTTTACCGACAAGATTACGGCTCATGCCACGGTAAATATTTTCTTCTAGCTTTTCTAAAGTGAGAAGCTCGACCAGTTCTTGGGTTAACGCATTCATGAGAGATACCTTCATATTTCAGGTAAAAAATCGTATTAAAGGACAGGTGTGTAGAATCTATTGTGCCATAAAAAACTATTTGAACATGGAACAATCAGTCAACTTATGACGAACATTGCTCATATAACAGCTAAAAATACGATTTTTAACGATAAAATATGCCAAAAGCATTATAATTTATACGCTATTAGCATATTGTTTTTTTCAATAAATGCCTCAAAATAATTACCCTCCGCATTTGGTGCTGGGATTTGTCTTTAAGAAGTAGGAGTTCTTATGTCCAAGAGTGGGTTTGGTCAAATGTATCGTCGGCTTTCGAGTAAACTACTTGACCTCGTGGTAACACCACATGTTCTTGGGGAAGTTCCTACTGAACCAGTATCAGAAACAGAAGCAAAGACTGACCGCCAGAAAGTGGTGTGCTATGTCTTACAAAACCATTCTCGAAGCAATGCTTTGGTGGTTGATGGAGAAACGCGTCGTTTAAATTTAAAACCTGCGTTAGACCCATTAGTTGTTGGCACTCATCAGGAAAAAGCATCGGTTTTATTTTTACAGCACAATGATGAAAATAATTTACTGAATCCTCCTCCTCATGCTTTTCCACCACGCTTACTAAAATTAATTGAAGTCTTACAAGAAAATCCTGAACTGGATATAGAGCTTGTTCCAGTTACCGTTTTATGGGGCCGTACACCAGATAAAGAAGATTCTTGGTTTAAGCTCTTATTTTCAGATACATGGGCTACACCAAGCACCGTTAAGCAATTGGTCAACATTGGCTTGCATGGTCGCCAATCGTATTTAGAATTTCATGAACCGCAATCGCTACGTGAACTGGTTGAATATGCACAGCAGCATTATCCAAACCTTTCACCAGCTACATATATTGTAAGTACGTTAAATGATTACTTAGATCGTCAACGTGAAGTGGTCTTAGGCCCCGATTTATCGGATCGCCGTAATGTCATGCAGTCAGTTGTAAAATCCCGCGATGTGCAAGAAGCGATCCGCCGTGAAAGTATTCGCGGAAAAGTTAGTATGCTCGAAGCTGAACGTCGTGCGATTGGTTATGTGAATGAAGTCGTATCTGATTATTCACACTCAGCTGTACGCTTTGCCGATCTTGCTTTAACGCGCTTATGGACCCAGCTTTATGACGGCGTAGAAGTGCATAACTTCAGCACTGTTCGTGAACTGGCAAAAGATTATGAAGTGGTTTATACACCTTGCCACCGCAGTCACATTGACTATTTATTATTATCCTATGTGATTTATAAACGTGGCTTAATGGTTCCGTATATTGCTGCCGGTGATAACTTAAATCTACCATTTGTAGGGCAACTTTTACGTGGAGGCGGTGCATTCTTTATTCGCCGCTCTTTCCGTGGAAATGGCCTTTATACAACGGTATTTAAAGAATATTTATATAGTATTTTGTCACGCAACACCCCTCTTGAATACTTTATTGAAGGTGGGCGCTCACGTACAGGACGCCTATTACCGCCTAAGACTGGTATGCTTGCCATGACAGTTCATAGCCATTTACGTGGCCGTGCTAAACCGATCGTCTTCTTACCAACTTATATTGGTTATGAACGACTGATGGAAGGCTCGACCTACGTGGGCGAAATGCAAGGTAAACCGAAAGAAGCCGAATCAATTTTTGGTATTGTGAAAACCTTACGAAAAATTGAACGTATTTTCGGTAAAGTCCACGTGAACTTTGGTGAGCCTGTTTTTCTTGATGATCTGCTTAAGCAGCATAATGCAGAAAATGTTTATATCGAGAAAAATGACGATCCAATTCCTCAAGCAGTTTCAGATGCAGTTAATAGCTCTGCACATGCAATTTTAGAAAATATTAACCGAGCTGTGGTGATTAACCCTGTCTCTTTACTTTCTATTATTTTGCTTGCAACTCCAAAGCATACGCTTGATGAAGAAATCTGTATTAAGCAACTTGAAGCTTACCGCAATCTGGCATCAAACTTCCCATATGACCAACGTATGGAAGTAACGCCACTTTCTGGTAAAGAAATTATTGCTTATGGTTTAAAGCTTAAACTCATTAAACGAGTTCAACATGCGCTCGGCGATATTATTGCGATTGAAGATAATCAAGCTGTTCTTCTGACCTATTTCCGTAATAACATTTTGCACGCCTTTGTTTTACCGTCATTGGTTGCATCACTTGTTGAACACAATGGAAAAATCAGCCGTTCAGATTTAACCAATGTCATCTATACCCTGTATCCATTCTTGAAGGCAGAGTTATTCCTTAAATGGAAGAGTAGCGAGCTTAAAGAACAAATTGAGCAATATGCAGATGCGTTGGTTCAATCGAAACTTATTCAACAAGACGATGAAGGTAACTTGATTAGCTCTGCACCAAATACGGAAGAGCATAATCAACTTGTTGTTTTAGCTACTCCTGTTAAGCAAAGTCTTGAGCGTTACTACATGACGCTTGCGCTAATTACTCAACGTGGTTCAGGTAATATTTCTGCTAAACAAGTTGAAGAATTAAGTCATTTACTCGGACAACGCCTGTCAGTTCTATATGAATTTAATTCGCCAGAGTTCTTCGACAAAGCTTTATTCCAAAGCTTCTTAAAAGTACTTACACAGCAAAATTACATTCGAACCAATGACCAAGGCCAAATCGAGTTTGATGATAATTTCCGTCAAATGGCTGCGGGTGCACAATTGGTTCTTGATGAAGTAACCTTACAAATGTTGCAACACATCACGACCTTTACCGACGAAGAGTTAAAAGATGCGCTTGAAGCTATGGCTTCTCAACAAGCAAAAAGACGTTTAAAACGTAAAAAATCTTAAAATTTTTAGTCAAAATAAAAGGCAACGAAAGTTGCCTTTTATTTTATTAGCGAATTGGACATTCAAAATAGCGTGGATCATCCATGCAACGCAGACGCTTCATAAGTTGAACAAAATAAGCATCGTAATAACCTGAAAGAACGTACTGATTACGTATTTTTGCAACCATAACGTCATAGCTCTGCTTTTCATAAAAAGAGACATCTACCCAGTAATAGGCAGGTAAATGGTTTTCCCACTGGGTCGCACGGTTAGTCAGTAATTGGCTGTTTTGAACAAACCATCCTCGAATTTTTCGGCCAAAATTAGCAGGATAAGCTTGGGGTTTAATAATTAAATTGACGCCGAAATATGCCAAAGGAAAGTTAATGACTTGGACATCTGGTCCAAATTCTTTTTGTAAGTTATATGGCAATAGTCCATATATGGGGGCAGGAATAATATCGATTTTGTCTTGTTTAAACTGAACAATCGCATTAGATAAATCAACATAAACTGGCTGACCACCCACACTTCGTACCAATGCTTGCTGTGGTGGGTTGTTGGGTAACACGCCAATACGCTGATTTCTTAATTGAGCAACTCTAGAGATTTTCTTATTTTTTAGGACCATATAGGCAGTGCCAATTGGAATCATCCCTACAGCTTCATAGTCCTTAGAAATTAACCTTTTCTCGACTGTTGGATGATTCAAAAGCTGTAATAAGCTTTTAGCAGTACGATTATTAGGAATAAGCCCGATACCTGCGGTGCTCCCCATAAACTGGTTATAACGATAAGTATTAAAATTAGATGCCGCTAAACCTGAACATTTACCCTCGTCAAATGCTTGTATGGCCTGTTGTTCCTTTTGATAGGTAACCACTTTAAATTTGACTTGATATTGCTGAGCATATAATCGAATGTCATTTAAACGACGTGTGATATCGCCTTGGGAGCCAATCGGATCATATGCACACCACACCTGATCATCTGCCCAACTCGCGACAGCTGTTAAGCTCAAAATAAGAGCTAAGCAAATTTTTTTCACTCTCAACCTTTTTATCTTTATCGGCAATTTGGCTGCCTCATCAGGTATTTCTATTCTTATTTAAAGTTTAATCAAAATTTTATTTAGTACTATGAACATTTAAACATAATAAATAGTCATTAAAGCAAATTGGATGCTCTAATTGAAAACCTGTTTGAAGCAAATGTTTCGCATATATTCTTTTACCTGAAGTTTGGTTTGATTCTAAAGTTAACTCTGGTAATCCCAATTGTTTTTGGAACCACACGATAACTTCATGCAAAGGCAATGGTTGGTTATTAGTCACAATATAGCTCGCTTGATGAGTTTCATAATCAGCCATAAAAGCCAAAAATCTTGCTAAATCATCAATATGTATTCGATTGCTATAATGTATATTTGGATAGCTTTGACTATTTTCAGCCATTTTCTTCAAACGGGCAACGGAAGCTCCATAAATACCTGTAGGACGAACAATTACACATTGGTTTGGATAATGCTCCTGCCAAAGCAACTCCATATTACGTAAGATACGGCCTTGTGCATCGCTTGGTTGAATTTCACTAAAATCATCAATGATCTCCCCTGCATTTTCACCATATACCCGCGTAGAAGAGACTACGATTATTTTTTTGACCGGATGTAGTTTTAATGCTTCTCGAATCGGTTCAATACTATCTACATAAGTATGTTGATAACCCTCAACCGTACCTTCTGTCGGGGAAAGTAAAATATATACAACATCTACAGGTTCAATTTTACTTAAATCGAGTTTAAAGATATCTTGAACAAGATGGGTTGCGTAACTATCTGTTTTTACACTACGGCTGATTGTGGTAATTTGATGTTCTTTCTCAAATAGTTGTTTAGCAACACGCTGAGATGTTTTACCATAACCGATAAATAATATATGCATAGAAAACTCGTTGAGGGGACATGACTTCAGTCCATCAGTTACAAGGCGTTGGATCGGCTTCAGCAGCCCTGCTCGAAAAACTAAATATTTTTACCACAGATGATTTACTGTTTCATCTGCCACGTGATTATGAAGATCGCAGTACGATTATTGCAATGAATCAACTTGTGGTTGGGCGTAGCTATTTACTCGAAGGTGAGGTCAGATCAATTGATTTCCCTCCGGGAAAACGAAAATCTATGGCAGCCTTGGTTCAGGATGAATTCGGTAAAGTCACCTTACGCTTTTATCATATTTATAAAAACCTGACTGACAAAATAAAATCAGGTCATCGCTTACGTATTTTTGGTGAAGTTCGTGTAGGTGCTCGCGGCCTTGAGATGTATCATCCTGAAATTCAACTCATTAATGACCATACTCCCCTACCCAAGACTCAGCTTACAGCAATTTACCCAAGTACGGATGGGCTGACTCAACCGAAATTACGCGAATATGTAAAACAAGCTTTAAAGCATCATAGTGATGCCTTACCCGAGTTGCTTCCTAAACAATATACCAATGGTTATGCACTTAAAGAGGCTTTGTATTACATTCATGAGCCTCCAGTTGATGCCAATATGGTCCAATTGGCTCAAGGTTCACACCCCGCACAACAACGGCTTATTTTTGAAGAGTTGGTTGCACACCAAATTAGTTTACTTAATCGACGTGCTTATATTCGCCAAATTGCTTCTCCAGCTTTCTCAAGTAGTAAAATATTAGCTAAAAAGCTATTAGAAGCTTTGCCATTTCAAATGACCAATGCACAAAAACGTGTATCTAAAGAAATTTTGAATGATTTGAAGCAGAACCAACCAATGCTTCGATTAGTGCAAGGCGATGTAGGCGCTGGAAAGACCTTGGTTGCCGCTGTAGCCGCTTGCCATGCTTTAGAAGCTGATTGGCAAGTTGCATTAATGGCTCCTACTGAAATTCTTGCAGAACAGCACTACTTAAATTTTAAGCGTTGGTTTGAACCCTTAGGCATTACTGTTGCATGGTTGTCTGGAAAACAAAAAGGTAAAGCTCGCGCACAAGCAGAGCAGCAAATTAAAGAAGGTCATGCTGAACTTATTATTGGTACACATGCCCTATTTCAAGACAATGTTGGATTTGCAAAATTAGGTCTAGTGATTATTGATGAACAGCATCGTTTTGGCGTAGATCAGCGCTTAGCTCTACGTAATAAAGGTGCTGAGCAGTTCACCCCACACCAACTCGTCATGACAGCCACCCCTATTCCACGAACACTGGCAATGAGTGCCTATGGTGATTTAGACACATCAATTATTGATGAGTTACCACCAGGTCGTACCCCAATTCAAACAGTTACCATTCCGCTTGATCGTCGTGAGGAAGTACTCCAACGAATTGCTTCGAATTGCAGAGATGGAAAACAAGCATATTGGGTGTGCACACTGGTTGAACAGTCTGAAACTTTAGATGCTCAAGCAGCAGAAGCAACTTATCAAGAAATGAAAGAGCGCTTTCCTGAGCTCAATATTGGCTTAGTGCATGGCAAAATGAAAGCCGACGAAAAGCAAGCGGTCATGCAAGCGTTTAAGAATAATGAATTACAGCTTCTTATTGCAACGACAGTCATTGAAGTTGGAGTAGATGTTCCCAACTCCTCTATTATGGTGATTGAAAATGCCGAACGTTTAGGACTTTCTCAGTTACACCAATTACGTGGTCGTGTCGGTCGAGGCGCTCAAGCCAGCTTTTGCGTACTTTTATATAAAACACCTCTTTCACAAAATGGCCAAGAGAGACTTTCTATTTTAAGAGAAAGTAATGATGGCTTTGTGATTGCAGAAAAAGATCTTGAGTTACGCGGGCCGGGTGAATTACTAGGTACTAAACAAACTGGAGATATGGGATTTAGAGTTGCTCGTTTAGAGCGAGATGACCACTTACTGAGTCAAGCTCATTATGTAGCTCAGCAAGTGTTAAAAGATTATCCAGAGCAAGCAGATGCGCTATTAAAACGTTGGTTACCAGAAGCGCCTCGCTACGCATATGTTTAGTTTCTTAAATCCGCAGCATCTTATCCACTCACTCTCACCTTGCTTGTTGTGTGAGTCAGGTGTGCGAGAAAAACATTCGCTCTGTAAGGACTGTTGGGAACAGTTACCTTGGTTTAAACAAATAATTCAACGTAATGATCAATCTGTTCTTGTGGCCTGTGATTATGAATATCCAGTCAATCGGATCATTCAGCAGTTTAAATATGAACAAAAATTACATTATCAAATCTTGTTAGGTGAAATTTTAAAACAATTAAAATTTCCTAAGGTACAAGCTATTGTACCTATGCCGATTTCGAATCAACGCTTAATTGAACGTGGTTTCAATCAGTCACTGTTACTCGCAAATATCTTAAGCAAGCAATTAAAAATACCTGTTTGGCAGCCAGTACAACGCCTTGCTGAGCATTCACAAAAAGGGCTTTCTCGACTGGAACGCTTTGAGAACATCGAACAACAATTCATTGCATTTACTCAAGAAAAACGGCGTTATCGCCGTGTTCTGATTATTGATGATGTCGTTACCACCGGAAGTTCAATTTACGCTCTTAATCAGGTATTAAAGCAATTAGGATGTACAACCATCCATGCCACCTGTTTAGCGGCAACTTTAACGAGCTAAGATGATTAAACTGTAGATAAATGCTGCTCACACCAAGGAATAACAATTTCACGGGTTAATGGTGCGAGGTGAGTTTCTGAATCATTTAAATCCACCCATTTCATTTCTGCAATTTCGGCAGCAATTTTAGGAGCCTGATCGAGTTGAACCAGATATAAATGACTGACCAGAATATGATCAGGTTCATTCGCCGCTGCTGTTTCAAAACGACCAAGAAATTGCTCAATTACACAAGAACTTCCAACTTCTTCTAAAATTTCTCGCTGCATTGTAATCTCTGGCGGCTCATTAGGCTCCAGCTTACCACCCACTTGCATAAAAGCATGGGTATTGCGCTTTCTTACGAGCAATAACTGATTTTGCTCGTTCAAGATCACTGCAGCA
Organism: Acinetobacter sp. AOR14_HL; assembly: GCF_027855175.1. Lineage (NCBI taxonomy): Bacteria > Pseudomonadati > Pseudomonadota > Gammaproteobacteria > Moraxellales > Moraxellaceae > Acinetobacter > Acinetobacter sp. AOR14_HL. The sequence continues at coordinate 424,575 of NZ_JAKTII010000011.1, read as the reverse complement.
GCGACCGTAATTGTTTTCACCTATTTAACCTCTTTATGGCTGTACATCAGCATTTGCCCATTTTGGAGCAGGAGCCTGATATTGTTCAAATTGTTGAAGAATATCTTCGATTTTGTCTGATGCGATCAATTTATCAACGAACCGTGCTTGGCTAAATCCATTATCTACCGTTCCTTGAATCATTTTAAGTAAATCTTCATAAAAGCCAGCTACATTTAAGAAAGCACATGGCTTTTGATGAATACCTAATTGCGCCCACGTCCATTGTTCAAAGATTTCTTCCAATGTACCCGCACCGCCAGGTAAAGCAATAAAACCATCGGAAAGATCTGCCATTTTGGTCTTACGCTCATGCATATTTTCGACAACATATAATTTGGTTAAGCCCGGATGAGCTAACTCACGATCGACCAAAGCACGAGGTATCACTCCAATGACTTGTCCACCTGCCCGTAAGGCACTATCAGCGACAACGCCCATTAAGCCTGAGCGACCACCACCATAAACCAAGGTCTTACCTTGTTTTGCAATAGCCTCGCCTGTAGTTTGCGCAACTTGTTGGAAAATTGGGTTTGAACCAAGAGATGAACCACAGAAAATACAAATTGAATTCATAGTGTAAAAAACCGTTTTATTGAACTGTCATGCTGACAAACTAAACTATCGATAAAGTTTTTTTTTGCAAAATAGCGTATTAGCAAGTGTTTTTCGGCAAATCCTTGTCTAAAATACACCCATCCATTTCCATCAGACTGCGTGAGGAAAAAAGACACATGCTTGAAGCCTTTTATGCCACAGAACGCGGAAGTCTGGAAGATGCCACCATCAATGGTGGATTTGATCTACATCCCGAATTAGTCTGGCTTGATCTTATTGCCCCCTCGCAAGAAGAGCAACAATGGGTCTTAGATGCCTATGATCAAAACTTACCCACACTAAAGTCGCTTGAAGATATTTCATCCTCAGCACGATTTTACCGTGATGATGACGGTATTTTGCATATCAGCACCTATTTTTTAACGAAAAATAAAAATTATCAAGTTGATGGTGATGCAGAAGACTCTTCACACATTTTAGCGATGGTGCAAACGGTTGCATTTATCTTACATAAAGACCGTCTCTTTACGATGCGGGGAGAAAAATTAGTTGCCTTTCGTGCCTTCCGTGCACGTGCCCGTCGAAATGACTATGACATGGACTATAAAGATCCAACATGGATTTTATTAGGCCTTCTTGAGGCAAAGCTTGATGAACTTGCGGATATCTTAGAAGATATCCACAAAGATTTAGAAAAATACTCTACCGAAGTTCTAAATAATCACCAGCGTGAACAAATTCTAGATCTTGATGACATGATTACCCGCCTAGCTCAACAAGAAGATATGCTAGGAAAAGCGCAGCTCTGTTTAATTGATTTACGACGTGTACTTACTTTTTTATCACGTCCACGCGCATTAGGCAGTCATATTTACGATGCAGATATTCGAGAACTCAGTGAAGATGTTCGCTCACTCGTAGAACATGATGCCTTCTTATTCCAAAAAGTACGATTCTTGCTTGATACAACTTCTGGATTCATTAATACCGAGCAGAATGACACGATCCGTCGATTCTCGATTTTACCAAGTATGTTAGCTCCACCTATGCTCATTGCCAGTATCTATGGTATGAATACAGATGTACTACCTTTTGCACATGGTACGACTAGTTTCTTTATTGTTTTACTGATTATTATGGGCTTCTTTATTGGTCCTATTATTTACTTCCGATGGAAGAAATGGATCTAAGCTTTGTAATAAAATGCTAACTCCGAGCATAAAAAAGCACCTATATTTAGGTGCTTTTTTATATTTTACAGATCAAATCAGATGCAGATCTTCCTGCAAATGGCAGGCTTGAATAATCTTCAGCATTTTTTCGGGTACATTTTTAAAATGTAAACCAGTATTCTGCGGAGTAACACGTAGCCATTGAACTAAAACAGCCAATGCCAAGGTACTACCATGCTCAAGCTGTGTTAAATCTACCACTAAAGGAAAGCTTTGTTGCTTCTTAATGATATCTAACCCAGCTTTATACTGTTGTTCGGCATTTTGAAAATCAATTTTTCCCGAAACAACCAATTGTTGGTTGAGATACTGAACCACTATTCACCTACTTATTTCTGTTTATTCTGATTAACAGCAGCATCTGCATCAGGTTGGAAGGTTGCAATTGCTTTATTTAAATCGCCACCATTACGCTTCACTGTTGCAGCAAACTGATTACGGAACTGCAATCCTAAATCAATACCAGAAACATTGATATTACGGATTTTCCACTGAGTACCTTTATCAGCTAACTGGAAAGACACAGGAATTTTTTCACCATTGTGATTAAAGTCCAATGTCACTACTGGGTTTTTGCCCGCAGTTGCTTTATAAGGACGCATTGTATAGCTTTGGTTCGTATACTTAGCAAATGCACTACCGTAATTTTCAATTAACGTATTACGGAAGTTTGTTTCAAACTGAGCACGTTGTGCAGCTGTACTATACTGATTAGTCGCATAAGTACCCATTACAATACGTGTAAATGCTTGTGAATCAACATACGGGTCTAAATTCTGACGTACGATAGCCTTCACTAAAGCAGGGTTTGCTTGCAATTTAGCATGATCAGCTTTTAAACGAGCAATCAAACCATCAGCAACACGCTTGATAAAATCAGGTGGTGCTTCTGAAGGCGCAGCAAAAGCTGTACCTGCAATCATGGTAGACAAAAGACTTGCTGTCAGGGTTTGTTTAAACAACGTATTCACCAGGAACCACTCCTTCAAATAATCTTTTACTCAACAAATGAGGCTTGTGCACTATCTTTATCAGTGCTTGCAGGAGCACTCGCTTCTGTTGAGCCTGAACTGGCAGCAACTTTACCAGCCCCACCACCAGTAATAAATTTACTAATTAAATCTTCTAAATCCATAGTCCCTTGAGTGTTTGAAATCGTGTCACCTCGTTTTAGGTAGTTCACACCACCACCAGGTACAACTTTCAAATATTTCTCACCCAACAAACCATTCGTTGCTACCATTATATAAGCATCTTCATCAATACTGGTGATGGAGGTCATGTTACTGGTCAGTTGCTGTTCCATTGTTTTTTGTTGCGCTGGAGAAGCCTGCGTATAATCTGAGCTATAACGTAACTCTTCCAGTGCATTTTTCTGAACTTCTTTTAATTGTTCAGGATTGAAACTTGTCAATTTTCCATCTAAACCAAATGTTACGGTAGCCAAACGCGTAACCGGATCAAGCGTAATCGAATCAACACGACCAATTGTAACACCACTCATTGTTACTTTAGCACGAGGCTTTAGACCATTGACGTTATCAAACTGAGCCTTCATGGTATAACTATCACTTAAGTTCGTACCAACAAGACCACTGACTTTCATCGCTAAAAAAAACAACGCAATACCGAAGATGATAACAAAGATACCAACGGCCAGTTCACTACTACGTGATTTCATTAAATCCCTCCGAACATGACCGCAGTCAACACGAAATCAAAACCTAAAACACATAATGAAGAATACACAACCGTCCGAGTCATTGCCGTTGCAATGCCTTCTGGTGTCGGATCACAGGCATAGCCTTGATAAACAGCGACCCATGTACAAATCAAAGCAAAAACAATACTTTTAATAATCGTGCCATTGAAAATGTCATGCCAGAAACGCACTGTATTTTGCATACCACTCCAGAAGGAGCCTTCATCAGCACCCAAAAAGTCAACACCGACCATCTTGCCACCAATAATACCAATCGCAGCAAATATCACAGTTAACATTGGCAAACTGACTATACCTGCCCAAAGACGTGGTGATACGATTTGCTTTAAAGGGTCAACCCCGATCATTTCCATACTGGCAAGCTGTTCGCTTTGCTTCATTGAACCAATTTCGGCAGTCAATGCAGAACCGGCCCGTCCTGCAAATAGCAATGCAGCAACTACAGAAGCAAGCTCACGGAGTAGGGTTAACGAAATCGCTGTACCCAACATCGACTCAGCACCGAAAGTAACCAAAATGCTATACATCTGCAAGCCAAGAACCGCACCAATAAACAAACCAGAAACGGTAATAATAAGTAAGGACATCACACCTACGCGGTGCATTTGGTAACCAAAACGACCAAAACCACCCTTGGTAGGAAATGAAAAAATAATCTGCAAGAGCATATGTGCCGCAGCACCAATGCCTCGAATCCGCTCAATAACGAGTCTACCTAACCAGGCAATCGTATTCATGGACGAACCTCGTTATTTAAATAGGCTTGAGGACTAAACTGGTATTCAACTGGTCCTTCTGCCGAACCTGTTAAGAATTGGTGTACAAATGGAGAAGCATGTTTTTGCAAATCTTCAGGTGTACCCTCACCCTGAATTTTTCCTTCAGCTACCACATAGATGTAGTCAGCAATCGATAATGTTTCTGCAACATCATGCGAAACAATAATTGTTGTTAAATCCAAAGCTTCTCTTAACGAACGGATTAAACGTGTTAAAACACCTTTTACAATCGGATCTTGACCAGCAAAAGGTTCATCGTACATGATTAAATCTGGATCAAGTGCAATCGCGCGAGCCAAGGCTACACGACGATTCATACCACCTGAAAGTTCTGTCGGCATTAATTGTTCAGAACCACGTAGACCCACTGATTCAAGTTTTAACGCAACCAGTTCAGCAATGAGATTTTCAGGAAGCTTAGTATGCGCTCGAATTGGAAACGCCACATTTTCATAAACGGACATATCCGTAAATAAAGCTCCACTCTGAAATAACATTCCCATACGTGCACGGGCGGAAAAAAGTTCCTGACGAGACATTTTGGCAATATCTTTTGTGTCGAGTAAAACTTCCCCCTGATCTGGAACAAGCTGCCCACCAATCAGACGTAATAAAGTTGTTTTACCTGTACCAGAAGGTCCCATAATGGCCGTAATCTGGCCTCGACGTATATTTAAACTAATATTGTCATAAATGACGCGTTCCCCTCGATTAAAACTCAAGTTTTTCACTTCAATAAGTGGTTGAGTCGAGAGAGGAGTTTTATTATTCATAATGGCAATCGTTCCTGCACTTTTATGCACGCATACTATAACACTGAAAATTAGCAAACTTGTTGTAATTTTAACAAAAGCAAATCTAACTTATTTTATAGAAATAGAAGAGGTATGTTCGTAAAAAGAGGTCAATTCAGAAGCTTGGAATTGCTCAACAGAACTTCCATTTGTAAAAGCGTAGGCGAAGTAAACACCATTACACAAAACGAGTGCAATAAAGAGATAAGGCAAACCATGCTGAACCAAAAGGTTCTTCAATTGTGCCATTATTGTTTCTTTTCGCTTACTTTTACGCATTATTTAATAAAAAATTGAACCAATTCACATTTTGTTAGTTTATAACAAAACTGAAAAATAAAAAAGGCCAGTATTTTTACTGGCCTTTTTTTTCAAACTAAATATTGATTAGCGGTCGAATTTACGACGCGGTGGTTTATCATCGAAGCTACGACGCGGACGATCTTCACCACCAAAGCTACGTTTTGGACGATCATCACCACCGCCGAACGCTGGACGTTCACCACGTGGTTTGTCATCAAAACTACGACGCGGACGATCTTCACCGCCAAACGCTGGACGCTCACCGCGTGGTTTATCATCGAAGCTACGACGCGGACGATCTTCACCACCAAAGCTACGTTTTGGACGATCATCACCACCGCCGAACGCTGGACGCTCACCACGTGGTTTGTCATCGAAACTACGACGTGGGCGATCTTCACCACCAAATGCTGGACGCTCACCGCGTGGTTTATCATCAAAACTACGACGTGGACGATCTTCACCACCAAAGCTACGTTTTGGACGGTCACCAAAACCAGCTTCGCGACGTGGTTTATAATCTACGCGATTACCACGGTTGTCATCATTCGATTCAAAACGCGGTTTATCATTGAAACCACCTTCGCGACGTGGACGATCTGAAGTGAACTCACGACGTGGACGATCTTCAAAACCACCTTCACGACGTGGACGGTCTGAATTGAATTCGCGACGCGGACGATCTTCACCACCGAACGCTGGACGTTCACCACGTGGTTTATCATCGAAACTACGACGTGGACGGTCATCACGACCACCTTCACGGCGTTTAAAGTTGCTTTCGCCTTCAAAACGACGACCACCACCAAAACCACCGCCGCCACTACGACGACCATCACGACCACCGCCGCCATTACCACTACGGCCACGACCACCGCCATCACGACCTGAACGAGCAGGAGGTGGAGATGGCTCTAAGCCTTCAATTTCAGAAACACTCAAACGTGCTTCTAAATATTCTTCAAGCGCACGAATCTTACCGCGTTCACGATAAGTCGCTAAAGTAATTGCTTGACCAGTACGACCAGCACGACCAGTACGACCAATACGGTGTACATAATCTTCATGCTTCATCGGAAGACCGAAGTTAATTACGTGAGAAATAGTCGGAACGTCAAGACCACGAGCAGCAACGTCAGTTGCAACTAGGATTTTTGCACGACCTTCACGAATACTACGTAAACGACGGTTACGAACTGTTTGTGGCATTGCACCATGAAGTGCAACAACAGAATGACCTGCTTCAGCAAGTTCTTCTGCCAACATATCTGTATCTTCTTGCGTGCTAGCAAAAACAACAGCTTGATCTAAGTTTTCATCACTTAACCAATGTGTAAGTAATTTTTTCTTATGTTCGAAGCCATCAGTCCAATGCAATGTTTGCGTAATATCTGTATTGGTTGAATGACCTGTTTCAATTGCGATACGCATAGGATCTTTCATCATGCATGATGCAAGACGAATGATACGATCAGCAAATGTTGCAGAGAACATTAATGTTTGTTTACGGTTAGCTGCTAATTCGCTAATTGCTTCTAAGTCTTCAGAGAAACCTAGGTCAAGCATACGGTCCGCTTCATCAACGATTAAAGCATCTACTTGATCTAATTTAATTTGACGACGATTCACCAAGTCAAGTAAACGACCAGGTGTTGCAACAACAACTTGCGCGCCTTTTAATTGTTGAATTTGTTTTGCAAATGGCATACCGCCCATAATGGCAGCAATACGAACACCTTTCATGTGACGTACAAGTGCAATTGCATCTTGACTTACTTGCTGTGCCAATTCACGAGTTGGTGAAATTACCAAGATATTCGGTTGAGTCACTGCTTTCATACGGTCTTTGAACGGTACAACAGACTCTTGACCAGCTAAAGCATTTAATGTTGGGAGTAAGAATGCTGCAGTTTTACCAGAACCAGTTTGGCTTGATACGAGAAGGTCTTTACCTTCTAAAGCAGCAGGAATTGCTTGTTCTTGCACAGCAGTCGGGGTAGTAAAACCTAAACCTTCAAGCGCTTGTTGTAAGGTTTCATGCAAAGAAAATTCGGCAAAAGATTTGCTCATAGAGAGTTTCACCCTTGTGGGTGCTCCATTTTTAATAAATACAAAATAGACATCGGCAAAAAGCGGCAAAGCAAAATTAGCTGAAAACTTTTATTCAGCAGCAATCCGAGTAACGACGATGTGGACTAAACGCACGCTTGATTACGGCCGAACCTGAAGAATCGCTGAGCGATCGGGGCGCAAGAAATGGTCCTCTCTATGGACAGCGTGCGCTTACAATGAATAGAACAGAATGTTCAGGTAATGAACGGAAATTTAAGTGCGTTGGCGGATTATAGCAGAAATAAATTAAAAGTCATGTGTTTTAATCAACTTTATCTATATTTCTTGAATTAATTTAATTTACTCTTTACTTAAAACACAAAACCCTCTGATTAAAGAGGGTTTTATTTATAATACGCTAAATTATTTTGCAGCTTTATCCCAAGCTGGAACAACAGTTTGCATTAAAGGTTTTAACAACTTAAGCGAACATGCGAGTACTTGACCATTTTCAAATGAGTTATTACCGCCACGCGCGTCAACAACTACACCGCCTGCTTCTTTAAGAATAAGCTCACCAGCAGCAATATCCCATGGCTTTAAACCAAGCTCAAAGAAACCATCAAAACGACCTGCAGCTACATACGCTAAATCTAGAGCAGCTGAACCACCACGACGGATTTGTGCGCCTGCTTCAGTAACAGCTAATAATGATGCGAAATGCTGCTCTGCGTAAGATACGATTTCGCCAGCACGTTTAGCACGGTAAGGATGGCCTACTGCCAAGAATGTATTTTCTAAACTATCTTTTACATTTACACGAATACGGCGTTGATTCATAACTGCACCGCGACCACGGCTAGCAGAGAATAACTCATCACGTACTGGATCGTAGATTACGCCGTGTTGAGTAACACCTTTATGTTGAACTGCAATAGAAATACAGAAATGAGGGAAACCATTAATAAAGTTTTGTGTGCCATCAAGCGGGTCAATTACCCAGCACCACTCTGCATCATGGCCTTTGCCTTCTTGCAAACCAAACTCTTCACCTAAGAAGCTATGGTTCTTATAACTTTTACGTAACGTATCAATCGCTAATTGCTCTAAATAACGATCTACACGTGTTACCGGGCCATCAATGCCTTTCTCTTCAACTTGTAAATCGAGTTTATGACGATTTTGATGCGCTTTTAAAAGCTCTTGACCAACTGTTTGAGCCGCACGCGCAGCCATAACCACCATAGGTTCCATTGAACACCCACTAGACAAATTTGAAGATTTTGACAAAGAATAATGCATAAAAGCGCAGATATTTTAGCAAATATATGCGCTTTTAGGGGGAAAATGTTTCAAAAATTTTATTGGAGGCCTAAACCACCTGATTGAGCTTAAGCCAAACTCTCTCAATGGAGCTCAAAATACCTTTAGCATCCAACCCGCAGTCTTGTAGCATTTGTCCGTGTGAAGCCTGTTGTAGGAACAAATCTGGCAAGCCTAAATTAATGATAGGTTTCACAATTTGTTCTTGCGCCATAAACTCATTGACAGCGCTACCTGCACCACCCATAACGGCATGCTCTTCAACTGTGACAAATAAATGAGTATTTTCAGCCAAATCACGAATCATTTTTTCATCAAGCGGTTTCACAAACCTCATATTTACAACACGCACGCCCACATCATGTTTTTGTGCAAATTGTTCAGCAGCCTCTATAGCAACCATCACTCTGCTACCGAATGCCAAAATTGTAATCTGCTCTTCACAGCTAGTCTTTATTTCAGCAACGATTTCAGCTTTTCCTAATTCAATAGTGGTCAACTCTTGCTGAATTTCCACACCTACACCAGCACCACGTGGGTAACGTACCGCAACTGGTCCATTATAGACATAGGCTGTATGAAGCATCTGACGACATTCATTTTCATCTTTTGGTGCCATGATGACTATGTTTGGAACTGTACGCATGTATGCATAATCATATGCACCTGCATGAGTTGGACCATCTTCACCAACCAAACCAGCACGGTCAATCCCGAAAGTCACATCAAGGTTTTGTAATGCAACATCATGAATAAGCTGATCGTAACCACGCTGCAAAAACGTTGAATAGATTGCAACAACAGGTTTTAAGCCTTCACAAGCCATTCCTGCCGCAAGTGTTACAGCATGCTGTTCAGCAATCGCAACATCAAAGAATCTCTGTGGAAATTCTTTAGCAAACTGAACCATGCCTGAGCCTTCACACATCGCAGGTGTAATCGCGAGTAGACGCTCATCTTGTGCCGCCTCATCACATAACCACTGACCAAATACATCAGAATATTTAGGTGGTGTTTTACCTGCTGAGGTTGCATTAATTTTGCTAATTGCATGATAGGTAATCGGATCTGCTTCTGCGGGAGTAAAACCTTTACCTTTTTTAGTATAGACGTGTACTAAACGTGGACCTTTACGCTTCTTTAGAGCATTAAATACTTGGGCCAGTTGATTTACGTCATGGCCATCAAATGGACCAAAATAATCAAAACCAATTGCTTTAAATAAATTATCGGCCGCATCTGTTGCTGATTGATGCAAACGAGAGTTATAAGTCCATTTTGGATGTGGCTGTATATACGCTTCGCCATCTTCATTAACGTTAACTAAATGGCCTTTTTCCCAAATTGCAGCCAAATGTTTAGCAAAGCCACCTGTACTACACGAAATTGACATGTCATTGTCATTGAGCACAACAATTAAATCGGCATTATGTGCAACAGCATCGTTCATGGCTTCAAATGCCATACCCGCTGTCATTGCACCATCACCTACAATACAAACCACTTCACATGGGTCGTTTTGATAACGACGTGCTAACGACATTCCTAAACCAGCTGAAATTGCTGTTGATGAATGCCCTACACCGAATGTATCAAAAACTGATTCTTCTCTAGCTGGAAATGCTGCTAAACCATTTTTAGAACGAATCGTCGTCATTTGTTCACGACGACCTGTCAGGACTTTGTGCGGATAGGCCTGATGTCCTACATCCCAAACTAATCGGTCATTTGGTGTATTAAAGCAATAATGCAGCGCAACCGTCAGCTCAACCACGCCGAGATTAGCACCGAAATGGCCACCACTCTGGCCTGCTGCATATAAAATATATTGACGCAACTCATCAGCCACTTGAACCAATTGGCTATGCTCGAGCTGACGTAATTGTTGAGGATGATCAATTGCATCTAACAATGGCGTAACAGGGCGTTGAGTTGGAATTTCGGTATACAACATATGTGGCAAAGCCTTTATAAGCCTGGCAAATCCTAAGCTGGGTCAAAATGGGTCGATCATACAATCGAATGAAGTCACCTTCAATCAGCCACATTTGCGAACGAGGTCATGCAAAGCAGTCTCTCATACATCATGGGTATGGTTGGCAGATTATCCTGAATAATCTGACTATTTATCAACTATTATCGTCATCTTTATACAAAAAAGAAAACCTTAGTGTGCAAAATGATTATGACAATTCGACCAATCTCCCAGCATTACGCTATACTTTAAACCGTTTTCGGTTAAAAGATGAGTTAATCTGTGCCTATAGAGTTCATTGCAACATCAAAACTCCCGACCGCTTTTGGTGAATTCAATATTTCTGTGTTTCAAGATCCAGTATCAGGTGAAGAACATGTGGCACTTTCTAAAGGGTTAGAAAATCCACCTACAGGCCCTGTTTTGGTTCGTGTACATTCAGAATGTTTAACAGGTGATGCTTTTGCATCATTAAAATGCGACTGTGGTCCTCAATTGCAGGCAACTCAAAAGCTCATCAACGAGGCAGGTCAAGGCGTTATTTTATATTTACGTCAAGAAGGCCGTGGTATTGGGCTTACAAATAAAATTCGCGCCTATGCCTTACAAGATCAGGGGCATGACACCGTAGATGCAAATTTGCTTTTAAATTTACCTGCCGATGCACGTCGTTACGACATGTGTAGCATTATGCTCGATCACTTAGCAGTAAAAGAAGTAAAATTAATTACCAACAATCCTTTGAAAATTCAGGCACTCAAAGATCAAGGAATTAATGTGGTTGACCGCGTTCCATTAACGGTTGGACGCAACCCTTTTAATGAACAATATTTAAAAACCAAACGTGAACGTATGGATCATCTTTATCAAAAAGATGATTTTTTAAAAAAATAAATATTTAAAAAGCAATCGCAAGGGATTTTTGAGACATTTCTTAAAAATCCCTTACTTTTTTTATGGTTTTGTGCTTTGATGTATCTATCTCCTATCTCAATCATCTTTGAGGGTCATTATGCAACATCCGACTTCCACAGATATTCAACGTGTCCGCGAATTTCTCCTCGATTTACAAGCCCGTATATGTGCTGGTTTAGAACAACAAGAAAAAGCTGGTGGCGGTACGAGTGAATTTATTATTGATGATTGGGAACGTCCGGAAGGTGGTGGTGGCCGTTCACGCGTACTGCAAAATGGTACAGTGATTGAAAAAGGTGGTGTGATGTTCTCTCACATCAACATTAGTAAACTGCCTGCTTCCGCTACAGAAAGACACCCTCAAATTGCTGGCGCTAAGGCTCAAGCACTGGGCGTTTCGTTAGTGATTCACCCTAAAAATCCGAATATTCCGACTTCTCATGCCAATGTACGTTTATTCGTTGCAGAACCTGAAGGACAAGATCCGATTTGGTGGTTTGGCGGTGGTTTTGACTTAACTCCTTTTTATCCAGATGAGCAAGATGTTATCGATTGGCATCAAGCTGCACATGACCTATGCCAGCCTTTTGGTGACCATGTCTACGCTGAACATAAAAAATGGTGTGATGATTATTTCTATTTAAAACATCGTGATGAACAACGTGGTGTTGGTGGTTTATTTTTTGATGATCTCAATGGCTGGGATTTCGAAACTTGCTTTAAATATATTCAAGCTGTAGGTAATGGCTATTTAAATGCCATTCTGCCAATTTTTGAAAAACACCGTGAACAACCTTATACCGAAGCTCAACGTGAGTTCCAAATTTACCGTCGCGGTAGATATGTCGAATATAACTTAGTCTATGACCGCGGAACATTGTTTGGCTTACAAACAGGTGGACGGATCGAATCTATTTTAGTCAGCCTCCCTAACCTTGCAGGTTGGTCGTATCGTCCAGAATGGGATGAAGACTCACCAGAGAAACGTTTAACCGACTATTACCTAAAACCACGTGACTGGTTAAATCTAAAAGAAAAAGTCGCTTAATTTTTTGCTTTTTGGAGATTCTTTGGCTTCCACCCTAGAGAATCTCCTTTTTTATTTTCACTTTTCTAAACCTCATTCAAATATTTTTTCTTATTCCAATTTGGCTTATAGTGAGGCCTGCTGAATATTCAGCACACGTTTTTAACTGCTTTATGCCATTTTAAAATTTTGGATATAAGAATGACCAAACAGTTTGCAGTAATTGGCAACCCAATCGAACAATCACGCTCTCCTGAATTGCATCATGCTTTCGCTCAAAAAACAGGTGTTGAGCTCGACTATCAAAAACGCCTTGCCCCTCTTGATGGTTTTGAGCCGAGTATGCGTAGTTTCTTTGCAAATGGCGGAAATGGCATGAATGTTACTGTGCCATTTAAAGAACAGGCTTTCGCTTTGTGCGATGTGCTAACCGAGCGTGCTCAGATTGCAAAAGCAGTTAATACGTTATGGATGGAAAATGGCAAATTGCACGGCGATAACACTGATGGCCAAGGCTTAGTAGCCGCGATTCAAGCTTTAGATTGGAACCTAAAAAATACGACTATTTTAATTTTAGGAGCTGGTGGTGCAACTCGTGGTGTTATTTACCCACTGGTACAGGCTGGCGCAAAAAAGATTGTGATTGCAAACCGTACTCTAGCTCGTGCCGAACAACTTGTAGATGACCTAAAAGTAGCAGTCCCGCAAGCTCAATTACAAGCAATTTCTCTAAATGAGCTAGAAGGGAAGTTTGATATTGTAATTAATGCGACTTCTGCAAGCCTCTCGGGTGATGCATTACAACTCCCAGAAACTTTAGAGTTTAAATATGCCTATGAAATGGCATATGGCAAACCATCTAGCTTCCTTGAGCAAGCTAAACAACGTAATGTGCCCTCTTCTGAAGGTTTTGGGATGTTAGTGGGTCAGGCCATTGAATCCTTTTCTATCTGGAATGGCGTAAGACCTGAATTAAAAGATTTTCTATAAATATAAAAAAAGAACCTACATGATGTAGGTTCTTTTTTACTTCATTTATTATTTTTTGGTCGTAACCATTTGCTGGTAAACATCTCGAAAAATCTCATAATCAATAAATTCATTATGTTCAGGTTTTAAATTCTGAATTGTTTTTTCCGTAAGTTGCTGTTTACGTGCAGCGACATAAGCCTTACCTAGAATATCAGCAGTTTGTGATAACAATGGTTTTTCTTCAGCAGAAGCACCATTTTGTTGTTCAAATTCTAATTGATATTGTTTTGAGAAAAGCTGCTCAGGCTGCTTATATTGTTTCTGTAATTTTTGCCATGCTTCACGCCCTGCCTTACCTTGCATTGTTGTAATCACAATATGGTCTACAGCACGGCCTAAATCGTTATCAAACTGATCTTCTTGTTCAAGATGATGCTTTTTCTGCAATGCCTCGATACGCTCTAAAGCCTTACCTTGAGGATTATAGGTTTCTTCTTCAGAGAACCAATAAGCATAAACTTCGGCAATTTCTTGCAACTGTTGAACTGAATAATAATTAATATATGACGGTTTTTCGGCAGTCAATTTTGCAATAAACACAGCCTTATACGTTTTGTCATAGGCACGTGTTGCATCATAAGTTTGGTTAGCCAACAGCGCCAGATTCGAATCTAAATCTTGTACATCGCTATGTGAGCCAACTGGATGTTCAGAAACATCACTCTGCCCAAGTTTTTCACTAAAACCTTTTACGAAGTTTTCAAATAAAGAACCTTTGCTTGCCTCTGCAACTGATTTAGCTTGTTTAAGTTGCTGCTGATTAATTGAGGTTGCTTTACCATAATTTAGAATTTGCATGTCTGCTTTAATATTAAAGCGATGGTTAAATTCAGCTGGTGTATATGCAATATCGTAATCTACGTTGACTACACGGCCTTTTTCATCGAGTCCAACATCAATCGTAATTGGATTTCTTTGTTTTGGTAAAGCTTGTTCAATTTCTGCCTTATGTTTTATCCATAAAGCTTTGAATGCTTCATCATTCACAAACTGGTTCTGATCATAAGCGGCAAAAGTTTGTTTTAAAGCAACTTGACGAGACTTGATCTGAGTTTTTTGGGTACTCTCTACGCTTTGATCAAGAACATCAACACCATATATTTGACAGTAATTAATATCCCCTAAAACTACTTGTTTTTTAAGGGTCTGTAATTCAACACATTGTTCTTCTGTAAGGGTTGGGCCTTCTTCATCTTGGGTAGTTTGTTCTGCATCAGCTACCGCAACATCAGCAGCATCCTCATCTTGGCCTGAAGCAGAAGCCTCGTCTGCTGCTGCCGCTGCATCTTGAGCTGCACTCGTTTGTTCTTCATCGCCTTCCTCAGAAGCCAATGTACCGCCAAAATGAGCGTTAATGAGTGAGTAAAGTTGTTGGCTAACCGCTGCTGCATCATCAGAAGAAACTTTCTGCCCTTCGGCACCAGCCGACTTTTTCTTAGCTTCAGAAGCGGCAAGCTCGGTTGCTATAGATTCGGCAATCTTTTGATCATCAAATCCTAAAACACTTTTTTGCAGGTATTTTTCATTGACTTGGCCATATAAATCGACTTGTAGCAGTAACTCCTCAACCGTATCTTTTAAACGAATTTTTTCTACAATTCCTGCCTTACGGTCAGCGTCTGTAATTGGTAAACGTTGTAAATTTTGCGGATCAGCCAAACGATAAGACACGGCACCAGAAGCCTTCGCATATTCAACGAACTTCTTCATATCGACGTTCGTAAACAGATCTTTATATTTCGAAAAATCGACATAGGCTAAGTTGTTTTGATTATCTTTATTCACCAAATAAGGCATTAATCCGAAATAATTAACGTAAAATTTATAATCCTTTAGATCAAGCACCATTGGCAATTTTGCCTGCACGAGCAAAGTCGGTTTTTCATATCTTGCAGTGAGGTTGAAAGACCCCATTTTTTGACGATAATGAACTGAACCATCGTAACTAAATTGGAGATCATTTAATAAATTGATTAAAACGGCATTTACTTTTTCTGAACGTGATTCGCCAGATACACCTGAAACAGATTGCTCATTTGCAATTGCGGCATAGAGCGCCTGCTTCTGTTTTTTATTCAAATTAATTTTTTGTTCACGTAAATATTGATCTACTTTTTTTTGCACTTCAGCATCAAGTTGAGCACTCTTCTCTACAGTGCTTATTTTGTTGGGCTGATTTGAATCAACATTAACTTTAAAATGCCCGCGGTAGTCATAGCTTGGGTATTCATACATTGCATTCATACCCTGAATGACTTTTTGATCTAAATTAGCAGATGCCACTGATGGACGTAGGCTATGCTGCGCACATGCGGTCAAACCCAAACTGAATAAACATAAACTGAGATATTTTAAATGCATAACCTTTTTTAAAACCTTATCGCTTTATCTTTTTAGCAAAACTTGCTAAAAATAAAAAAATAGTTGTTTTTTCACATAAAAGTATAAGTCCTGAATGTAGCAGAAAATGTATTTTCAGGTGTATTTATTTTCGACAAAATTCGCTTTTCTGACATTTCTTTCGGATGTGATTATCATTGTATTTTTATCATGCGAGTGAATAATCAAATCATCGATTCAGATAATCCCACAATGATTCAAAATTAGGATTAAAGCCATGCCAGCATATAAAGCCCCGCTACACGATATTCGCTTCTTAATGAATGAAGTATTAGATTACCCTGCTCACTACAAAACTTTATCAAATGGTGAAAATGCAGATCCAGATACCGTTGATATGATTCTTGAAGGTGCGGCAGATTATTGTGAAAACGTATTATCGCCACTTAACCAGTCTGGCGATGAAGAAGGTTGCCATTTTGACAACGGCGAAGTAACCACACCTAAAGGCTTTAAAGAAGCTTATGACCAGTTCGTTATGGGTGGTTGGCAAGGTCTTTCTTATCCAGAAGAATTTGGTGGTCAAGGCCTACCAATGTCTTTAAACCTCATCAAATCAGAAATGATGGGTACTGCAAACTGGTCATTTACCATGTACCCTGGCCTAAGCTCGGGTTGTATGAATACCATCTTGCAATTCGGTACCGATGAGCAAAAACAAACGTATATGCCTAAACTTGTTGAAGGAACTTGGAGCGGCACAATGTGCTTAACCGAACCTCAATGTGGTACAGACTTGGGACAAGTTAAAACTAAAGCTGAACCTCAAGCAAATGGCACTTATAAAATCTCTGGTACAAAAATCTTCATTTCTGCCGGTGAACATGATTTAACTGAAAATATTATTCACATCGTACTTGCACGTCTTCCAGATGCGCCTGCTGGTACTCGTGGTATTTCATTATTTATCGTACCTAAGTTTATCCCAACTGCTGATAGTGGTATCGGTGAACGTAATGCAGTGACCTGTGGTTCAATCGAACACAAAATGGGGATCCGTGCTTCTGCAACTGCTGTACTAAACTTTGATAATGCCACTGGTTATTTAATCGGTGAAGTCAACAAAGGTTTACATGCAATGTTTACCTTCATGAATACAGCACGTATTGGTACTGCTGTTCAAGGTATTGCGCACGCTGAGTTATCGTTCCAAGGTGCATTACCTTATGCGAAAGATCGTATGTCTATGCGTGCACTTTCTGGTAAAAAAGAACCTGAAAGAGTTGCAGATGCCATCATTCATCATGCTGACGTACGTCGCCTGTTGTTGACTCAAAAAGCAATTGCTGAAGGTGGCCGTTCAATGATCTATCATGCTGCAAAACTTGCAGACAAAATGACAGATGCATTAACACGTGGTGACCAAGCTGCTTACGAAGACTACGATGATAAACTTGGTTTCTACACACCAATTTTGAAAGGTTTCTTGACTGAACTTGGTTTGGAAGCTGCAAACAACGGTATGCAAGTTTACGGCGGTCATGGCTACATCAAAGAATGGGGCATGGAACAAATCGCTCGTGATGCTCGCATCTCAACGCTATACGAAGGTACAACAGGCATTCAAGCACTTGACTTGATTGGTCGTAAAGTATTGCTTAGCTCAAAAGGTAAAGTGGTTCGTGACTACACTGCTGAAATCTTAAAATTCTGTGCTGCACACGCACGTAATAAATACTTACGTCGTTTTGCTTGGGATTTAACTAAGCTTTGTGCTCAATGGAACACTTTAACAGTTCGTATTATGCTTGCTGCACGTAAAGACCGTGACATCGTATCTTCTGCTTCTGTAGATTTCTTGATGTTCTCAGGTTACGTGATGATGGCTTACTTCTGGGCGCAACAAGCAGTCATTGCTTCTGAGAAACTTGAAGCAGGTGATGGTGCAGAAACGCCTGAATTCTATAAAGCAAAAATCAAAGTTGCGGACTTCTACTTTGACCGTATGTTACCTCGTACTCAAGGTCACGCCGAGTCAATGGTGACAACCTCTCGCACATTAACATCATTACCAGTTGAACACTTTAGCTTCGACTACTAATGATTTTTAAACCGTGAAATGAAAAGAGCGCAATTCATATTGCGCTCTTTTTTATTCAAGTAAAAATTTAATATTTATTCTTTAGTCAGAACATAAGCTTGCTTTGGAACAAAATAGTTTTGCTCCAAAAACTCACGGTTTTTACCGTAGTCGCTATAAAACAGTTTTTCTAGATTCACGATCAATCTTTTGTTTGAATCAACATTAAAATAAAAATTAACATTAGATAAAGGACAGTGAATGGTTAACTCATGCTCTCTTTCATGTACTTTCCAATTTAAATCAGGACACAAATGATTTATAGCAGTACTTTTGGCTCCATCCTTACTTCCCACTCGGCCAAAATGAATAACATTCCAATAAGCTGATCCATTGGGTAATAAATTTAAAATGTACTCTGCCTCTCCAGACTCACAATCGGCAAACGCATCCTCACATGAAATTCGGGTGTGATATCGCCCTACATATTGCAATGAAATTGCGCTTAATTTTTTGGTTTGATCTAAATTTTCTTCAGGTAAAAAAGTACGACCTGCCACATAATCTAATGTTTTTGTAGATGTACTATTTTTTATTAAATTTTCTTCATCGATAGAACTAGAACTTGGACTAGAGTGATCTTTTGAGTTGGTGTGGTTTATGTCGCAAGCACTAAGTGTCAGGCACATCATAGTCCCTACAACCAAATGCTTAACTAAAAACCTAGACCGCTTCAAAGACATATACATTATTCACAGATAACAGCAACAACCATGTTTATATTCATTTCAGGCACGAGCCAATTGCTACCATAAACCCTTAAGCCCTGAAAAGGTGCATTTTAGTTGATGTTAGTTTCCTTCATTCCAATCCTTTACATATTTTAACCATTTTACTTTTTAGAAGACTTTAAACCCGTTATTTCGTCTCCATATTTTTATTAAGCAAGAGAATAAACAATTCCTTGTAACTTTTTATTTTTAAGGAGAATTAGATGGCCAGTTCTGGTTTATATCGCTCGAACCGACATAGCATGATCGCCGGTGTAATGGGTGGTATTGCTGAACGTTTTGGTTGGAACGTAACTTTACTACGCATTATTTTTGTTGTGATTTCAATTATGAGTGCGGCCTTTCCCGGAATCTTAGTTTATCTGGTTTTGTGGTTAGTCATTCCGAAAAAACAGCCAGAACATATTGAAGGCTATCGACAATCCGTCCGAACTGTACATGAAGAGCAAACACGTTAATTAATTTTGGTCGCTACGGTTGCATCCCCTAATCAACCGTAGCTTTTTTTTGCTCTGTTTTTTTAGATTATATTTTACGGTTTAACTGTTGTTGTAAAGCAGCAATCATATCTGCGCGGCTGATCATTCCGATTAACTTCCGCTCTTCGACCACTGGAATATAATTAAAAGATTTTTCGACAAAATAAGGCACTAGATCTTGAATAGGCTGTGTTGGCAATACTGTCACCACTCTATGACTCATAATCTGTTTCACATAATGCTGCCAAGAGTTTCTTGGGTCCGCTGCACCTTTAAACCATTCCACAACTTCATATAAAGCTAAAGTTCCTACTAGATGATTGTCAGCATTTACCACCGGTAAGCTCATGAGATTAATATGCTTGAACTTATCCAGTGCCTGATGAATATCATCATCTTCATGCAGCTTAATCACATCACGGCTCATAATATCCTGACAGGTATATTGATTGACTATGCGTTCGTTGGCATGTTCTTGTGCATCTAAAATAATTTTTTCTAAATCGTACTGGCTAATATCTAGCAATTCAGTGTGGTGCTCTAAAGCGTATTCAATATCTTTCGGTTGAATCGATACTTTTTGAGTCGGTGTTGGATCTTTACTACGCTCATTGAGACGTGCAGTAACTGGATAATGTCTTCCAATTAATCTATTAAAAAAAATGGCAAAACCGAGTAAAAGTAACGAGTTGAGCAGAACCGGATAAAAAATGAAATAAAAGCCTAATTTATGAATTGCAGCACCACCTAACACAGCCGTAATCGCGACTGCACCACTTGGTGGATGCAAAGAGTCAGTGGTCATCATTAAGAATATGGCAAAGCCTACTGCGACACTAAAAGCAGTGGTTAAATCAGGGATCCACTGTGCACAGGCAACTCCAATAATTCCGGCTAGCGTGTTACCAACAATCACATTCCATGGTTGAGCCAATGGACTGGTTGGCACAGCAAATAAGAGAACAGATGAAGCTCCCATGGGTGCAATGTACCAGGCATTAATTCCACCTAGAACATACCAGCTAATTAAGGAAGAAATTGCTAAACCACACAGTGCTCCAACACCACAAAGCAACCGTTCTTTTAAAGGCAAAACCTTAAAATTTGGTTTTAAAATCTGTAACCATTCTCGCTGTATAACACTCACAGTACACCTTTGGGGATATGCCGTTATTTATAACGGGCAAAAGTATACGCTCAAAGCCACATAAAATGCATTTAAATTATATCTTTCAAAGATAAGAAACCCTGTTGAATTATCTTTTGTTATTTTAAAACTTTAATATTCAATCAATTTTTCATTCAAATAGCGCCAATAACGTTTCGGCAAATATTGCACATGAAGTTTTATATTCTGACGTTCCGTAATGTTCACGCTCTTAAAATAATCTTTCCAAAGCTGGTCATATAAAACTTCTTGTTCATCCAGCTCTAGCTGAAAGCTTTGGCTCCTTCCGTTATTTAAATTACGGTCAACCTCAGAAGCTTCAAGCGAAACCTCATGTATTTCCCTTAAATCATAATAAAGACCGAACTTACGTTTCTCATCATAAATGAGCCAACGCTGGTCTTGATAACGCCGTTTAAAATGCGGCTGAATGAGCGGTAAAACATTAAAATCGGGACGTACCAAACTTAAAAAAAGCTCCTCTTTGGTTTTCTTAAACCGAATAAAAGCTTCCATCCGATGCTTCTCTCGCCCGACCTTTTTCGTCCACTGCGAAATTGCTAAAACACTTGGGTACGAATAATCTTTTTCTATCGATGAGTGACTAGTAAAAACGTAAATACAGTAATTAAATAAATGCTGATAGGCATCTAAAGACTCAGATAAATAGGCAAAATAAAATTGCCTTAAAGAAGACGAAGAAAGCTTTTTTTGCAGCGCGGACCACACACGTTCGGCATGTTGCTCATTATTTGAAACCTCAATTTTATCGGCAAATAACCCATGTTGAGCCGAATCATTTAAACAGAGTCTGACCTGTAATTCTTTGAATTGAAATGCGCGAAACACACAACTGAGCAGTCCGACCATTGAACCATCAAAATAGTAAGCCACTTCATCATTAAACATGGCTAAAACCCAAGGCTTAATTGGTGCGAAAGCTGCTGCACATATTTCGATGAACCCTGCGTTAAAATCTGCTGTCGGATACAGCTTGAAGATAATTCTTTTTGAAATTTTGGACTGTCTTCACAATGGATAAAGAATTTTGCACGTTGGTAGGCCACACCGAGTTTCTTAAGTAAATCGATGTGGATTTTGCCAAAGCGACGAGCCTGAACAATTTTCTTGGCAGATTTCACCCCAATGCCGGGTACACGCAAAATCATTTGATAATCTGCACGGTTTAGATCTACTGGAAACTGCTCAGGATGCCTTAAAGCCCAACTTAATTTTGGGTCTACATCAAGATCTAAGTTTGGGAATTTCTCATTGACGATTTCATTGACCTGAAAACCGTAAAAACGCATCAGCCAATCGCTTTGATAGAGTCTGTTTTCTCGAAGTAACGGCGGAGCAGAACCCACTGCTGGTAAATAATTATTTTCAGTATTAATTGGGATATAGCCCGAAAAATAAACGCGCTTGAGTTTAAATTCTTTATAGTGCTTATCTGCCATAAATAAAACATCTTGGTCTGACTCTTGATGTGCTCCCACTACCATTTGAGTGGTTTGCCCTGCTGGTACATATTTCGGTACATGCTTAATAATTTGACGTTCGTCTTTAAGCTGAATAAGTCTGTCACGAACCAAACCTAAATCTTTTTGTACTTCTTGATGTGATTTTTCCGGTGCAAAAGTCTTTAACCCAATTTCGGTCGGCATCTCTAAATTAATACTCATCCGGTCAGCATATAAACCTGCTTCATGAATCAGTTCAGGCGATGCTCCCGGAATGGTTTTTAGGTGAATATAGCCATTAAAATTTTCTTCAAGGCGCAACTTCTTCACGACTTGAAGCATACGCTCCATTGTATGGTCGGCCGATTTAAAAATGCCCGAGCTTAAAAATAAGCCTTCAATATAATTACGGCGGTAAAAATTAATGGTTAAGTCCACCACCTCTTGCACCGTAAATGCTGCACGTTGAACGTCATTAGAACGACGTGAAACGCAATAAGCGCAGTCAAAAATACATACGTTGCTAAATAGAATTTTTAAGAGAGATACACAGCGGCCATCTTCGGTATAGCTATGGCAAATTCCTGAATGGCTGGCATCACCTAGACCTTTATCTTTGTTTTTACGGTCACTGCCACTTGATGAACAAGACACATCATACTTAGCAGCATCGGCAAGAATCTGTAGTTTTTCTCGAATGCGATCAGACATATCAAACGACTCATTTATGGCATCGTTTAAAAAATATCATTTTGCATTCTTAAATTTAATCCAGTGAAGTACGCTAAGCGTCATGAGGTGACGTTTAAAATAATTCGTCTTAATTAACGTATTCTTCAAGCTGTTTTACACGCGCTGCATACTCTTGCATTGGGCAATACGAATACATCGGTGAGCCAATGTATGAGCCTGCATTATTACATTCCTGATCCACATAAGCTTTCCAAAGTCGCTGAGATTTTAAAATATCTTGATAACGCTCTGGCTGTTTATATTCTTCGCTTTGTGTGCGAATTTGATCAATGAGAGCAACAATTTTTTCTCCATAAATCTTTTTAGCTTGTTCAGAACAGCTATGCACGACCATGTTATTAATGCTTTCAAGCTGCAATTCTTTAATGGCCTGGTCTACACATTGATTATATTCATCTTGCTCGTCAGCATCGGTCTGCGCATATAGCCATGGACTACAAAAAAGGCTGGATAAAACAATGAGTTTGCAGCAAAATTTCAACATAATTTATTCTCAATTCTATAATTTTTAATATGCTGCAATATAACAAAAATCCTATAACGGTTGCCTATCAGTCTAAATTCAAAGAACAGAACATAAATATTGAATGAATGCTCTGCTTTTTGAATATGGAGCTCTTATAAGCTGGGCTATGTTAGTTAAAGATTTTGATATGATCTCATTTCCCAATACATTAACTTTTATTCATGCTATACATAGTTATAAGAATTAAACTCATATTGATTTATATGAAAAAAGCTATCTTTAATGATTCTAAAATTTTCATTCAAAATTTAGATCCTAATCAAGACCAAATTTTATATAGCCTTTTAAAAGTCCCACTCTACTTATTTATACCTGCCTGGCTTTTATGGATCTTCACCATGATGCTAGATGAAGGATTCACTTTAGAAATTCTAAAAACTACAGCGATTTTTCCACTATTACTCTTTGCGGTTGCAATGACTTATTACATATTTGCTTTTATACCTGCTTATCTATTTCAACTTTTCTTGCAAAAGTATAATTTCATAAATTTTTTCTCAATTATTACTAGTGCGATCATACTTACTACGTTAATTCTTAGTTTAATGTGCTTAGAATTCGCACAAATAGAAAAGATCATTTTCTTTAGTTATTTTTCTATAATTTTCGCTATTACATATTGGGTTTTACTACTCAGAACTATAAAAAAATCAGAAAAATCTCAAGATTAAAATTTCCCTTATATCTTCTAAAAAACCTTTATTACTGGTACAAAAATGTCTTTTAATTTTTTAAAAATCTTCATTCAAAATTTAGATCCAGATAAAGATCAAATTTGGCATTGTCTAGTCATGACACCAATCTATTTATACATAGTTGCTTTATTCATATTTTTAAGTTCTTTAATCATCCATAAAGATTTTTCTTTTGAGATTCTACTAAACATCCCTGTCGGACTACTCTTTATTGCAGCCATTTATTACATATTAGTTTTTATACCCGTTTATTTTTTACAACTCTTCTTATTGAAATTCAATTTCCTTAATTTCTTCTCTATTCTTGTTAGCGCAATTTTTCTTAGCTTTTTAATTCCAAATATTTTAGCAATTTTATTTATCGCCCCATGGCAAATCCTTCCAATAGAAATCATATTTATGGTCAGTTTCTTTTCTTTAATTTTCGCTATCACTTATTGGATTTTACTACTCAAAAGTATGAAAAAAGCTGCTAAATGATCAAATCTGAAATTCCCAAACTAGCCTTTGCCACTCCTCTACAAAATCCTTATACTTAGGGGCAATTTTTCTCATAAATTCGTGGATGCTACATGAGTCGCGCCATCTCGCATATTGATACATTTCAGGGTTTAATTCTTGCCCTACAAAACTACTGGGCCGAACAAGGCTGCGTCGTATTACAACCTTACGACATGGAAATGGGCGCTGGAACATTCCACACCGCAACATTCTTACGTGCTTTAGGGCCTGAAACTTGGAATGCTGCATACGTTCAACCTTCACGTCGTCCCAAAGATGGTCGCTATGGTGAAAACCCGAACCGTTTGCAACACTACTACCAATTCCAAGTAGTACTTAAGCCAAACCCAGACAACATCCAACAGCTTTATCTTGATTCTTTAAAAGCAATCGGGATCGATACGCTTACTCACGACATTCGTTTCGTAGAAGACAACTGGGAATCTCCGACGCTTGGGGCTTGGGGCTTAGGTTGGGAAGTTTGGCTTAACGGCATGGAAGTGACTCAGTTCACTTACTTCCAACAAGTCGGTGGTGTTGAATGTTACCCAGTAACAGGTGAAATCACTTACGGTTTAGAACGTCTTGCAATGTACCTTCAAGGTGTTGACTCGGTTTATGACCTTGTTTGGACGAAAGGCCAATTCGGTACTGTGACTTACGGCGACGTATTCCATCAAAATGAAGTTGAGCAATCGACTTATAACTTTGAATACGCTCCAGTTGAAAAACTATTTGAACTCTTTGACTTTTATGAGTCAGAAGCAAATCGTTTAATTGAAGCAAAACTTTCTCTTCCTGCTTATGAGCAAGTGGTTAAAGCGTCTCATACCTTTAACTTGCTTGACGCACGTGGCGCGATTTCTGTGACTGAGCGTCAACGCTACATTTTACGTGTACGTACTTTGGCGCGTGCGATTGCACAAAGTTATGTACAAGCACGTGCAGAACTTGGCTTCCCAATGGCAGAACCACACTTACGTGATGAAGTATTGGCACAGCTAAAAGCACAAGCTGAAAGTGAAGCAGCAAAGGCGGAGAAAAACTAATGAGCAAACATACTGTTTTATTCGAACTTGGCTGTGAAGAACTTCCACCGAAAAGCTTAAAAAACTTACGTGATGCATTACAGGCAGAAACGGTAAAAGGCTTAAAAGATGCTGGCTTAAATTTCGCATCTATCGAAGCTTATGCAGCTCCACGTCGTTTAGCGCTTAAAATTGTTGATATCGATGCTGCTCAAGCTGATACACAAAAACGTTTTGATGGCCCTGCTGTTCAAGCGGCTTACGATGCTGAAGGTAAACCAACTAAAGCACTCGAAGGCTTTATGCGTGGTCAAGGGATTACTGTTGATCAGCTTTCAACTTTCCAAGCAGGTAAAGTTGAAAAAGTTTGCTATTTAAAAGATGTGAAAGGTCAAAGCCTTGATGCTTTACTTCCACAGATTTTACAAACTGCGCTAGACAACTTACCAATTGCTAAGCGTATGCGTTCTGCTGCAAGCCGTACCGAATTTGTACGTCCAGTAAAATGGGTTCTCTTACTTAAAGATGACCAAATTGTTGATGCGACTATTCAAGATCATAAAGCTGGTAATGTGACTTATGGTCACCGTTTCCATGCACCTGAAGCTGTGACTTTAGCGCATGCAAATGACTACTTAGCTGCTTTAGAAAAAGCTTACGTTGTTGCAAACTTTGAAAAACGTCAAGCAACTATTCAAGAACAAGTGAAAAAGTTAGCTGATGAAGTTAATGCAACTGCAATTGTTCCAAGTGACTTACTTGATGAAGTAACAAGCCTAGTTGAATGGCCAGTTGCTCTTCGTGCAAATTTTGAAGAGCGCTTCCTTGCTGTTCCTCAAGAAGCACTTATTACGACAATGCAAGACAACCAGAAATATTTCTGTTTGATCAATAGCGAAGGTAAATTACAGCCTTACTTCATTACTGTTTCAAATATTGAGTCTAAAGATCCGATTCAAATTATTGAAGGTAATGAAAAAGTTGTTCGTCCTCGTTTGTCTGATGCTGAATTCTTCTTCTTACAAGATCAAAAGCAACCGCTTGCATCTCGTAAAGAAAAACTAGCAAACATGGTATTCCAAGCACAACTTGGTACGCTTTGGGATAAATCAACACGTATTGCAAAACTTGCTGTTGCATTATCTTCAATTACAGGTGCAAACCCAGCGGACGCTGAAAAAGCTGCATTACTTGCTAAATGCGACTTAACTTCAGAACTGGTAGGTGAGTTCCCAGAACTTCAAGGTATTGCGGGTACTTACTACGCGCGTATTGAAGGCGAAAACACTGAAGTTTCAGAAGCTTTAGGTGAGCAATATTTACCAAAATTCGCTGGCGATGTTTTACCAAAAACTAAGACTGGTACAACGATTGCCCTTGCTGACCGTTTAGATACACTTGTTGGTATTTTCGGTATTGGACAAGCGCCTACAGGTTCTAAAGACCCGTTTGCTCTTCGTCGTTCAGCAATTGGTATCTTACGTTTAATCATTGAAAATGAATTGGACGTAACTATTGAAGAACTGGTAAATCTCGCACTTCAAGGTTATGGCGACATCGTTAAAGACCACGACAAAACGCGTGCTGATGCTGTTGCATTCTTGGAAGGTCGTTACCGTGCTAAGTATGAAGACCAAGGCGTTGCTGTTGATGTGCTTCAAGCCGTTCAAGCGCTTGCACCAAAATCTCCACTTGATTTTGACAAGCGTGTAAATGCTGTAAACCACTTCCGTGCTCTGCCTGAAGCTGCTGCACTTGCTGCTGCAAACAAACGTGTTGCTAACATTCTTGCCAAAGAAGCTGCACCAGAAGGTTCTGTAGTCGAAGCGAACTTAGTTGAAGATGCTGAAAAAGCATTATTTGCTGAGCTTCAAGCAGTTACTCCAGTTGTTGAGCCATTACTTGCGGCAAAAGACTACACCGCTGCTCTTTCTAAGCTTGCAGCACTTCGCGCGCCGATTGATGCATTCTTTGATGGTGTAATGGTAATGGCGGATGATGCTGACCTGAAAGCAAACCGTTTACGCTTATTGGCTCAGTTACGTAACCTGTTTACTGCTATCGCTGATGTGAGTGTGTTGCAAGGCTAAGCCTTAATTGGTTGTAAATTAATGAGAACCCCTCTATAAATTAGTGGGGTTTTTTAATATTAAGAATAAATCAGCAGTCATCATAATGAATCCCACTTCAATTAAAAAGTTTTATCGTATAGATGCTTACCTTGTTCTTTGCCACACCCTTTTGCTGGCATTCGGTTATGGTCTATGGAAGCTATATCCTCACATACAGACCAAACCAGATATGAGCGGCGTTCTTTATGATTATCTCTATTCTAGGCGGTTTTGCAGGGCTGATTATGCTAGCTGTAACTCTGCCTCGTTTAGATCGTTCTGTTCGTAATTTATCAGTGAACAAATTTATTTTGGCTCTGTTGTATTGGATTTCTAGTACCATTATTTTCGTGCTATTTGGCATCAGCAAATTCTTCTTCAATAATCCGCTAGTTTTGCTGGTTTTTGTTTTGGTTTTTTTCAGCAGTGTTTATCTTTCGGTGATTCGCCTTGCAGATATGCGTAAAAAAGACTGGCTGATCTTAAGCGGAATTTTTGGAGCTATTGTGCTGTTCTTCTTTTTGCCAGAGCTTTAGGAAATGGTTTAAGTAAAGATGCTGAGCTTGTAATACTTTGTATACCTAACAATACCTTCTTTGATGGCGTGATGGTTATGGTAGATGATGCTGACCTGAAGGCAAACCGTTTACGCTTATTGGCTCAGTTACGTAACTTGTTTACTGCTATGGCTGATGTGAGTGTATTGCAGGGTTAATTAGCTTATTACTAAATAAAGGGATCTTTTATAGATCCCTTTATTATTTTAGTTATTTAAATTAAACAAACTCTTTAATTTCTTCTAAACTTTTCGATGGCTCAAACCACATAAAATCATAATCAGCCACATCATGAATATAAAACGGATCATTTTTCATGATTTCTTCAGCTTCTGGAATCGAAGAGCTTAAAACTAAAATCACTCCACCTACCCTATTTTCTCGACGCCCCGATGCCAAAAATTTCTTTTGCTCATAGTAATGCTCTAAAAATGCAATATGCTCTTTCAGTACAGCATCAACTTCGGCTAATGGTTTTTTATAGCTCAAGGTAACAACAATCATTTCATTCTCTTAAAGGAAGTAGCACATGACATAGGAGGGTTAAACTACTGATAGCCTATCTATAGCTCATTTGATAGTACGCCGATTCCCCCAATTCATCCACACCAAAACTTTCTATAATAATTCGCCTACCTAACAGCACAATAATTGATTCAATTACCTAAGTTGTTTACGACTTTTATTGGTGTAAGTATTTTTCACAGATAAGCCTTTATAATAATTTGATATTTTCAAAAAATATCGTTATAAATTAGCAGCTTTTATTAATTAAGATTATATAAATGAAGAAGAATATTTTATTACTTGTTATTTCTATCTCATCAGTTGGACAGATGGCTTGTTCTATAAATCCCCATCGGATCACTTTACCCGACACTACAAATCCACCTGCTATAGAAAAGATTAATGTAATTGGAATGTCTCGAAATGAATTTCTAAATAAATTCCATCCACCTG
The DNA here is from genome assembly GCF_027855175.1 of Acinetobacter sp. AOR14_HL. Lineage (NCBI taxonomy): Bacteria > Pseudomonadati > Pseudomonadota > Gammaproteobacteria > Moraxellales > Moraxellaceae > Acinetobacter > Acinetobacter sp. AOR14_HL. The sequence continues at coordinate 395,371 of NZ_JAKTII010000011.1, read as the reverse complement.
TAGTAAGTAGACTCATTGGTGATAAAAGAATAGATACGATCACTTCCTATAAAATCAACAATAAACCAAAAGCATATGGAGTGGCTTTATATAACGGCTTAATAGCGAATACAATCGTGTCGACACTGCATAATGTAATGCCGAGTGAATTATCGCTCGATTCCGTAGACGAAACGGTATCAATCCCAGACTCAGCACTTAACAAAGAGAAAGTTGTAATTGAGATTACATATGATTCTTCTAGTCATATAGAAAAAGTTGAAAGAATAGAATAATTTAATTGCAAATATTAATTTCTGACTACGACTCAACTTTCTTAAGCTGAAATAATCAAAGAAAATTCTAAAAACTATTGAGACATGCTGATTTAAATAATTATTTTTTAATGAAATTAATACCCTCATTTTTAAATCAGCGCTCAATAACTACCACATGATTATCTACTCAGCTTTGTAAAAGAATTATTCCCCCAATTCATCCACACCAAACTCCCTACAATAATCACACCACCTAACAGCACAATCATTGATGGTTTTTCATTTAAGAAAACAACTGCCAAACTCATTGCGACAATCGGCGAGCAATACAAAAAATTCGATGCAATCGTTAATGGCATATTTTTAAGTACATAGCCCCAAAGTACATAAGCCATCGCACTGGGAAAAATACCCAACAACAGAATCGACATATTGGCCTGCCAAGTGGCATGTAAAATTTCAGCAGACAACTGCGCGCTATAGAACAGTAAAGGAATGGTTCCGAACCAAATGATGTAGCACATCATGCTCAAAGCATCATAATTTAAGGCAAATTTTTTATATAAATTAAAGTAAATCGCCCATGCAATTGCTGCCAAAATAATCAACAAACTGTAAGGGCTCGGCACACCAAAGCCTCGGTCACCACTAACCACTAAAACAGCACCGCAAAGACCTAATAAAATACACAACCACTGTTTGAAACGGATTTGCTCTTTAAAAATCAAAGCTGAAACTATAAAGGTAAATAGCGGAATAGATTGACTTAAAATGCTAGATGCAACCGCACTCACATATTGCTGCCCCGTATTTATAAGTAAGTGATGCAAGGTCACAGAGAAAAATCCTAACACACCAAGTGCCGGAACATCTTTCCACTTTAACGGCTGAATGCCTTTTTTCATGACCAAAAGTAGTAAGAAAACAGATGCAATCAAAAAGCGAAGCAAGGCAATATGCTGCGGTGTATATGAATGCAAAGCACTGTGTACGCCAATAGGTGAATAACCCCAACAAAAGACGGTAATAGCAATACACAAATAAAGCTTAAATGCCGGAGGCTGTGTTTCGGCAGCAAGAGAAATTGCCATGTTAAATCTACGCTAATGAAATGGAACTCTTTCATCATATGCGCATGGATCATTGAATAAAATTAACTTATATTGAGCCTAATATTCATTAAAAGTGAATGATAAAACATGGATATCGCTCAGTTAAAAATGTTTCAAACGGTGGTTGAATGCGGCACGATGGCCAAGGCATCTTTGCAGTTGTACTGCGTTCCATCTAACATCACGGCGCGCATTAAACAACTTGAAGAAGAACTCGGCGCACCTCTGTTTTATCGGGAAGGGAAAAGTTTAAAGCTCACCCCATCTGGAGAAATCTTTCTTAATTATTGCCAGAAAATTTTAGCGCTTTGTGATGAAGCAAAACGAAGCATTCATCCTGATGCACCACCCTCTGGTCCATTAAAAATTGGGGCTATTGAATCTTCTGCCACAACCCGTTTACCTAACTTACTCGCGAAATATCATCAACGCTATCCAGAAGTTTCCATTCAAATTATTACTGGCACATGGAAACAGCTATTAGTGGATATTTCTCAACATAAACTCGATGGTGCGATTGTCGCGGGAAGTATTGAATTTCCAACGTTAAATAGGCTCAGTATTTATCAAGAAGAAATTATTTTAATTGCCCCCGAATCTTTCGGTGAAATCCACTGCCAAGAAGACTTGATTGGTAAAGAAATTTTTATGTGGACTGAAGGTTGCCCTTACCGCGCTGCTCTTGAAGAATGGCTTAAGCTCAAAAATATCTCGCTTCCAATTACCAGCATTACCAGTTACGCCACTATTATTGGTTGTGTGAGTGCAGGCTCCGGTGTGTCTTTAGTACCAAAGAGTCTTTTTGAGCAATATAAAAATTTAACCAATATTCGAGGCTATAAATTTGAACATCTTGCATTTATGCAGAACCAGTTTTTCTGGCACAAAAATGTGAGCAACCATAAAGCTCGAGATATGTTTTTAGAATTGATTAAGTCAGAATTTATAGCTTAGCTGTGCATTCGAATGAAATTATCTATGTACAATGCTATGCTTTACATAAAATAATGATGCATAAAACACATCACGACATTTTAAATATTTGAATTTTATCTATATAAAACAAAATCTTAATATTATTTAAAAATTAATTATAAAAACATAAACTGCATGATCCATCCGTTTTTTGCAACGACCTCACTCAAAAGAAGCAGATGCTAAGTACATAACGTATTTTTTGAGTCATTCAGCATGAATAAAGCAATTGGAATTTTAGGTGGTATGGGTCCGCAAGCCACAATTGATGCCATGGATAAAATTATTAAAAATACGCCAGCACATTGCGATCAAGAGCATATTCCTGTCATCACGGTTTCTATTCCAGACATCCCTGATAGAACACAATCAATTATCAATCATGATGATAAACCACTCGAAAAAATGGCTGAATATCTTAAAATTTTAGAAGCGGCACAAGTCGGCTGTATCATTATTCCCTGCAATACTGCCCACTTTTGGTTTAACCAGTTACAGCAACGCACCCAAACCAAAATGATTAGTATTATTGAATCTGCGGTTCATTTTATTCAAGACAGCCAAATTGCTGAAGTTTGTATTCTTGCGACGTCTGCCACCATAAGCACTCAGCTTTACCAAAGCCAATTCATCCAAAACAATATTCGTTTCTCTACCCCATCTGTTGAGATGCAACACAAAGTGATGCAAAGTATTTATCAATACAAAGCAGGAAATATCGAAAAATCAAAACAACTTATGAGTGAGGTTATTCATTGTTATAGACAAAACAAAAGCATAAAATTCTTATTAGCATGTACTGAAATTCCACTCATCTTACAAGACAGTATCCAAGACAATCCTGAACTGTTTATTGATGCGACCGATTTACTCATTAAAAATGCGATTGCGTGGTATCAGAACTCATTAACAGCATCAGCCGCATGATTAAATAAAATTTAATGCAAATTATGCATAATTAATTTAGGCAATGGTCCAATCAATTGCCTTCACAAAATTCCATAATCCTTCAGAAGTCGCATTAAGCCTTGCGCTACTGCGATATAAATAAATATCGACAGACAGTACTGACTCTTTCATTGGTACGATCATCAACTGATTTTGTTTTAATTCATCTTGAATGCTGTAATCGGGTAACCACCCTACGCCATAACCGCCTTTGATCATATCCTTAAGTAATAGACTCATTGAAGACACAAAATTTGTCTCAAACTTGTCCGAATGATGATCTTGTAGAAATTTATTTACCTTTTTCCCCATGTAACTGTCATCGGTATAGTTCATAAGTGGAATTGAAGTATCTTCGAGTGAAAATTTAGGTCGACCTAAATGATTTGGAGCCGTGACTAAATAAAGCTTTGCTGAAAACAACTTATGGCACAAAAATTGTGGATTCATTAAGTCATCATCATAAAAAGATGCAATAAAGTCACATTGACCATTTTTAAGAGAATCTACGGTTTCATTCACATTGATTGCTTCAACATGAAAAATCTTTTCTTGGTAATTTTTTAAATTTCCTAAAATTTTAGGAAAAATATATCCTGCCAAAGAATGTGCAGAAGCAATCGTGACTTTGCTTCGCACATGATTATCACCTTTAATTTGATCTATATTAAACTCAAAATCATCCAGTAAATTTCTAGCATGCAATATAAAAAGCTTACCCTGCTCCGTTAACTGTAAAGGAGAAGTTTCTCGATCAAAAACTTCAAAACCAAGACTATTTTCCAAGGCTTGAATACGACGACTCAGCGAAGACTGAGAAATATTTCTAATATCAGAAGCGACTGTAAAATTTCGGTATTTTTCTAGAACAATCAGATCATATAACCATTTTAATTCAATGTTTTGTATCACTTGAGGCTCCAGATCATTCTAGAAATTTAGATACGGTATTTAATTATATTTGAAATGATGATTTATCGTAATCAAATCGTATGGGTTTTATCTCATTGCAGTACAAGCTGTATTTTTATCAGTAAGATCAGCACTTCATCTTTTGATTCTGGTTGGGGAGGTTTATCCAAAATGAAAACCCTAAAAACTCTATGTATTGCGACCTCTATATTGGCTTCATCAAGCTTATTTGCTGAAACAACGCAACCTCAACAAGTGAATGAAATAGCTCCTAAGACACAACCTTATGGTGATAATCCAAGCCTAGGGCGTGTACTGTTATATAAAACAGGAAAAGGCATACAAAATTTAGGAGACAATATTCAAGGTGCTTCTGAAAAGACCTCAAATAAAATTAGTGAAAAGTGGAAAAACACCAAAGAATTTACTGCTGAAAAGGCAGAAGTCGTTCAACAAAAAGCGGATACAGCAAAAGCTTTTACTGAAACAAAAATAGATCAAGCTAAGCAAAATATTACCAGTAGCCGAAACGGTGAAAACATCCCAATAGAACAAGGTGAGTTAAGTAAATCTAGCACTACCGTTAACTAAATTTCTTGGATAGCGCGATAAATTCGCGCTTTAATATAAAATACAAATATCAATCTAGACATAAATACCACTCACTATAAAGAGCTAGGAATCTGCCTTATGAATAGTCAAAAACTTCTCTTTTCAACACTATGCTGCTTAGCATTAACTGCATGTGCAACATCAACGCCCCTTTCTTCTTATTCTCAAGCTCAAGTTTTAGAGCAAGACACCAATATTAAAGCCTATCCGTCTACGACAGGGAATGTGGCCAAGCTCATTAAACAAGATAATCAAGCTTGTATGATTGAATTTACAGGTTATTTAGGTGGAGGACATGTGACCGAACATTGGACGTTTAATAATAAAGGTCTAATTTCAGCGACTTCTTCGACCCTACAATACCCTGATGAATCAGGCATATTAAATCAAGCAACCAATTCTACGACTAAGAGTTCTACGACCTTTAATATTCAAGATCCTGAAATTCAAAATAACTTCAAAAAACTCCAAAATAATTTTAATGCAGCTAATTTAGCAAAGTGTAATTAAGGCTTTTCCATAAAAAACTCGTTGCAGAAGCTTTCTTTTGCAACGAGTTTTAGCCATTTAAAATTTCTTGGACCTGATTTAAAAATTATAAATAAGCTATTTAGTTAGCGATCAAGCCATTTGTTGCTGCCAGCAAATCAATCCGCGGAAAAACTAATCCCGTTCTCGAATCTGTAATTGGCTTACCTGTCATTTTTAAACGGCTAATCGTTTGATCAATACTTTCAGTTGGACTCACGCTATTCGCTCGTAATAAAGCAATCGCGCCTGCCACATGTGGTGTTGCTTGAGAAGTACCGCCCATGGTGTAACCACCCGCGGTAATCATTGCACCTGGTGCTAATAAAGTCACAAGACTACCGCCATTACTAAAACATGCAACTTTGTCTGCTGCTGTGGTTGGGTCAGAACATTTCACTGGATTCCCCCATGACACACCACCAATATTACTGTCATAAACAGCGCCGACTCTCACTGCACCAGCAACACAAGCAGGAGATGAAATACCATCTGCAAATGCATCATTACCTGAGGCTACAACTGGCACCACACCAGCAGCACGTGCATTGGCAAAAGCTGTTCCATAACTACTATCACTACACTCTGAAGTATATTTAACGCCAGGAACGCCAAGACTTAAATTAACCGCTTTAATATTATAAGTTTGTGCATTGTTTACGGCCCAGTTAATCCCTGCAAGAATATCACTATCATAGGCTGTACTGACCCACTTACCTTGAGACCTTACTTTTCTAAAGACATCAATACCAATAATTTTAGTTTTAGTTGCGACTTTAGACACAATGCCTGAAACATTACTACCATGTCCGTCATCATCTAATGCTCCATCATCTGGTGCACTATCAAAAGAATAAACTACCCGACATGTGCTTGATGGTGTATTGACTGCCGTACAACCAAAATCAGAGTGTAAATAGTTTAAACCTGTATCAATCACTGCCACACTAGAACCCTCACCCGTAAAACCATTGGTGTTTGCTTGTGGTTGGTTAATTAAAGGTAAGCTTTCATTGGTGGTGGTTTGATTAATACGATTTGGGTAAACCGCTTTAACATTCGGGTCATTTAATAAAGAGACTAATGCTTCGCGGTTACTAATCCGATAAAAAGCTAAAGGTAAATTATTGTAGTCCCGCAGTACTTGCACACCCCCAGCACGGTTAAACCTTGCCTGTATATTCTTTTTATTGGTTGCGATATAACTCCGCCGCTCTAAACCAGAAGGCACGCTCACCGAAGGAATATTGTATTCAACAATTAAATCATTCGAATCATTCGTTACCAAGGCATCTAAATCGATTTTACCCTGAAATACTTTTTGTTTTGCTGCCTGATTTAACCGCTGCTTAGCACCTTTAGAATCTAAAGGGAGGGCTGATGCAGTTGTACTTAATATCGCACATAGACCTAATAGAAATAACGTTTTACTTTGCATTATTTTCTCCGTAGTTTTTCAACTAACAATTTGCTTATTTCGCTTTTATTTCATTTGCTGGATCTTTTTCTGGATCAATCGGTTGAATAGAAAGATCACTTTTTGTGTTGTAAAAAGGAACGGTATCACCTGACACCGATTGAGGATGAGTGGAATCTAAAGATAGATTTTTAGCTTGAGTAGGCTCCTTAAGTTTAGAAAGAAAAGATGATGTGTCTGGTTGTGACGAATTCGATTCATGTAAAACCGAATTGAACACATCAGATGCACCGCTTGTGGGCTTAAAATAGAGAACAACGGCGACCAAGCCGACCAATACAAGAAAGGAAGCAATAATTTTCATCAGTTAAGATCTCTGTTCTTTTGTTTATAGACATCTATTTTTATTTTTGATTATTCGAAATAAAGAGGTATTTCTTAAAATATATTTCATGTGAAAAATTTAATGAATGAAATATATACCCACAAGAGAAGTAGAAATATCCACGCCCGAATAAGCAAAAATGTTGTTCTGCCCTGTACATTTATATTTCTGGCAGAAGATGGTTCAAAAAAGTGCTAAAAAGCATCTTATTCTCATAATAAGCAATAACTATGCCGTTCCCACTAATAAATAATGAGACTCAAATCATAATTAGAGATATACGTACATGTTGAAAAGAAGAGAAACTTCAAGAAAATTTGAAATTTAATTTTTAAAAATAAAAAGATAAAATTAGACCAACTTAATTAGAATAACTAACAAATAAACATTCTTTTTCACTTTATTATTAATTTTTATTAATCTCCACAATTTATCCCTAGTCTGTTTACTCAACGTAACACTGTTGTAACGTTTTGATGAAGTGAGTTCCCAAGCCCATAGTGCGTTAGCTATGATCCGTTTGCGTTTATGAAATACCTCACTAAAAGGGTATATTCTTTGAAGGATATCGCAATGAAAATGATGAAAACAGCTATCGTTACTGCAAGTGTTCTTGCTTCTGCTTCTATTTTTGCACAAAGTGCGGGCGTTAATGCAGATGCTTCTGCTCAAGTAAATGTACAACCAGGTGGTCTTGTTAGTGGCGTAGCGAACACAGTCAAAAATACTGCACATACTGTAGGTAGCACAGCAAAGCATGCTGGTCATGTCGCTGCTGACACTACAGTTAAAGCAACTAAAAAAACAACAGGAAAAGTGACTGAACTTTCTTCTAAAGCTGCAAATGGTACAAAACACTTTGCTACCGAAGCTGCGACAGGTACTAAAAATGTAGCGACTAAAGCTGCAACTGGTACTAAACATTTTGCTACCGAAGCAGTAACAGGTACTAAAAATGTAGCGACTAAAGCTGCAAACGGCACTAAAAACCTAGCAGTTGAGGCTAAAGCTGATACAAAAGCAGGTTTTAATGCTGTAAAGACTAAAGTTACAGAAAAACAAGCAGACCAAAAAGAATTTACTGCTGAAAAACAAGCTAATGCTCAAGCGCATGTAGATGCTGTAAAAACTCGCGTAGCTCAAAATCAAGCTGAGCAAAAAGAATTTGTAGCTGATACTAAAGCTGATGCTCAGGCAAAGTTAAATGCAGCTCAACCAGCGGCAATTAATGCTCAAACTGGTGTAAATGTTGGTGTTAACGTTGGCCCTGTTGGAGTTAACACAAACGCAAATATAAACGCTGGTGCTCAAACGTCTACACAAAAAGCTGAAAAGAAATCTTGGGTTAAAGGCCTTTTCGGTACGAACTAATATCTTATACATAAAAAAAGGGCAATTAATTGCCCTTTTTTTATTTCTTAAAAATCAAATGTTCAACTGGTTTCAGTTAAAACCAAACCTGCACGTAAACCAAGTTTCACATTTGGATTTGGAAATAAAATCCAGACTTGATCTTGCTCAACAACATAATTGCCAGAAGGTTGAGTCGCAATGATTTCACCTTTTGTAAAAGTCGAGAAATTGGGTGCCTCAGCCGATAAATTCATCTCAAAATCTTCGTCTTTTTTAATTAAAGAGTCCGATACTTTAAAGACCCGAATTTTTGTTTTATTACGTGGTGGCAAGGCTTGCTCAGAAACCACATGACGAATCACTTCATCAATTGCAGCAAACTGGCTCAAGTCATTTTGTCCAAATGGTAAGGCTTTGCCTAACTCTAAAGTTGCGCTCGCAGCTTTAAAATTTTCACTGGTAAAATGCGTAAAGGTTTTACCGACCGCATTGTGGTAAACCAAAGCGTCCAAGTCAGCTGATTCAAGGCTCGCTTTCAAATCTGCATCATAAGCATGTGTTTGATAGGGAAATAAAGCAAACGTTGGCAACAAAGAAGCACGAATTGCGGTGTGCAAATCATAGTGATAACGTTTTGCTTGGCTTGAACTTTCTTGAAAGAAAGTCGTGACAACTTGCTCTAAAACTTCAGCGCGCTTTGATTCTTCAGTCACAGGTAGAGTTTTATACCCACCACAAAACATTCGGTTCACATCGTCATGCACATAACGTTTACCTTGACGCATTGCATATGGGTTACCCAATACAAACAGCAACCTCACAGCAAGGTTTAAGCGTCCGGCAAATAAATCTGTGCAAAGATGAGACAACAATTCAATTGGTGCTGTTTCATTACCATGTACTCCAGCTGACAGTACGACGGCTTTGTCGTACTGTGCATGTGGCGTACATTCAAGAATTCCCTCACCTAACCAACGCCAAGAAAAATTATCTTGTTTTCCTTCACGTGTTGTAGGCTGCTCACCTTGTAAGGTTAATGCTAGAAAATCTTGCATGTCACCTCCTCCTTATTTTTGGAAAGGATAAACTGAACCTAAACCTAAAATTTTGGTCAGCTCATCAAGTGCCATACGGCTTTCCATCAATAAATGCGGATCAGCTAAATCTTCTTGAGCTAAACGATCACGATAATGTTTATCTACCCATTGATTGAGTGTGCCAAACAATTGATCATTCATTAATACTTTTGGATTTACTGCATTTAACTCGGTTTCATTTAAAGCTACGCGTAAACGTAAACATGCTGGTCCACCACCATTACGCATACTTTCACGTAAGTCATAAACCTGAATAGCATCAATTGGTGTACCCATCTGAACCATATCGTTCAAATAACCCCACACTGCCTTATTCTGGCGCGACTCTTCTGGTACAACAATGGTCATTCCACCATCTGGACGAGTCAAAATCTGGCTATTAAATAAATATGTTGCTACTGCATCATCAACGGTAACGCGATTTTCAGGAACTTCAATCGAGATAAAGTCTTCACCGATGCTTGCCATTTTTTGACGAATTTCAGCAAAAGCCTGATCTTGATTTAAAAATGCATGTTGATGATGGAATAAAACCTGTTGGTTGCTGACCGCAATCACATCATTATGAAAAACACCCTGATCAATCACATCCGGATTTTGTTGAACAAAAACTGTATGTGCGTCATCTAAACGATGCAAACGCGCGATTGCTTCGCTTGCTTCACGAGTCTGACGAGCAGGATAACGTTTTGGCCCCGGCAAACCATTATTTAAATGTTGTTGACCGTAAACAAAAACTTGAACTCCACGCTTAGCATAATCACCACCTAAACGATTGTGATTTGCTGCGCCTTCATCACCAAACAAGGCCACTTGTGGCAACGCTTCGTGGTGTACAAAGTGACGTTCATTTTTAAAAATCGCTTGTAGGACCTGACTTGTAGTTTCAGCTTCAATTGAACGGTGAAACTTATTGTTCAGGTTCGCTGCGGTAAAATGCACGCGTTCATCTTGGCTATCTGCCGAAGGTGAAACAGTTGCCGCATTTGCAGTCCACATTGGCGAAGCCGAACTTAGCGATGATAATAGTTCAGGTGAATGACGCATTGCTTGAGCAACAACGCTAATGTCATCTCCTGTAAAACCTAAACGGCGCAACATTGGAACATGTGGACGCTCATGCGGAGCAAGTACACCCTGCTTCATACCCAAATCAGCTAAGGCTTTCATTTTTAGCAAGCCTTGTTTGGCTGCTAATTTTGGATTAGAGGCATTATTACGGTTTTTTGTCGATGCTTCATTACCAAACGACAAGCCCGCGTAGTGATGTGTTGGTCCCACCAAGCCATCGAAATTTACTTCATATCCTTTCATTTTTCTTTCCCTAGTGTTTAAGGCAACACAATCCCTGGAGATAATTTTTCTGGTAAGGTTAAGCTATCACTTTCAAGTGAAGCCATTGGCCAAGCACAATAATCAGCTGCATAAAAGGCGCTCGCACGATGGTTACCCGATGCTCCTACACCACCAAATGGCGCAGCACTTGAAGCACCTGTTAATGGCTTATTCCAGTTCACAATACCGGCACGCGCTTCAATAAGTACTTTATCAAATAATTCACGTTTTGGAGAAACCAGACCAACAGATAAACCAAAGCGAGTTGCATTTGCAATTTTCAATGCTTCATCAAAGGTGTCATAACGTTGAATGGTGGTAAGTGGACCAAAATATTCTTCATCTGGAATATCTGTCACACCTGTTACATCAACAATGCCTGGGGTAAGTAATGAACTGTCTTCTTGCGGACGCGTCATTGGCAATAAACTTTTTGCGCCAAGCTCAAGCAATTTTTGCTGAGCCAGCATCATGTTTGTTGCAGCAACTGACGAGATCACACCCCCCATAAATGGTTGTTGTTCGTCGTTCCAACGACCAACTTTTAAGTTTTTAGCAACCTCAACAAAACGTTGAATAAATGCATCGCCTTCTGGACCATTTTTTACCAAGATGCGACGTGCACATGTACAACGCTGACCCGCCGAAACAAAGGCAGATTGAATAGTGAGATTAACCACAGCATCAATATCGATAATTTCATCAATAATCAATGCATTATTGCCGCCCATTTCAAGCGCAAGAATTTTCTCAGGAGCACCCGCCATTTGTTTATGTAGGTGATAACCTGTGTTCGCACTTCCAGTAAATAATAAACCGTCAATTTCACGTGAAGCAGCTAACGCTTCACCCGTGGTACGACCACCTTGCACTAAGTTCATCACACCATTTGGCAAACCAGCTTGCTGCCAAAGTTTTACAGTTTCTTCAGCAGTCCAAGGCGTTAATTCACTTGGCTTAAATACCACGGTATTGCCTGCAAGTAATGCAGGAACAATATGTCCATTTGGTAAATGGCCCGGAAAGTTATATGGACCGAAAACGGCAAGGACACCATGTGGACGGTGGCGTAAAGATGCCACGCCATCAGCCATTTCAGTTGAGCTTTCACCAGTACGCTGGTGATAAGCACGAATTGAAATAGCAACTTTACCAATCATTGATTGAACTTCAGTTAACGTTTCCCAAAATGGCTTACTAGTTTCTTGGCTAATGACTTCCGCTAAGTGCTTTTTATTTTCTTCAAGCAAAGCTGCAAATTTTTCAACAATCGCCACACGCTCTACAAAAGGTAAACGTGCCCATGCTGGAAATGCAGTACGCGCCGCTTGGCAAGCTTGCTCAACATCAGCAGCAGTAGCCTCAGCACCCGACCAGACAGTTTGGTTATCAACTGGATTTGTTTTTTCAAATGTTGTGCCGCTGCCTTGTAACCAGACACCGTTTATAAATAAAGAGTTTGACATCAGGATACTTCCATTGGATTGAGTGATAGCACACGAACAACATGACCTTCTTGTACACCGAGGTTTTCAGCTTGTTCATGTGTTAAATTTATAGTGTTATCAACAAGATCAAGCTTCATCAGCATTGCGCGATAGTCATGATAATTATCATTGGCAACGAGATATTGAGTCTTACCGACCGCAGCTTCACTTGTAATTTTGACGTTTAATAACTGACTTTCTTTTACTGCGCGTAATTCATCAATATTGGCTTCAACCGTTGGGCCAGCATCAAAAATATCGACATATCCTTGATAGCGTAAACCTTCTGACTCAAGTACATGATAGGCAGGCAAAGTTTGTGGATGCATTTTTCCAATCACCTCTTGCGCATCTTTTGGCAAGAGATCTACATAGACCGGAAAACGTGGCATAAGCTCTGCAATAAATACTTTTTGCCCAATTCCGCTTAAGTAGTCGGCAGTTGAAAAATCCATATTAAAGAAATGGTGACCAATCGCATCCCAAAATGGAGAACATCCATTTTCGTCTGAGAAACCACGCATTTCAGCAATTAATTTTTTCTCGAAATATTGCTTAAAGGCAGCGATAAACATAAAACGGATTTTCGATAAGAATTTACCGTTTTGGTTTTCACGACGCTCTGGATCTAAAAATAATGTACAGAGTTCACTGCTACCTGTTCTGTCATTACTTAAAAATAAGGTCGGTAATGACTTATAAACATTTAGTGCTTTTGAAGCATGTACTTGTGTTCCAACATGAAAGTTGTACCAAGGTTCCATGAGTCCTACAGCAACCTCAATTGCACTTAAACCAATAACACGTTGAGCTTCTGTATCTTCAAGAACAAATAAATAGCCTTGTTCACTTTTATGGACATTGCCATTTAAAGTATTGCGAGTACGTGAAATTCGAGCCGAAAGTGTATCCATATTTTGTGGCAAGGAAGTCAGGCCCACACCCGACTTACCTGCTAATTTATAAATATCTTCAAGGTCTCGAAACTCGGCATGACGGACAATCATCATGGCTAGCTTCCTTTTTTTTATTTAGCCAATTTTGCCAATGCTCTTTTTAAACGAGCAATCCCTTCATCAATATCTTGTTCAGGAATAATGAGAGACGGAGTAAAACGAACAACATCCGGACCTGCAATTAAAGCAAGTAATCCTTCCTCACCAGCCCAAGTCGTAATATCTTTAGCTTTTCCTGCATACTCAGCTTTTAATACGCAACCAATGAGCAAACCTTGACCACGAATTTCTTCAAAAATCTGATGTTCAGCATTTAAAGTATTCAAGGCATCAAGGAAATACTGATGACGATGCTTTACACCCTCAAGGACTTCAGGTGTATTAATAAATTCGAATACTGCACCTGCAACCGCACTTGCTAATGGGTTACCACCGTAAGTCGTACCGTGGGTACCGACTGAAAAATGCGGTGCAAACTTATCTGTCGTTAGCATCGCACCGACTGGGAAACCACCACCTAGTGCTTTTGCAGTTGTAAGAACATCTGGAATAACACCAGTGTTCATGTAGGCATAAAGTGAACCTGTACGACCTACACCAGTTTGTACTTCATCAAAAATAAGTAAGGCACCAAACTCATCACACAGTGCGCGTAAGCCTTTTAAAAATTCGATGTCAGCCGGAATAACGCCGCCTTCACCTTGTATCGGCTCAACAATGACTGCACATGTTTGCTCATTAATTACCGCTTTTGCTGCGTCTAAATCATTAAAGGCAACATGGTTAATTCCATTTGGAAGCGGTGCAAAGTCTTGTGAATATTTAGGCTGACCGCCTGCTGAAACGGTAAATAACGTACGGCCATGAAAAGCATTTTTAAATGCCACAATGCCACTTTTACCAGCAACGCCGCTGTCTAGACCGACTTTACGAGCTAGTTTCAATGCAGCTTCATTGGCTTCTGCACCTGAGTTACAGAAGAATACCTTGTCTGCAAATGTATTTTCAGTGAGTTGTTTTGCAAGGCGTAGAACAGGTTCATTTGTATAACCATTGCCTACATGCCAAAGTTTTGTCGCTTGTTCTGTTAAAGCATTTACTGCCACTGGATGCGCATGACCTAATGCGTTTACTGCAATCCCGCCTGCAAAATCGATATATTCTTTATTTTCTTGATCCCAGATACGTGAACCTTCGCCACGTACAGGAATGAAATTTGCCGGTGCAAAAACTGGAACCATCCAGTCGTTAAAGTTGCTTCGAGTTACAGAAATTGGCTGTTCCATGCTTACCTCAGTATTTATTTAATATATTCGATATCACTTGAATTTTAATAATTCAGAAAAAGGGGCTGAACAAATAAACCCTATAACATCCTTTGTATTTGTTCAGACCACTTTTTCTAAAAGTAATTTCCGCAGATTAGCCTGGGAAAATACCACGCTCTTTACGAGCTTTTAAAATACGCTCACATGCCAAGATGTAAGCTGCTGTACGTAAAGTACAAGCGTTACTGTTCGCTGTGTTCCAAACGTCATCCATAGCTTGAACCATCAATTTGTCTAAACGCTCATTGATTTCTTCTTCAGTCCAGAAGTAGCTCGCCATGTCTTGAACCCATTCGAAGTAACTTACAGTTACACCGCCGGCGTTACATACAACGTCAGGTACTACAACAATGCCACGCTCAACGAGTACATCTTCAGCTTTAGGATAAGTCGGGCCGTTTGCGCCTTCTAAAATCAACTTAGCTTTAAGTTTTTGAGCACGCTCAACAGTGATTTGACCTTCCAATGCAGCAGGAACAATAATGTCAACTTCTGCTGTCCAGAAATCTTCATCAGCAATTGATTGCGCACCAGCGAAGCCGCCAATACCGCCTTGATTTGCATTTACGTGATCACGTAACGCTTCAAGATCAATACCATCAGCATTGAAAATAGTGCCTGTATGGTCTTGAACGTGTGTAACTTTCGCTTTTGATTCAACAAATAGGAAAGCAGCTTCACTACCTACGTTACCAAAACCTTGAATAGCGACTTTCGCACCTTCAATTGGTAAGTTGATTTTTGCAGCTACTTCGCGACCTGTAACAAATACACCACGACCAGTCGCTTTTACACGACCTAAAGAACCACCTAAGTGAACTGGTTTACCAGTTACAACACCTGTTACTGTGTAACCTTGGCTCGTAGAATAAGTATCCATCATCCAACCCATGATATTGGCATTTGTACCAACGTCTGGAGCAGGGATATCTTTTTGAGGCCCGATAATGTGACCGATTTCAGTCGTATAACGACGAGTCAAACGCTCTAATTCACGATTTGATAATTTACGCGGATCAACACGGATACCACCTTTTGCACCACCAAATGGCAAGTTCAAAACAGCAGTTTTAATTGTCATCCATGCAGACAACGCCATCACTTCATTCAAATCAACATTTGGATGGTAACGAACACCACCTTTACCAGGACCACGAGACAAGTTGTGTTGTACACGATAGCCTTCAAAGTGCTGGATAGAACCGTCGTCCATTACAATTGGCACGTCTACAATAAGTGCACGTTTTGGACGTTTTAAAGTGTCGATAAACTCAGCTAAGTGGTCTAAGTACGGAGCAACACGGTCAATTTGTGCCAAGTAAGTTTGCCAAGCATCGCTGTGTTCGTTTACGTATGAAAGATCTGACATCTTTTTTCCTATATACCTTCATAGACTCAGATTTGATAAATCTGTAATCTTTATTATTTAGCAACTAAAACCCTGAAATAACAGTGCCTTAGTTTATTTACTAAATCTTTTGCTCTTCTAAAGCATCAGATTTTTTAAATTCCATTTGTTGGTACTAAAAGTACGATCTACTTTTATATACCGATATCTTTTACAAGTTTTCTTTTGTCTAAATTGCTGTTTATAAAGAGAATTTTATAAAAGCAAAAAACTAGCCACAACCCACTAAAACCAGCCGGCTGAAATATGAATACAAAAGAAGTGACATAACCGTTTGGGAGTTAAAAAGAACTATGATTTACAAAAACCATGAGTCCATAAAATTTTTTTGACTAATCGATAGATCCCTCCATTAGTCTTTTTAAAATAAACTTTGTTCAATAATCCTACAGATTAATTATTTCCACACATACTGCTTAAAATTAAGCCGCAACATAGATATAAAATCTTCCAATAAATATAGCATAGAGCAAGCTCATTTAGAACATTTTAAAATAAATAAGAAGAGAAAAAATAATCAAATCGAACTGACATTTATAATAAAAAAACAACAAATATTAAAAAATCACTAACTTTAATAAAAAAAACTTATAGAAAATAAACCTCCATAAATATAAAAAATGTAAATATTTTTAACTATAAATAACAATTGGTTATAAAATTCAATCTTTTCAAAAACCATCAAAAAATTATCTATTCTCCACATTAAATCCATATTAATCCTATTCCACCCTGCTATTCTAAAAAACTAAAAACACCACCTTATTAAATAACAAGACTAAACATAGACTTAATCAAATATTTATAATAAATAAATATTAATAAAAATCCGATAAATGGTGAATTTATAAAACAACATTTGTTTCCATGATTAAAAATAAAAATTCATTTTTAAAAAAAATATATAGAATCCATCCTTTTTAATTTCCTACAGACCATAAAAAAGGCCCCAAATGGGACCTTTAGACTACGCTGGTGAAAGCATACAACGTTTAGCTCTGTACCCCATCTTTCCTGTGATAAAAAATGAAGTAGCTCGCATAACATAAAAGAATAAAAACAATACAACAGATAAAGCCGACTTGCATCGAAGGATCAACCACCATACTAATGCAAGTAACAGCACAGAACAGACCACCGACAATTGGAGTCAAAGGAAATAAAGGAGCAGCAAAACGTAAATCTTTTGCAGTTTTCCCAGATTTATACCACTGTCTACGGAAATTAAATTGAGATACGCAAATTGCAATCCAAACAACCACCATGGTAAATGCTGCAACACCCAATAAATTTTTAAAGATCGTCTCAGGGGCAAACTGCTCTGAAAGCAACCCAGGTATTGCACCAAACATCGTCACAGTAATAGCAACAATCGGTGTTCCTGAAGGAGTAAGCTTTGAAAATATTTTTGGTAATTGGTTTTTTACTGAAAGTGACCACATCATACGTGAAGCAGCAAATAAACCAGAATTGGCAGCTGAGAGTAAAGCCGTAATGATTACAAAGCGGATAATATCTTCAGCATAAGGAATACCAATGTAATTAAACACGGTCACAAAAGGGCTATTACTTACTTCGTTTGCATTCAATCCTGCAAGCTCGAATGGCAATAGCGAAGTAATCACAACAATGGTACCAACAAAGAAAATTAGTAGACGCCAAATGGCGGCATTAATCGCTTTTGGGACTGTCTTCGCAGGATTTTCAGTCTCACCAGCCGCCACACCAATTAACTCCGTACCCGAAAATGCGAAATTAACGATCAGCATAGTTGCAAAAATTGGAAATAAACCGTTTGGAAACCAACCGTGGGCTGTCAGGTTGCTAAACAATGGTGCAGTTTCATGTCCTTGAAAAGGAATAAAGCCAAAAATTGCCAGTAAGCCTAAACCAATAAAACAGATGATCGTGATAACTTTGACAAGTGCCAACCAGAATTCAGACTCGGCAAACAATCGTGTTGAACTAACATTCAGAATAAAAACTAGGCCACCAAAACACAAAGTCCAAGCCCAAACCGAAGTAGTTGGAAACCACTCCTGAACCAGTAAAGCCGCAGCGGTAAACTCAGTCCCCAAAGTGGCAGTCCAAGTTAACCAGTACAGCCAAGTAATCATATAGCCCGTACCAGGACCGATATAACGGCGGGCATATTCCCCAAAAGAACCCGATTCAGGTACATGAACCGCAAGTTCACCGAGACATAGCATTACGGTGTAGGCGATTAAACCACCCAAAAAATAAGAAATAATTGCCCCGATTGGGCCTGCTTGAGAAATTACATCACCAGAACCTAAAAAAAGACCTGTACCTATGGCACCGCCAAGGGAGATCATCACCAAATGTCGAGTACTCATTGCTCGTTTCAAAGGTGCAGAACTTCCATGTTGCGATGCATCATTATTCCGATAATTTAATGATTGCATATAAAAAACTGTAACGACAATTTAGTAAAAAATCATTTTAGGAGAAAAAAATAAATATGCAATTATCTTTGAATAGTGAACTTATTTTAAACAAACTATCACCACATAAATAACATATAAATAAAAAACAAACACTTATTAAAATTTAAAATTATAGTTGTATTTTAATTAACCTCTAATCATTTATTTATTTTATACATATGCAAATATCATTTATTTTAAAGCATGATATTTTTTCACCTAATTTATAATGCTTGTATTTAATACGCCAGATATTCACAAAACAAACACATCATTTATTTAAATAATGACTTTGAATTTAATATACAAATAAATTAATGAAAAAATATTTTTTAAGCAAAAAATAAAGCCCAAATCTTTAGACTTGAGCTTTATTTAACCACCAGAAAGGTTTAATAGGCGATTGAGATCAGTTGTTCAGTAGGCTTGATTGAACCTTCTATAAATTCACACATCCCATGTTCATCACAAGATAAATTTAACTGTTTATAGCTAATTGCAAAAAAGTCGGAATATTTTTTGATTACAAACGGACTCATGTCAGATGTTAAAGGCTCTTTGCTCTTGAACAAT
This sequence comes from Acinetobacter sp. AOR14_HL, assembly GCF_027855175.1. NCBI lineage: Bacteria > Pseudomonadati > Pseudomonadota > Gammaproteobacteria > Moraxellales > Moraxellaceae > Acinetobacter > Acinetobacter sp. AOR14_HL. The sequence continues at coordinate 376,241 of NZ_JAKTII010000011.1, read as the reverse complement.
TTAATGACTTTGCGATCATTCATCCCTAACAAATAAGTTTCATTATTTAATTCAATGTGCACTACACCAGTGTGTTCAGCCACAATTGGAATCAAATAAGACTTATTTGCCAACAGAACATCTAGAGCATAACTCTCAAACTTTGAATTAATGAGGTTGAATACCAAAATTGAATTAAAGCTAGTCTGCAAGCCTTCTTTATAAGTCACTTCTTGCTGAGTTTGTTGCACCTTAATGCCCAGTTTTTGAAAGTCTAGCTCAGTTGCCTGCTTTGCCTTCATAAGGCTACGGGTAATAGCCTGTTTAAGTGGGTTATCAAAATAACGCTCATCAAGCTGAAAATCATTTTGGCGTAATATTTTTAACAACATGTCATCATGATGCGAAAGAACATGTGCAAGTACATTACGGAAATAAAATTTACTTTGCTTTTTGACCTTACGAACCTGTTGATAGAAATAAATTTCATCAAATTCATGCTCAATAAAATCATGCAATAAACTTGAACTTGCTAATACTGACAATGCTTCATGACCAGTAAATGGCAAATGAATCGTATGTAAGCTTGGCAATAGCTCTTTTATTTTTAGGTAATGTTCACGGTCAATCGAGAAATAAGGGTCATAAACAATGACGTATTCACGCGCTGCATCCACATCTTGCAGCTGGATCTGCATGTCTTTGTTTGCTACCGCATCGAAAAACTCAGCATAGCGTCGATCTTCAACATGGTCAGGATCAATTGAATATTGAGGTACAAATGCAATCACACGGTTCATATTCAATAAATTAGAATATTTGATTGCTGCATAGCCGCCCATCGAACCGCCATAACCCACAATATTTTTAAAACCCTGAAGAACAGGCGAAATTATTTTCGCCAGCTCAATCATGCTCGCTTGAGGAAACCATGATTTTTGTTTTGGCATTATCCCAATAACATTGTATTGGTATTTAATTAGGGACTTTTCAGCATTGATAGATAAGCCACTCGCTCGGGTAATCAAATCGCCAAAAGAGAGAACCAATGTATTAGAATCGCCTGGTAAAAAAATGGCTCTAATGTGTTCGTCTTCAAAAATAATTTGCTTATCCATGCTCACACCGAAAGAAAATTTGCTCCCACATACAACGTCAAAAATGAAACAAAATAGGTGTTTTGCCAATTTATGATTGCGGAGTATCTTATTTTATAGATGCCAGTCAGATTAAAAAGCGCAAAATATGACACAATCCTTACATCCTGCCGCTCAAAAAGGCTTCAGCTCAGCTGCTGAACTGTATCAGCAAGTTAGGCCTAATTATCCCGCAGAAATAGTGAGTTGGCTGCAAAATTGCCTCCAAATACAGGAAAACTCTACTGTTATCGATCTTGGATCAGGTACTGGCAAATTCTTACCCTACTTAAAACAAACACATGCAGATATTATTGCAGTTGAGCCAATTGGCGAGATGTTACAGCAGCTTCAACACGTTTATCCTGATATCAAAACATTACAGGCTTTTAGCCATTCTATTCCTGTAGCAGACCATAAAGTTGACGCCATTATTTGTGCGCAATCTTTTCATTGGTTTGACAACATAGATACCCTAACAGAAATGTATAGGATATTAAAACCACAAGGACATTTAGGGCTGGTTTGGAATCAACGCGATGAGCGTACGGACTGGGTCAAAGCTTTAGCTGATTTTCTACTTCCACTTGAAGGAGATACACCCCGTTATCATAGTGAAAAGTGGAAACGCGTATTTGAACAGCAGGATTTATTTGTGTTTGATAGCCTACAAACGTTTACACAGTCACAACGAGGTAGTGTCGAACAAGTGGTGAGCAAACGATTACTCTCAACAAGTTTTATTGCTGCAATGACTGAAAAAGATCAATTACAACTCAAAGCACAGTTTGAAAAAATTGTTTATGATTTTACGGGATTAGGTCCTCAAAATCAGATTGATTTTCCATATGTTACGTATGCATATCACTTTCAGAAAAGTACGTTACCCGTTAAATAATTAGTGAATAGGTTTGGTTGAAAGTTATGAAGAAGAAAACACCTCAGGTCATATTAATGTCTTTGCTTTGCTCTAGCCTATTTCTTACTGCTTGTAAAAAAGCGGATGAGCCTGCTAAGACGGAGCAACCTTCTGCCACCTCATCTACCGATCAGGTTTTAGAAAAACTGAATGAAAGACCTATTAAGACTTTTCCAGCAACTGCTGAGGATGCACACGATATTGCGCTACTAGAGGATTATGACCGCCGCTTTACAGAAATGAGCGATGAGATGGAAAGCGAATTAGCAAAAATGCATGAAGCGGGAACACTCACTACAGAGTTTGAGCAACAGCGTACTCTTGATAATGTGCGCTCTGCTCTGACCATGTTAAAAGATTTAGATTTAAAAACTGAGCAAGGCCGTTATATACAAGGTCTACTTTATCAATATTGGGAAAACCAAGAAAAACACTATAGTGATAAGCACGCGACTAAAGATGAGCAGATCAATGATCTTGCTGACTATTTACAAGCACAAAACCAATTAAAATATTGGAAAGCATCGCAACAGAAATAAGTGCAACATTCCTTAATAAAAAGCCTTCATATTTATGAAGGCTTTTTTAAATTATATATTTTGCTTTTCAACCCAATGAATAGATTGCACACGAAATAGTTCACAAGCACCATCACCTGTATCAGTTGGTGTAAGCGATGATTTCCAGACTAGATCTTTATCTTTAATTTCGACAAGATCACCTTTGAGATAGACCAGATCTCCACGTTTTACCTGTTTAATCTGTTGGGCGATTTGCGGGTTCGCAGGAATGATGTGCATGTTAGACACCATTTGCATCGCCTGATCTGCAGGAACAGGTAATTTAGGAATTTTCCAGTTTAAGTAACGGTCATATTGTTTTACTGAAATATGACGTGCAATTTCAGGCTGTGCAAACAGTCCCCAACTTACCGCATAGTCAATAGGTGAAAACTTAGCTTGTTCATCATTTTGATAAACTTTTGAACCCAAAATTCTGAAATTCCCTTGAAAAGGCTGTAACACAGAAATGGATTGGTCTTTTTCTATAGGACTCAGACCGTTGGCAATATTATATTCACTTGAGGTCGATGCAAATGCTGAACTCATGCCAATAGCAGCCAGTAAGCCCATCATCAAACGTTGTTTTTTCATCGCTTTATACCTCGAATATTGCTAGATCAAATTAAATAGATCTTCAATTTATAGTAGTCGCAAGCCATGAAAAAAATATCGGAATTTAGTAACAATACAGATTAATTTCGTCTATTTTTGTGCACTCAAAATTAAAATTTAATCTTCAAAATCCACTCTTAAAGTTTCAAAACGGACGTTACCTTGTTGCACAGCTTGTGCAATTGCCTGTTGGCCTTTGGTCAGCCTTGCCCCACCGCTTTTTACATCAAGTAAAATAATATTAATGTCTTCCGCCGTTCCATCACCATCTCGAAAATCGGTGTATCCATCAAAAATAATATAATCCACCGGATCGCCCATGAATTTTGCATCGCTCGGTAGATACTGAAATTCTGGCAAAATGGGAGCGAATTGTTCTGCCATTTTCCCTTTCAACACCGCACGACTTGTATTCACGCTTCGCTTTTGTGCTTGAGTCAGAGCTTGTTGGTGCTCCAATTCAAGTTCAGCAATATATTGCTCATATTCAGCCTTAATTCGGCCATTGCGAGTATTTGATAAAATAATAGTAGTGATAATAATACCAATACCCGCTCCAATTAGCATGGCAAGCCATACAGACATAAACTTTCCTTAACAAGCACAAATCAACATTGCAGATCTAATCATATCTAAAATAACGAAACAGCTTAAACTTTTGTCAAATGCGGTCATCTACTTCTCATAAAAAGATGCTAAGGTATAAAACATAAACAAAATGTGCTGCTGAAAATAATTGGATTTATGAAAACGATACTTATTGCAAATCAGAAGGGCGGATGCGGAAAAACCATGACGGCCATTACGTTGGCAACGGCATTGGCACAAAAAGGATATAAAGTAGCATTAGCAGATTCCGATAACCAAAAATCGGCTTTACAGTGGTTAAAACAACGCCCTGATACCGTCGCAACGATTCAGAGCCTAGACTGGCGTCATGAAAAATCAATTGGTGATGCGCCTAAACATCTGGACTATTTAATTATTGATGCACCTGGTGCACTTTCAGGTGAACACGCTGAACAACTCATCAGCGAAGCTCATGCCATTATTACTCCACTTCAGCCTTCATTTTTTGATATAGACAGTACTCGCCGCTTTTTAAAGCATTTACAAGATATTAAACGCATTCGTAAAGGTAAAGTACAGATTTTACTTCTTGCTAATCGTGTAAAACCGAACAGTGCAAGCTCAAAAGATATTCAACAGTTTTTTGAAAAAATTGAACAAGAACCTGTTGCATGGATTTCTGAACGCAGTGCTTATGGTAGCCTAGCTATGCAAGGTTTAAGTGTTTTTGATAAACCACAAAAAAACTTTATTAGTATTCAAAATCAATGGCAACCCGTTCTAAACAAGTTAGTTGAAGACAAAGCTGAGTGGTTTTAAGTGAATTTTGATCTCTAAAAATTGGGTATGAGTATTTTTAGATTCAGGCCTTAAAATTTGCCTCAGGTTATTTTTCAGTTAATATGACTTTATTCTACGTAGAAAATTAGAGAAATATTGTTCGTGCATCCATACGCTCCTAATTTACAGCGCGTTTTATTGTTTGGGCTGTTTTTTATTTTGATTTTTTTAGGATTTAATATCCTGAAATACTTTATTGTTCCTGTTCTTTGGGCTGCCATCATTGCTTATATGACTTGGCCTATTTATCTAAGAATTCAGCGTTTTTTTGGAGAAACCCGTAATACTTTAAATGCAACTCTAATGATTAGTCTGGTCATTTTGGTTGTTGGCATACCTTTTACATGCGCTATTTTTATTTTGCAGCATGAAGGCCGAAACTTATATTTTGACTTACAACGTCAGGTTTTTTCGGGTCATTTAAGCGTTCCTGATTTTATTCGCGATCTTCCTTTTGTTGGAAAAGAAATTTCTCGCACACTTAATGAGTTAAATAACGATCCTAATAGTACCATTCAAAATATTGCAGCTTGGGTACAAAGCCATTTAAGTTATGGCCGTGTGCTGCTCGGTGAAATTAGTAAAAATATTGTCAAACTTGGCTTTGCCGTATTTAGCCTCTTTTTCTTTTATCGTGATGGTCAACTTATCTTAACTCAGGTGAGTAAAGCCTTGGAAATGGTCATAGGCCCTCGCATTCACCATTATCTTGATACGATTTCTGAAACGACTCGTGCCGTAGTCTATGGTGTTGGTTTAACTGCCATTGCTCAAGCTTTTTTAGCTGGATTAAGTTATTTCGTAGCAGGTGTACCAAATCCAATGGTACTTACTATTGCTACTTTCATATTAGCTTTAATCCCATTTGGTACACCTATTTCCTATTTAGGCGTTGGCCTTTGGTTGTTCTCTCAGGGACAAACTATGGAAGCAATTGGTGTAATTGTATGGGGTATACTCATTGTAAGTAGCTCAGATAATGTGATTCGCCCGCTTGTTATTTCTGGTGCTACTAAAATTCCATTCCTATTAATTATGTTTGGTGTGTTAGGTGGTATTGCGAGTTTCGGGTTAGTGGGATTATTTATTGGACCTGTAATTTTGGCTATTTTACTGGCGATTTGGCGTGAATGGTTACATGAAACCATTGAACCTGAACCTATGCCCAAAACGACCATGATTTATGATTCTGAGAGTGAATCCTCCAATCATAAAGAGTGACATACTTATTTAATTTAAAAATGTTTCAAGATACAAAGTGACTATTTAAATTAACTTGTAGGCTAAGCCTTCCTTTGTTTGAATCTAATAATCAGACATATATATTTATAAGGGCATCCAACCATGCAGACTTTTAATAAAATTGGCGCAGTCTTTGCGCTTACAGCTTTTTTTACAGTCGGCTGTAGTTCAGTCACAAAAACTGTATCCGACACGGCTCACGCATTAACCACAATGCATACGAAGAAAGTGGTTGATGTAAATGAAGTTACCGCAAATGGTATTGGTAAAAAAATAGGTACCATTAACTTTCAAGATAGCGACAAAGGTTTAATTATTACTCCTGCTTTAGCTGACTTACCTAGCGGTACTCGCGGTTTCCATATTCACGAAAATGCCTCTTGTTCCCCTGCTGAGAAAGATGGAAAATCTGGTGCTGCTTTAGCTGCTGGCAGTCACTATAACCCGAATCAAGCTCCTCATCATGGTACGCCAACGACTGGCCATTTAGGCGATCTGCCTGCTTTAGTGGTCGATAATACTGGTGTTGCAACAACTGCTGTGATCGCACCTCGATTGAAATTTGCTGATATTCAAGGCCGAGCGATCATGATTCATGCGGGTGGCGACAATTACTCAGATTCACCTTTGCCTCTCGGCGGTGGCGGAGCACGAATTGCATGTGGCGTAATTAAATAATTTATCTGTTTATTAAATTGTGGGTATCTAAAAAGATATCCACAATTTTGTTAATTTATTGACCGTTATAGCTTGGTTTAAGCCTAATAAAATCTTAAAAAGTGACTGACTTTTGTAGATAAAAAGAATAATATTTTTGAAGTAATAAAAATTTAAAGTTACATACTGCTTTCTCACGTATTCTCTAATTTAGAACAAAAGCCGTGAATTATTTGACCCAGATATTTAATAGTTTTAAGACAAACTCGATTTTAATTTATTGCCTGCAAATTCTGATTGTACTCACAGGCACAACTTTAGGTTTGCTTTCACTAGGCCATAACGAGCTGATTGTTCCTGTGACTTTAGGGGCAATTGCAGCAGCGTTAACCGACTTTGATGACCGTTTAAGTATTCGATTACGCAACTTAGTCTATGTCTGCCTGCTATTTTTTACAGTCAGTAGCATTCTTGGATTTCTCGCTCCCTACAAAATTTTCTTTATTCTCTATCTCTCAATTTCTAGCGCTTTTTTCATTTTATTAGGGGCTTTAGGGCAACGTTATGCCACGATTTCGTTTGGCACTATTTTGCTTTCCATCTATAGCATGTTCGGTTTAGGAGAATATGCTCATTGGTATCAGCAGCCTACCTACTTTGTCTATGGAGCTTTGTGGTACGGTTTCACCTCTATTTTATTTTTTATTATTAAACCTACACTACCCTTACAAGATAAACTCTCACAAATTTTTAAAGAAATTTCTGTTCTACTACAGGCAAAAGCACGTTTATTTGATCCAGACAATAAAGAGAATGTAGAACAACTCTTATATGAACTGTCCTTACAAAATACACAAGTGGCTCAAAGTCTGAATCAAATACGCAGTTCCCTACTCACTCGGCTAAAGGCTTCACGGGTGAGTAATAAAAGTATCTATTGGCTAAACCTGTATTTTTTTGCGCGAGACATTCACGAGCAAGCCACCTCTAATTATTTACATTACGAACATATTCAACAGAACTTTAGCCGTAGTGATCTTATTTTCCGTTTCCAAAAAAATCTACGCCTACAAGCACAAGCTTGTCAGGACTTAGCCCAATGTATTTTATATAATCGACCATCTCAGCCTTCGCAAGAAAGCCAGACAGGATTAAATCACCTAGAGAGTTCTTTAAAGGACTGGATACAACAGCATCCACAAAATTTTGAAGTTAAAAATTTAAAACTCATTTTTGATAATTTAAAAGGAATGCATGAACAGTTTGAACAACTGCAATATGCACAGCCCTTCCCTGAAAATAATACCCAAACAAGGCAAGAGCACTTAAATTTACTTGATGATGATATTCAAGGGTTTTCAGATCTGATCTTGAAACTTCGGCAACAGCTTACCCCTCAATCTGCATTGTTCAGACATGCGATAAGAATTGCAGTCGTTTTCGCCGCGGGCTATGCCATTTCATTATTACCCTTTGCTCAGCATGGCTACTGGATTTTACTGACCAGTTTATTCGTTTGTCAGATTACCTATTTTGCGACTAAAAGCCGCCTTAAGCTTCGAACAATTGGGACATTAATCGGTGTTTTATTAGGAATACCAATATTATATTTTGTACCGAGTATTGAAGGCCAGTTAATCATTACAATTATTTGTGGAGTATGCTTTTTTTACTTACGGCAAAAGAAATATGCATTGGCTACGCTTATGGCTACCCTCATGGTGCTATTAATTTTTAATTTAAAGGGTGCAGGCTACAGCATTATTTTACCTCGCCTGATAGATACGCTATTAGGCTGTTTTATCGCATGGCTCGCAGTAAGTTTTATATGGCCTGATTGGAATTTTCGCAATATTCCTAACAATATTAAGAAAAGCAGCAAGGCGACACTCGACTATTTCAATGTAATCGTTGAGCAATACCAATATGGCAAAAATCAAGATATAGAGTACCGTCGAATTCGTCGTGCGGCCCATAATGCTCAAATTGAGCTATCAAACATGATCTCAAGCTTAAGTGCCGAGCCTAATCCTAATCCAGAGCTCATTCATTATGCTTTCCGTTATTTGGTTTATAGCCACAGTCAACTCAGCTATGTAGCAGCGTTAGGCAGTCAACGACAAAAAATTGATGAAGAACAAGTTTTACAATTACTACTGCGTTGCCAGCAAATTCTTAGTCAAAGTGTACTTGGGCAGTCACTACCCGACAACACACATATTGAGCAAACATTACAAGAAATTCGAGGCCTAACCACTCATGAACAACTTTCCGAGAAATATACATTAGTCTTGAAACAAATCAGTTTATTATTAGAAACATTACCAGAATTGCTAATGCTTAAAGACAAACTTTTAGAGCAAGAAATTAAATAGCTATAACACTTTATTGAGGATAAAAATGTACTTTCCAAAGATATATAAATTTCTCTCTGCCACTTTTTTATTGCTGAGTAGCACATCATATGCATTTGAAATAAATGATTTAAAAAAGATTATAGAGTGTCAATCAGATCAAGAAACTTATACCAATTTTGCTTCTGAATATGATGAAAATTTATCAGCACTTGGTTTTAAAAAAGTTGATGATCCTGAGCAACCGTTCATCTATTTATATAAAACAGCTCAGCCCATTCAATTATTTGGTATTAAAACTCATGAAGTTGCTTTGGCGGGTCAAGGCATAGTAGCCGTTTTCCGAAATGCAAATGTTAATCAACTTTCGAAAAAATTTGATATACCTCAACATCCAGACTTTAAAACATTACCTTTTTTTAGAGGTGTTCGCACCGTCAAGACAGAACCAGCAACAGCAGATTCCTTTACTGTTTATCATAATCTCAACTTATCAGAAATGACCGGAAAAAGTCCGATGACATTATTAGGTTGTACCTATGAAACAGACCGCGAAGAAATGGAAAAAATGTTAAAAGAATAGTTAAAAAAATACCGGAATATAAATTCCGGTATTTTTAATTTAATCATTTCCTTGGAGCTTTCTTTCTTGCATTTCTTGCTTTAAAACATTTCGTGGTTGGGTAAACCAGAGCGCAATAAATGTAAAGGCAGATAATGCAAAGGCCCACAAATGAAATTGAGTATAGAGATAACGTACCAACTCAATCATGGCAAAGAAACTCATCATAAGCAGCATCGAAACTGCCGCCGCAACAGTTCCTTTTGATACTTCAGATGACATCAGTGCAAAGCGGTACAAAACTGAGAAACTAATTCCTTCACCAAAGCAAATTAATGTCATGCCTGTGAGTAAACAAGGAATTAAATAGGTTTGCCACACTACACCTAATATTAAAATGAGTGTGCCAATCAGCATGATAGGTAAACCGATCATGACCGTTTCACCTAAAGACAAGCGATCAATAATTTTAATTAAAACAATATTCCCGATAATTAGACCTAGAAATACCGGAAATTGAGCTAAACCATATTGCACACTCGTTAGCTTCAATTCATCTACCAAAATAATTGGAGATAAGGCAATCCAGAGCATTAAAGGCATACCTACCAAAGGCAAAGCAAGGCTTAAACCTAAAAAGCGGTGATTACTAAATACCTTTTTAAAATCATCGAAAAGATAGCTAAAAGGTTGCTTGGTAACACTGACCTGCTGATTTGGCATTTGTTTTTTTAAACCTACCCAACTGAGTAATGCCAAGACAGCGATGGCTACAAAGCCCCAGTGCCAAGACACATAATCAATTAAGAAAGCACCGAGTACGGGTCCCAACAAAGGTGCAAGCAATGAAATATTTGCCATGAGTGCCATGACTTTAATTGCATCACGTTCAGCAAAATTCTCTTGAATAGCAGCATAACCCACTGCTGAAATTACACTTAAACCAATACCTTGTAAAAAGCGTAATGTCAGAAAGTGTTCTATTTGTCGGGTTAATAAAATTAAAAAACAGCATAAGGCGAAAAATAAGACACCAGCCAAAAGTACTTTTTTACGCCCAAGACGATCTGACAAAGGCCCAAGTAACCATGCAACCGAGGCACCACCTAATAGGTAAAATGACATTGAAGACGGTGCCCAAGTTGCGCTTACACCAAAATCTTCAGTGATTGCCAACATTGCTGGCTGAATCAGGTCATTACCAATATAAACCGCAAATTCAAATAGCACTAAGGCCAAAGGAAACATCAACGTTGTACGGTTCAACGTTGTCGTTTGAATATTTTTCATGAGTTGTACACTTCAAAATAGCGGCCATATGTCTCTACAACTACATATAAAATAGGATGTAGTCATGATGATGACAGTATGGTCAATCAATCTTTAATTAAGTTTTTATATGCCGTGAGAGTGCATGTTTAGAATGTGAAACACCGTATTCACAGGGTGTCTAAGAATAGAAAAATTATATGGCGTGAGATTTGATAATTTTTACCAGTTGGCATAATTACCGAGCGCAACAATAGCATTTTTTGAATTGTTCAGCAATCGGACAATTATAAAGAAGTTTAAATGTTATTTTTACCCACAGCCATACTTTTTTTATTGTGAATAACCTTAAAGTTATCCACATCTATAATAAAAATTAATCATTAAGGACAAGGATTAACTTGGAAATCTGGGGTTTCCTGCCCTTTCGTACATTGATAACTTTGCTTTTTATTCACAATTTTCCAGACTTGCTGGTCTCGCTTTAATAAATATTCCGTACGAACTTTTGTTATCGCATCTTCGCTAGGATGTGTCTGTAAAATAGTGACTTGAGCATTCGAGGGATCATCGGCAGCATTCATTTGCTGTGAAATGTCCAAATTACTTGCATCATTTAGAAGATCTGGTTGATCAAGTAATACTGCTTGAATCGGGCTATCAGCAAGTTGAGCAGAAGAATTTTTAGCAGGAGCACAACCTGTTAGCACTGCTAAGCTACAAACAATCAGCAAACTCATTTTTTTCATATGTAATCTCTTAGCTCTACTCAAAGTTAATGCTAAAGCTCATAAACAGTTTTTTCCGTAGTACTTTGTAAAATAAGATTAAAGTTATTGATATTATTCATCTAAATTTATTTCACAATTCGAATTCCTATTTAATTGTTGATTTTTAATCAAGAATATTTTTCCAATTCATGCATTTTTCTATAAGAGTAAATTCCGTAGAGTAGATTTCAAATTTAGGAATTTAATTAGAGTAACTCCCATGAGTAAGATTTTAGTCATTAACGGCGCCAAACAATTTGCACATTCAAATGGTGAATTAAATGACACATTAACCACACTGGCAACCTCACATCTCACCGAACTCGGACATGAAGTTCAAGTGACACGTGCCGATAGCAACTACGATGCAGAAAATGAAGTTGAAAAATTCTTATGGGCTGACGTGGTGATCTATCAAATGCCAGGTTGGTGGATGGGTGCTCCTTGGACTGTAAAAAAATATATTGATGACGTCTTTACTGTGGGTCACGGTTCCCTTTACGCAAACGATGGTCGTAGCCGTTCCGATACATCAAAAAAATATGGTTCAGGTGGTTTAATTCATGAAAAAAAATATATGCTTTCATTGACTTGGAATGCCCCGATGGAAGCATTTGATGATGCAGATCAGTTTTTCCATGGCGTAGGTGTTGATGGTGTTTATTTACCATTTCATAAAGCGAATCAGTTTTTGGGGATGAGCACACTTCCTACTTTTATTGTCAATGATGTGATTAAAATGCCTGACGTTGATAGTTATGTTGAAGAATATAAAACCCACTTAAACTCTGTATTTGCAGCAGCCTAATAAGGAAAAATCCATGCTTACTATTATTGCGGAAATTCATACTAAATCGGGTGGACAGCATCGCCAAAATGTATTGGATGCCTTTCAAAAAATCATTCCTACTGTTTTAGCGGAAGATGGTTGCCATGGCTATGAGCCTTTGATTGATCACATATCAAATGCCAGTTTCCAAACCAAAGAACCTGACACGATTGTGATGTTAGAAAAATGGGCAAGCGTTGCTCATCTTGAAGCACATTTGGCTACACCTCATATGCAAGCCCATCATGCAGCAGTTAAAGATGATGTAATTGATGTGAAAATTAAAATTTTAGAAAGTGGCGTATAATTTAGCCCATAAAAAAAGACGATATATTTATCGTCTTTTTTTGCTTAAGAACAAAGTTGTGTCTGGAAACCTCTAGAGCCTTTCCCTCTAGTGCATTGATAGCTCTTTTGCTTATTTTGCAATTGCCACTTTTCATCAACCAATTTAAATGAATACTCTGTTCGGATTGCAGAGACTGAGTCGTCCATTAAACCTGTTTGAATGACAGTAATACGAGAAACAGTTGGTGATTCCACACGGTTAAACACTTGCTGAACTGAGGTATTATTGTGCTCTTTTACAATCTCAGGTTGAGATTTAAGTACTTGTTGCATTGGGGTTTCTGAACCCACAAAAGGAATTAATTTACTGGTTGTCGCACACCCAGTGAAAAGTCCAGCACAGAGAGCTGAAATTAAAAATAAACGTTGCATTTTTATCACCAAAAAACAAAAGGCATAGCTTTATGATGCTATGCCTTGGTCGGTTACTCTGTAGAAACTATGTAGTTCTAAAGATGCCTAATCACTTAAAGATCAAATAATTTATCCTGTTCACCCAACCTTAGCGATTATGATTTGATAAAATTAATTTCTACTCAATCTAACAAATAGGATCATCCATGCAACTGACTTATGCAGGGCAAGTTTTCTTGGTAGTCGTTGCAATTTTAATGGTCTGGTCATTTGTGCTTACCAAATTTTGGGTCAAGCGTTTAGCAAAAAATCGTAAAAGTAGTAAGTTTGAATTTACATATTTATTTGCAGTTGTTTTTAGTATTAGCGCTTTATTTTTCCCATTTACGTATTGGGTTTCACAAGCAATATACGGTTTAGCAACCAAGCCAAGTTACGATGCAACTGTAGTGAACTATACCTCTGAGTGGGTCGATACTGAACGTACAGATTCCAATGGGCGTAAATATAAAACTCAAACTCTCATGCACACCGCTCAGGTTCAGTTCAAAGATAATCAAAACAAAACACTAACTTTAGATAATTCGGTCCGCTCTGGCGATATGCCGGTAGTGGGAGAACATATTACTGTTGTTTATGAAACTGGTGATCACACCGCGCAAGAAAAGAGTTGGCGCACTATTTTACTGTTTACAGCAGCCTCATTTATGCTGTTTATTTTAGGTTATGTATTGCTCATGATTATTGCCTATAGCCTCAATCGGAACATGGAACCCTATAAAACCTTTGCTAGTACTTTAATTTTTAGAGTGACGCTTCCGTTAGCTACAACGGCGATGTTTGCAATGTTGTCTTATTCTATTTTTGCCTATTTTTTCTTAGGTAATCCACGTAATTTGCCTGTGTGGGCCATTGGACTATGTAGCTTCTTTGCTCTTTGTCTTTTACCGCTGATTTATCATATTTTGACGGGTTGGAAAGCTTATAAAAAATGATAGATTAAAAAAAAGCGCATCTTTCGATACGCTTTTAACAAAAATTCTTTTGTCTAATCAGGCATTAGAGATCAAATAACTTGCCTGGATTCATAATACCATTCGGGTCAAATGCCAACTTCAATGCTTTCATATATTCAATTTCTTCAGGCGAACGTGAATATTCCAAATATGGCTTTTTCGTCATACCTACGCCATGCTCAGCAGAGATTGAACCATCGTATTTTTTAACGGTATCAAACACATATTTATTCACAACCTGACACTTCGCAAAGAACTCATCTTTGGTTAAGTTTTCAGGTTTTAAAATATTTAAGTGCAAGTTACCGTCACCAATATGACCGAACCAGCAAATTTCAAAGTCAGGATAGTTCTCTTGAACAATTGCATCAATCTCACGAATAAATGCAGGTACGTGAGTAATTAATACTGAAATATCATTTTTATATGGAGTGAACGGCGCGATTGATTCAGAAATATCTTCGCGTAAACGCCATAAGCTTTCTACTTGGTCAAGGCTCTGGCTCATTACACCATCAAGTACCCAACCCTGCTCCATACAATGCTCGAAAATTTCCATTGCTTTATCGAGAATCGGCTCATATGGTGCTTCAAACTCAAGTAATACATAGAATGGACATTGAGTTTCAAATGGACGTTGTACATGTCCATGATCTAAAACTTTTTGCATTGCAAGCTCACCAAAGAACTCAAATGCAGTTAAATCGATATCTTTTTGGAAAGCATGTAGTACAGGCATTACTGCATCAAAATCAGGAACACCTAAAACTAAAACTTGTAAGTTTTGCGGTTGACGCTCAAGTTTAATTTCCGCTTCAGTCACTAAACCTAATGTACCTTCACCACCAATAAATAAATGCTGTAATGCATAACCAGTTGCATTTTTAACCATGCCTTTGTTTAAACGTAAAATATCACCTTTACCAGTGACAACGGTTAAACCAAGCACCCAATTACGTGTCATGCCGTATTTAATTACTTTAATACCACCAGCGTTGGTTCCGATATTACCGCCAATCTGGCTAGAACCTGCTGACGCAAAGTCCACCGGATAATACATACCCTGTTCTTCAGCATAATTTTGCAATTGTTCAGTCACAACACCAGCTTGCACTCGAACCATACGATCTGCTGGGAAGAACTCAAGAATTTGGTTCATTTTGTCCATGCTAATGACAATTTCACCATTGGTTGCAACAGCACCAGCAGAGAGACCAGTACGGCCACCTGAAGGGGTAATTGCGATATTAAACTGGTTCGCAAGCTTCACAACAGCTTGAACTTGCTCAGTGGTCGATGGAAAAACGATGACCGATGGGTTCGGATTAAAATGCTTAGTATGATCTTTACCCCAGTTTTCGAGACTATCAGCATCGGTTTTAATGCGGTTTTCACCGACGATTGCCGTTAATTGGGTAAGTAACTCAGGTGTTAAAGCGACTGGAGCATTCATCGTTTGCAGACCTAGCAAGAAGTAAACTGTGGTGGGACTATGGCGTAATATTTCTCAGAGTTTTCAACTGAGCAAAGCCATAAGCTATATTCTACATGTAACCGCACAAGCGATAAAGTTCAGAATAGAGATACTGTCACTACAAAACATGTTTAACCTTCATAAATGACTTTTTATGGTTCTTTAAAGCAACAATATTTTTTAAGTTAAAATGACAAGCACATTTTGAAACTGTCAACAAGCCATAAATAGAAGTGATTAGTCATAGATAAAATTGCCATAAGACGATGGCGCAAACGAAATATCTATAGCACCGCCCATTATGTTATTATACCGCCACCAAATTTGGCCTTTGTAGCGGAGCCGTAATGAGCCAACATCTTTCACTACCTAAAGATAAAATCCGTTTCCTTTTGTTAGAAGGCGTTCACCAAAACGCAGTCGATACTTTAAACGCTGCGGGTTACACCAATATTGACTATCGCAAAACTGCTCTTGAAGGCGAAGCGCTAAAAGAAGCAGTTAAAGATGCTCACTTTATTGGTATTCGTTCGCGTACCCAATTGACTGAAGAAGTTTTCGAAGCTGCAAATAAATTGATCGCAGTGGGCTGTTTCTGTATCGGAACAAACCAAGTTGATCTTAAAGCAGCAATGGCACGTGGTATTCCTGTATTTAACGCACCGTATTCAAATACGCGTTCGGTTGCAGAACTTGTACTTGCTCAAACGATTCTTCTTCTTCGCCGTGTTCCTGAAAAATCGGCGGCTTGTCATCGTGGTGGTTGGGATAAGTCTGCTGTCGGTTCTTTCGAAACTCGTGGCAAAACTTTAGGTATTGTAGGTTACGGTTCCATCGGTTCTCAGCTTTCTGTTCTTGCTGAAAGCTTAGGTATGCATGTGATTTATTACGATGCAGTGACTAAATTACCAATGGGTAATGCTCGCCAAGTTGGTTCGTTAGACGAACTCTTAGCGACTGCTGATGTAGTTACATTACATGTGCCTGATGTTCCATCTACACGTAACTTCTTCACTAAAGCACAATTTGCAAAAATGAAAGAAGGCGCAATCTTCCTAAATGCTGCACGTGGTACATGTGTAGTGATTGAAGATTTAGCAGATGCAATCAAGTCTGGTCATATTGCTGGTGCAGCGGTTGACGTATTCCCTAAAGAACCAAAAGCAAATGGTGAAGAGTTTGTTTCTCCACTTCGTGGCTTAGACAATGTGATTTTGACTCCTCACGTTGGCGGTTCAACCATGGAAGCGCAAGCAAACATCGGTTTAGAAGTTGCAGAGAAATTTGTTGCTTACTCAGACAAGGGTATGACGCTTTCTGCGGTGAACTTCCCAGAAATCGCGTTACCACTTACTGCTGGCCAACACCGTTTATTGCACATCCACAAAAACGTACCGGGCGTATTGTCTAAAATCAACAACTTGTTTGCTGAGCAAGGCATCAACATTTCTGGTCAATCACTCATGACTAAAGGTGACATTGGTTACCTTGTAATGGACGTTGACGCTTCTGCTTCTCACGAAGCTTTAGATATGTTGCATGAAGTTGAAGGCACAATTCGCGTTCGCGTATTGTTCTAATACGAACTGTAAATTTAAAAGCCACAGCATTGTCTGTGGCTTTTTTATGGGCATTTACATTATCATGTGAAAAGTATACCAATCGATCAAATAATAAAATGTCCAGTTCGAACCAGAAATCTCAGCTACATGCTTTGGGCTTTCTCATTCTCGCCATGCTAAGCGTACAAAGCAGTGCATCTTTAGCTAAAATTCTGTTTCAGAACTTTCCTGTGCTCACTGTCTCCGCAATGCGCCTATGTTTAGGTGCAATGATTCTTGCCTTTATTTTCCAAATTTGGCGAATTAATTTTAGTCAGGTTCGTTGGAAAGCGATCTTGGCTTATGGATTTGCTCTTGCCGGAATGAATGCACTTTTTTATCTGTCAATTGAGCGATTACCAATTGGTATTGCCGTCGCTTTTGAATTTATTGGTCCCTTAAGTGTAGCCTTATATCACGCACGCCAAAAATATGATTTTGTCTGGGTCAGTTTCGCGATTATTGGCCTCATTTTACTTTTCCCTTTCAATCAAGCTCATAGTCTGGATTGGATCGGAGTATTATTTGCAGTTAGTGCGGGTGCATGCTGGGCACTTTATATTATTGCAGGTCAAAAACCTTCTGGCATTTCAGGTAACCACACTGTGTGTTTAGGAATGACTGTAGGCGCATGTGTATTGCTACCAATTACTTTTTTTTCAGGGTCAATGGGCCAAGTTATAGAGCTCCCCTATCTTTTTTATTTTATTGGCTTAGCAATTTTAGCCAGTGCATTACCATTCTCTTTAGAAATGCTAGCACTACGTAATTTAACGCCTTTAAGTTTTGGAACATTGATGAGCCTAGAACCCGCAGTTGCTGCACTTTCTGGCTTTATCTTTTTAGGCGAATATTTGTTATGGAATCAATGGCTGGCACTCGCAACAATTATTGCAGCTTCCGTCGGTTGTACTATAACCACCCAAAAAGCACGTCAGGAACGTGAAAAAACAGTCAGTTAAATCGACTCAACCTGCGAGTTGGAACATGGTATTCGCTATAATTGAACATTGTTATTTTAAATAATATTAGATGAGGCCCTCGGGTATTTTCCATGCAGAATATTCCTATTATTGCTGTGCTCTATATGATTCTGTCGATGGTCTCATATCAAATCAGTGCTTCATTTGCTAAGCAGCTCATTGCAATATTAGACCCTCTGACCGTTACAATTTTAAGGCTGAGCTTTGCATCGGTTATTGTCGCTATCATGTTCCGTTCGTGGAAAATCTGGTCGCGTTTACCCTATTTAAAATGGCGTGATTTATTGATGTACTGTGCGTCTTTAGGTCTCATGAATATTTTATTTTATACGTCGCTTGGAAAATTACCTCAAGGCATTGCAGTTGGCTTAGAATTTATTGGACCATTAGGTCTTGCTCTACTTTCTATTAAACAAAAGAGTGACTACATTTGGGTCGCACTTGCCATGTTAGGTATTGCACTGATGGTACCTTGGCAAGATCCAACGCAACACCACTTTTCCTATGTAGGTGCTGCATGTGCGCTAGGTGCTGGATTTTGCTGGGCCTTCTATATTTATTTTGGTCAGAAAGTTGTGACCCAGAATATCGGTATGCATGCTTTGACTATCGGAATTGGATTATCTGCACTGACCTTATTACCCATTGGTATCTGGCATAATGCTCCCGCATTACTTGAGACGCAGTACTGGGGTAAAGCATTACTTATTGCTATTTTAGCGACCGCTATTCCATACGCTCTTGATTTGATGGCACTCAAACAACTTAATAAATTAACTTACGGTACCCTCACGAGTTTAGCCCCAGCATTGGCAGCATTAACGGGTTTCTTATTACTTCACGAAGAAATCAGTATGCTGCAATGGGTGGCTTTAGCTTGTGTAATGCTAGCGTCGATTGGGGTTACTTTAAGAAGTACTAAAAAAGTAGCGTAGTTAAATACTATTGCTGCTTTTTATACTTTTTATATTCCTTTAAATATTTATTACCAAGCGTTTCTTTTTCACTGTCTTTAAGAATTTTTCCCGCCTGTTGAAAAAATTTATGCTCTTCTTCTTTTAAATGATGATGGACTTTTTCACTCAACTGTTTGGCGGTTGCTAACCAGCTTGGGCTACTCATATCTGTTTTTTCGAGCTGTTCGACCAACTCATCCATTTCATGGTGCTCAGATAAAGCATGTCTCGTAATATCTAAACCAACATCATCAAACATTAAAGGGATATATAAATAACGGTCTTCGGCAACAGAATGAGCATAAAGTTCGTTTTTTAATGCATCAAATAATTCTTTTCTTTCTTCGGTTAAACCATGTGTCTGAACTAATTGTTCAGAAAGGTTTCGTTGATTTTCATGGCTTTCTCTTAATGCTTCGAAAATATTCATTCTCTTCCTCATTTTTTAGCTAAAAAATCTTTTTTATTTCAAGGTTTATCATACGTTGAAATTTATAATGTTTAAGTAGCTTAAAATGAGACTATTTTTTACACAGTTTTCTTTCTAGTAAACTTCTGTAATTATTTTTATATTTATGATTTTAAATGCCGACACAAAAAGTATGAACTTCTTCTCCTGATCAGTTCATACTTTTCGAAATATTTAGCCTGTTACAAACAGTTGATAGCCCAAACGACAAATTAAAACACTGACTAAAATTAAAAAGATAATACGGACAAAACCACTACCGTATTTAAGTGCGGTACGCACCCCAATAATAGAACCCAATACATTCGCTACTGCCATCATTAAGCCAATATGCAAAATCGCGTGACCTGTCGGAATGAGGAAACTCAAGGCAGCTAAGTTCGTCATAAAGTTACCGATTTTTGACAAAGCTGAAGCATGCAAGAAATCAACTTGTAAAAAACGGATAAAGAAGAAAATAAAGAAACTACCTGTACCCGGGCCAAAAATACCGTCATAAAAACCAATCGCTAAACTACCTATAGCGGCTAAAATCAACATTTTATTGGTAATTTTTTGCTCAGTGTGAACCTGTCCGAAGTTCTTTTTAACTAGCGTATAAACGGCAATCACAATCAACATCACGAACACGAAAGGACGTAATACCGATTGAGGAATAAGCGATAGACAAGCTGCTCCAGCAAAAGAGCTAATCAGAGCACAAATGGCAATAACTGCTAAAAGCTTCCATTGCAATTTTACTTTTTTAGCAAATGTATAAGCTGCCGATGCCGTACCAAAAATGGATGAGACTTTATTGGTACCAATCACCGTAGCAGTCGACATGTTAGGAAAAGTGCTCATGATCCCGGGAATCTGGATGAGTCCACCGCCTCCCACAGCAGCATCAATTGCTCCCGCAGTAAACGCAAAAAAGATCAAACTCAGGATAACATCCCATTCCATACCCATGCTCTATACTCTACATCTACTACAAATTTAAGATACGTTTAGGTACCAACCGTTTTTTATCGGTAATCTCGGCTAAACCTAGACAGCGCTCTTCCGAAAAAACTAAAACTTCTGCTTCTGCAGAATGCTCAATATTGCTTTCTAAACCGTTGCAAAAATATTTTTCACGCCCTTCTGGAACCTGAATTTTTAAGAAATGGTCAACTGGAGCATAAACTGGAAGTAACAAAGCTTCTCTTTGCTCTTCTGTCAGACTTTCCAGATATTCAATGGTATAACTCGGAATAAGCTCAAAATGTCCTGTTTGAGTCCGGTTCAGCATCGTTAAATGCCCACCACAACCAAGTGCTTCGCCAATATCTTCACCTAATACACGAATGTATGTTCCTTTAGAACAAGTTACATCCAGAGTGATACTATTTTCGGTAAATTCAATGAGCTCCAAGGCATAAATCGTGATTGGACGTGCTTCACGCTCAATCTCGATACCTTTTCTAGCAAGCTCATATAACGGTCTGCCTTCTTTTTTCAAAGCAGAGTACATTGGCGGAACTTGTTGAATATCACCTCTAAATTTTTCTAGGGTTTGTTCAATAAGCTCTCGGTTCAGAACAGGAACAGGGCGTTCTTGTAGAATCTCCCCTTCCACATCACCTGTCGTTGTGGTTTGCCCCAACCGAACAGTGGTTTGGTAGCGCTTTGTTGAGTCCAGCAAATAATGTGAGAACTTGGTAGCCTCTCCTAAACAAATAGGAAGCAACCCTGTCGCCAAAGGATCTAAAGCTCCTGTATGACCTGCTTTTTGGGCGCGATATAACCAACGCACTTTTTGCAAAGCCGCATTTGAACTGAGCCCTAATGGTTTATTTAATAGAAATACACCACTGATATGGCGACGAGAAATTTTTTGATTTTTTGTCGTCATTTTTACTGGAACACAAAGCTAGAAAAAAGTGCCGACATGTTAGCAAATTCGGCAAGATATTTTCACAATATTTAGGTGCCTTTTCACTTATTTTATGGCACATTAATAATCGAGTAAAAAAACAACAATTTAAAACTTAAGGAAGATATCTTTATGCAAGGGATGCAGAAGAAGGTATTGTGGTGTGTGCTCGGATTTTTTATTTTGGGCCTCATTGCATGTGTATATTGGTTAAGTCCTGACTCAAAAAACACATCAGCTCAGATGAGTGAAAGTAAAGCTCAAAACTTAGCATCATCTCTTCATACAGATCATTCATCGCTAAACGAAGATGCGTACCATAGTAAAAGTCAGCAAGACACAGAAGTTAACTGCCAATTAAAAATTGATAGTTCCCAACATTTGGTCGTGAATAGTCAAACCCGTGACTGCTTTGAATATTTTATTACCCAATATGGGGAAAATGATTTAGAACAAATCAAAATTCACTTTGGGAAATTTATTCAAGGACAATATCTAGAGCCAGCTCGCTCACAGATTATGGATTTATGGACGCGTTATTTAAAATATCGTGAACAGCTTGCTCAAATCCAAGCACCTTCAGCAAAACAACAAGATAAAAATTATTTTCAAAAGATTTTTAACTCGATCCAAGATATAAGAAAACGCTTTTTTTCGGCCTCTGAAATTGAAGGGCTTTTTTCGAGCGAAGATATCTATCAGAACTACACACTAGATCGAATGCAGATACTTGAGGACTCTTCTTTAAGCGAAATTGAAAAAGCACGAAAGCTTAAAGAGCGTTTTGAAGAACTTCCAGAAGACTGGCAACACAACCTACAAGAACTCTCCAAACTTGATGATTTACATACACTGACCAAACAAATTAAAGCACGCAATGGTTCAGCAGAAGAACTTCGGCAAATGCGTACAACACTTGTTGGAGCTGAAGCGACTCAAAGATTAGAAACTTTAGATACACAGCGTAATGCTTGGCAACAAAGGGTCACCAGTTACCTCGATAGTCGAGATGAAATTATTAAAAGTAACATGAGCGATAGCGCCAAAAACCAAGCGATTCAGCAGTTACGTCAACAACAATTCAATTCATCACAAGAACAACTAAGACTTCGAACTTTTGAAACGGTCCATGATCAGGGAGGTGAACTGCCATTTAATTACTAAGCCTTTCCTTTTTGGGAACTGGCTAACATTCACTAGCAGTAAGAAGCTGCTTTTCATACAAAATAAAAATAGTGAGTAAAAAATGAAAAGGAAGTTAATGTTTTTCTGCGCTGCAATGCTCTCAGGACTGAGTATTTCAGCGGCCCATGCAACAAATGCTGAACAAGTTAAAAGCTCGTTCGTATATTCATCTTACGCACAAACAAAATATCCAATGGTTTTTAACCATGGTATGGCAGGCTTTAGCCGAGTTGGAACAGATACGCTTGGTCTCGATTATTGGTACCAAATTCTTCCTGATCTTGCTCGTAATGGAGGAAATGTCTGGGCAACAAGAGTCTCACCATTTAACTCAACAGAAGTGCGTGGAGAACAACTTGCACAGCAAGTTGAAGAAATTATTGCCATTACT
Source organism: Acinetobacter sp. AOR14_HL (assembly GCF_027855175.1). Taxonomy (NCBI): domain Bacteria; kingdom Pseudomonadati; phylum Pseudomonadota; class Gammaproteobacteria; order Moraxellales; family Moraxellaceae; genus Acinetobacter; species Acinetobacter sp. AOR14_HL. Next base: position 353,265 of record NZ_JAKTII010000011.1, on the reverse strand, counting down.
GGTAAGCCCAAGGTCAATTTAATCGGTCATAGCCACGGGGGCCCAACAATTCGCTATGTGGCTGGTATCATGCCAGAAAAAGTAGCATCACTCACTACGATTGGCGCACCTCATAAGGGATCACCAATGGCAGATGTCATCCTGAATGTCGAGGGTACTCCTCTTGCAGGCGTGGCAACCTTAGTAAACTGGTTTTCAGCAGCAATTACTTGGGCAGGAGGTCTAGATCCGACAAGCTATCCGCACGACTCTTTAGCAGGTGCTCATAGTTTATCAACTAAAGGTTCAGCTCAGTTTAATGTTCAATTTCCTATGGGTATGCCAACTACTTCTTGTGGTGAGGGGGCATATCAAGACAAAGGCATTTATATGTATTCTTTCTCAGGAAATAAAGCTTTAACAAATCCATTAGATCCATTTGATATTGCCCTTACAGGCAGTAGTCTAGTAGTCGATCCGTTTGGTGATAATGATGGGCTTGTTTCACGATGCAGCGCCAAATTTGGTAAAACCATTCGTGATGATTACAACTGGAATCATTTAGATGAGGTGAACCAAGTGCTTGGGATACGCTCTATTTTTGCTTCAGATCCTGTCTCGGTTTACCGTCAACATGCAAACCGATTAAAACTTCAAGGACTATAATTTTTAAACAAAAAAAATGCGCCAAAAGGCGCATTTTTTTACTCGGTATAAGCTTACGCTTTACGAGCTGGTAATTTTTCACGAATACGTGCAGCTTTACCAGACAACTCACGGAGGTAGTAAAGTTTAGCACGACGAACGTCACCACGACGTTTCACTTCGATTTTAGCAACGATTGGAGAGTGAGTTTGGAATACACGCTCAACACCAACACCGCTAGAAATTTTACGAACTGTAAATGCAGAGTTTAAACCACGGTTTTTCTTCGCGATTACAACACCTTCAAATGCTTGAAGACGCTCACGCTCACCTTCTTTTACTTTAACTTGGACAATAACAGTGTCACCAGGAGCAAAAGCAGGAATATCAGTTTTTAACTGTGCATTTTCAATAATTTGAACTAAAGGATGTTTACCACTCATTGTGGGAATCTCCAATATGTGCGGAGTCAGAAGAGGTCTGAGGTTCCGCTGGGGATAGAGGCTAAAACGCATATCAACCCGTTTATCTTTCCCTTTATGACAATATGTCTATAAAGAGCCTTAGAATATACATAAAACTATTCATTAAATAGAATCATGCTTTAACTCGAAGCATTGCTTCTCGTATTTTTGCAGAACTTTCGTTCCTGAGAATAGCGGTTAAGAATTACCACCACTCCCTTGCGCATCTTTTAGCCATTTTTTCTGCTGCTTATTCAACTCTACTTTTTCAGCCAACTCTGGTCGACGTTCTAAAGTTCGTTGATACCGCTGCAAAAAGCGCCATTTTTCGATATTGCCATGATGTCCAGATTTTAAAACTTCTGGCACATCCAGCCCCTCAAAATGGTCTGGCTTTGTATATTGTGGACAATCTAAAAGACCATCAACAAAAGAATCTTGTACTGCTGACTGTTCATCTGACATTACATTCGGCAAACGGCGAATAATACTGTCAAGTAACACCATAGCGGGCAGTTCACCACCAGATAAAACATAATCACCAATTGACCATTCCTGATCAACATATTGCTGGATCAAACGTTCATCCACTCCTTCATAACGTCCACACAGTACAATTAAGCCGTCGTAATCAACAAACTGCTGTACTGCCTGTTCATTTAAGGTTTTGCCTTGTGGAGACATATACACTACAGGAACATGAACATGTCCTGCTTGTGAGGCAAGCTGTTTAGCATGGTTAATTGCTTTCGCCAAAGGCTCAGCCATCATCACCATCCCAGGGCCACCACCAAATGGACGTTCATCCACTCTTCTATAGTTTCCCTCAGCAAAATCACGAGGATTAATACAAGTGACTTGTACAATATCCCGTTTTGCCGCACGTCCGCTGATGCCGTAGGCTGTAATCGCTTCAAACATTTCAGGAAAAAGCGTAATGACTGCAAAAAACATCACAGACTCCTCTATTTTCCTGCTGTATTAATCCTAAAAGGATTAATAATCTACGCCCCAATTGACGTAAATACGACCAGCTTCAAGATCAACACGTTGTACTACATCTTTATGCCAAGGAATCATGCGTTCTTCTGAATCAATACTGTCTGGGGTAGCATGTACCACCATCACATCATTAGCTCCAGTTTCAAACAACTCATGAATTTTACCTAAGTTTACTTCCTGTTCTTCATCATCCAGACCAAACACTGTTAAGCCTTTTAAATCTGACCAGTAGTACTCATCTACATCTGCTTTTGGCAGTTGAGACTTAGCAATCCAGATATTAGCGCCAACCAAGTTTTCTGCTCCAGTGCGATCACTCACACCCTTCAAAGCAACAACTAGGCCTTTGCCATGTGGTTTCCAACGTTTTACATCTATTGTTTGCCAACCGGCCTTGGTCTCAATGTACCAAGGCAGGTAGTCAAACATATTGCTCATGGGTTCTGTATTTGAATACACCCAGAGCCACCCATTCAATCCATAAGCTGAACGTAACTGTCCAATCTGAATACGATCTTCGGGAACATTCTGTGTTGATGTCATGGGTTACCTACTACAAAAAAATTATGCAGTAGCTTTTTTAGCTTGAGCAGCTAAAGAAGCAACACGTTCAGAAGGTTGAGCACCTTGAGAAACCCAGTGAGCAAAACGGTCTGCATCTAAACGAAGTTTTTCTGCTTGACCTTGTGCAGTCGGGTTAAAGAAACCGATACGCTCGATGAAACGACCATCACGTGCATTGCGACTATCAGTCACAACGATTTGATAGAATGGACGTTTTTTTGCGCCGCCACGTGCTAAACGAATAACAACCATGATAAAAGCCTTATAATTCTTACGGATTATCCCTGCGCCGACCATCGGCAGCACTTCAAACCCCTTTCATAGAGGGCAACATTCTACGTGATTTTCACCATGAAAGAAAGATTAAATTTTGAGTTATCCGCAGTTTTGAATTTAAAATTATTTACCATCCCAATTCGAAGTTGTAGAAGGAACACAAGCCGTACCACTGTTAATATCGGTTCCCTTTGTCCAGCAACGCTCACCACGATAATTTAAAACGATATCCCCATCGCCAGTCTGTGAAGTATTTACAATTGGTGTCGCAGTCAATACCCATGTTTCCGCATTTAAAGCTCCTGCGGTCACTGGAGTCAAATTTACCGTATAAAGAGGTGTGCCTTGTATTGGATAAGATGTTGCAATATTTAAATCAGAACTTGTTGCTCCTATCACTTTAAAATTTGCGATCTTGTAACGTTGAATTTGCATTGCAATCTGCTGCAAAGTAGCTTGCATTTCTACACGTTTGGTACGACGAATATGTTCCTGATAAGATGGATAAGCTATCGCTGCTAAAATCGTAATAATTGCCACAGTAATCATTAACTCAATTAAGGTAAAACCTTTTATTTTATTTACCATGGCTCAGCTCCAGTACCGCAAGTTATATAAGTAACATTGCTAGTGGCTTTATTCTTACAACGTAATCCGCTACTACTAAATAAAAAAGTAAAATTATTAGGGTCGGAAGCCTCTGCACGAATAACCCAGTTTTGCCCTAAAACCGAAGTATCCGTTAAGGTTTTCGTTGTATCGTCACCATCTCGTACCGTTATTTTATATTTAATAGCGCTACCAGTTGCTCCAACAGGTAAAATTACTGGTGCTGTAGCCCCTGTAGAGAAACCTTTATAATTAAAATTTCTAGATTTATGACGATTGAGTTGCACTGCGACTTGTTGCATTTGCTGTTGTGCACGTGAAGCATCAGCTCTCAGAACATAGGCTTGGTATGAAGGTATTGCAACTGCTGCAAAAATAGCAACTATCACTACCACAACCATTAGCTCAATAAGAGTGAAGCCCAAAGAATACGTGAATTTACGTTTCATCACCCATTCCTTCCTAACGGACATACCAGCGCTGTGGTATCAAACACATTTTACTACTATTCGAGGCAATAATACCGCCGATAGTGGTGACACCGCGATTCCCCATATTTACACAATAGTTTTTATTATTGGTACTTTCGCCACCACCATCACCACCACCATCACCACCACCATCACCACCATCATCTACCACCGCAGTATCTTGAATACCAGCACCTTGTGAACAATCCGACCCTGGCGCGCACTGCATCCTATCATTATCTTCAGTCAGTTGAGATTTACTACATTGTCCAAATGGCATACAGAACTGAGTTAAAAAGCTTTCTCCTTTTACTCCTGCTCCACAATCTCCAGACATACCTGCTTTTCCACCATCAAAAGTAGAAACAAACATACGGCGATTTAATACGATTGGTGTTGAAAAAACTTTAGCATCTTGAATATTGGCTGACTTAAATCGATAGAACCATCCACGGGTAGCAGAAAGTAAAGCGACTGCACCATCATCATAAGTATTCCAGTTTGAATTAGTAATTTCCCCCAATTGATTAGTATTTGTGATAGGAGTCTGATATACGAAATCGGCTTTATATAAATTTCTATCTGCTACATCTTTATCGTAAATATTATATACCGCATCATAATTATAACCTTGGCCCGATGCATACTGAGCTAAGGGTTTACTACGATTACCACTACCAATAGAAACAACAGCAAACGTTGTGCCATTATAGTCATAAACTGAAAATGCAGGCATTTCATAAAAACGTGGACTAGCCGCACCATTATTTAAATTCAATAACAATTTTGGTGGCTTGGCAAAGCTTGCATTTGTTGCCACAGTATTATCTAAATCGATACGGAATAGTTGTCCACCTAGATCACCAAAATAAAGATGATCAATCAAACCATCGCCATTTCGGTCTTCAGTACGAATCTCGCTCACTACGCTATATTTTAAATTATCGGATTGAGTATAAGCTTCAGCACCTTGAGCTGTAGTCGCTTTAGCACTAGCCCACCAAAGCAGCTTACCGTTATCAGCGTCAAACATGTATACACCTGCACCCTTGCTAATGCTAGGGTTATAGGTATCACTCTCATAGCCTTCATCATAACCACCGCCAACAAACATTACTCGTTTACGTTCAGTAGTTTTACCATCACTTTTCTTCCAATTTACCCAACCAATACTAGGTTTAGACCAACTTTGACCCATATTATCTAGTGCAGCATAAGTGTTACTTGAACCGTTATAATAGGTTTTTTGTTCATCAGGGGATATTTGGAACAGTAACTTTGGATTACTCATATCTTGCAAATTGAGTGCATAATAACTACGCCCACCCATTCGCAAACCGCCATATACGATCTGCTTACCTTCTTGAGAACCGTAACCTTTACCGACAGTTAATCCTTTTCGACTACTATCTAATACATACTGAGTATAACTAGCCCAAGGTCCATCAATACCATAATATAATTGATCGACTCCTCCATTCATGGCATCGTTTTTCAAAAATGCTTCGGGTTGTTTTTCGATCATCTCATTTGGAACAAAGGTGAATACCTCTTTTCCGCCACTACTATCCACAGAAGTACTATCATTTTTGCCAGCCTTGACTATATGTAAAAGCCCTTGTGTTGTGCCAAATAAGACATAGTCTTCACGATTTTGAGTATCAATTGCGCCATTTGTATATGTAATTTGACCACTATTGGTAATTAATAGGGGTGAGGAATGCATTAACGCACCAATCTGTCTTAAAGCTGTGGACGATGTGGCATTAAGAACTAAATCATCAGGATCCTTTGCTTGAGTCACAGTCATTGGATACCCAAGCAACGCCATTAAATAACCACGTTTTCCATCAGTTTGGTAAGTCGTATCTGTTAAATCGGACTTTTTAATTTGTCTTAGAGTTGTTGTCGTTGAACCATCTGCACTTCTATTCGTCAACAGATTACGATTTTCTTGTGTTGTTTGATTCATTGTTAGGAGTAACTGTGACCATGCACCTCCTTTTAAGGTGTAACTATTACTTCCAGGTGTATTAGAGTCAGAATTATCATTCGTACTGTCATTATCGATATATGCCCAAAAATCACGATTTGGAAGAATTTGTCCTTTTGTAGCAGTTGCTGTACTAATTAAAGTATTATTATCACGGTCTTTTAAAATCCCATTAACCACTGCATATTTTTTGAGATTACCCGCCCAAAGTTGATAGTTTTTATCTGGGGTAGGTTGGAACTGAGGAAAATAAGCTTGCTTTTGTAATACAGCAGGGTTAAGACTATCTTTAGGAATCGTAGGTGAGCCCGTAGTTACAGCTGGAATCTCAGACCCTAAATCTCCAAGGAATGCATTTACACTGCTTACAACATCTTGAGAGCTTGAACCAGAATACCAACCACCACTTGCATTGACACCCCATTTCGCAGCTTCTTTTTGATTTGCTGATGCATTAGAGTTATTAATATTTGCCAAGTTTTCTTCTAAAGAAAGCGATCTATTAAAAGATGGAATAATATTAAAATTACTTCCAAAGCCAACAACAGCAGTCTTAATCTTTAATCCAACAGGATTACTGCCATTATTTAGTAAAAATTGTGAAAACTGCTGAATACAATTCCAACCTGTATCACTATCTGTACAAGCAAATGTTTTGCCGCTTAAAGCTTTCGTCATTAATCCTGATGCTGAAGAGTTTCCATTTGGATCACCATCAGTTAAAACATAAATACCTTGACCACTACACTGTGTAGTAGCTCCTGTCATTTGTTTAATAATACTATCGGGACGTACATAATTTGTACCACTGGTCGCACCTGCACCAGCATAGTCAAAACCACTATTACTTAACCCTTGAGTGGTCGTACCCATTAAGGAGGCCGCAGCCTCTGCATAAGCGTTAGCTGTAGGCGTACCACCTCTAGCGCCAAGTTTTGCAATTTCTTCTATTAATATTCTTCTTTGGGTTTTACCATTTACCACTGCATCCAAACGTCGAGCAAGAATACGGACTTGGCCTCTTAAATTGTCTGCTGAGGTCGGCTCACCAGCACTATTAAATTGTGTTGGACGAGAGAAGGTTGTGAGACCAATTAATTTATCATCCGAAACAGGTAAAATTCCTTTACTAGCATTTCCGTTAAGCAAATCAATCATGCCATCTTTTACACGAGTAATACGGTCAGGATATTGAGTATCTGGGCCAGCCTTATAGTAATAAGTATTATAGTTTGAAGACATTGAGGTCAAGCCACTGGTAGAAGGCTGACTCTTTAACTTAGTTATACAATCACTTTTTGAACTTGAATTACCACAGCTATACCAAGATGTCCCAGACTTCATATAATAATAAGTTGGAGCAGTTGCAGTGCAATAATAGCGCTTATATTCTGCAACACCATTACTAGACAACACGCTATTGTAACCTGTTTGTACAACATTACTTGGAATATCACATGCACCAGCATCACTTTGAAGCTGTGGATACCCCATAGAACCCGAAATATCTAATACAAACATTAAAGTAATATCACCAGCTTTTGCTTTTTGATAAATATCAATATCACTGGCCTGACTTACGCTACTTGCTACCAATCCTGTGCATAAAGCGGTTACCGCACTTGTTAGAATCTTTGGATGATATGAGAACTTTAAGCCTTTCTTATCCATTATTATTTTCCCCCAATTAATTAAAATCTTGTGCAATAGTGTATTCAGTCACATTCGTAGTAAATGGGACATTTAAGCTGGTTAAGCACTCTGCTACTGACTTTAAAGGATTATCTAAGTCTGATTTATTAGTAACATCAGGCGCTGCCGTTCCATCTGGGAGCGTAACTTCACTCATGTGTTGTTGTAGACACTTGTTAATATCACTACGATTAACACTACTTAAACTTGGCATTAATGACACAGCAAAGACCTTGACTCGTTTAGCCTCTTGGACTTGTCCTTCTTTTTCATCAAGACCACGAGTTCGAGCATAAAATGGGTCATCCTCCCCAACAGTCGAAAATTTAACTGCGACCTGAGTCATGACTGCCTTACGACCACTTGTAAACCAGTTATTGGTTGTATCAACTGCATCACAATATCCATCTGTACCTAAAGCATTATTAGTAGGTGCACTATTTCCATCTACCCACTGCATTAAGCTGGCACGTCCAATATTAAAAAAGTCACTTTGATCTCCGCGATAACAAAAGACTAATTCTTTATTTTTGTCATTTGCATTGCTGATATAACCGAAGAGACCTGTCGCACTTAAACTCTGAATCAGGTTAGTTGAATTCTCTATCTGAAAAAAAGAAGCATCCGAATTTTGCAATATCAATTGCTGCACTTGGCCATTAGTCGCTATATTTAAATTAATCAAACCCTTACGAATTGCTATTGTGCCAATAATCATAATTGCGACTAAAAAAATTAGTACAACAACTAAAGCTGAGCCACCCTGCTTCAGTTTCATTCACCACGCTCCCCGATTACATTACGCAAAGCAATGGTTTGTGATATCACTTGCCGCACATATTTTTTTGTCGAATTATCAGGCTTTTTGACTGTAATAGTTTGATCCAATACTGAAAATTTTTGATCATCTTTAATCGCTACTTCTGCACCCACAGGTTGCAATGAACGAGTTAATAAGCCAATTTGTACCGAAACAATACGTGGGCGAGGAGCTGTTAAATTCAAATAATCATGTATTGAAATATAACGTCGTCCAGCTCCCCCTTGAACATTAAGTAAAACCCGAAAATAATCCACACGTTTCATTACGATTTCGCCTGCATCCCCATAACGAGTTATAGCAGTTGGATTACCCGTTAATGGATAATAGCCAGCATCACAAGCGAGTGCTAAAGGTTGATTAGGCTCATCACTATTATTTTTAGCGTCTTTACGTAAAAAATAACGCTGAACAACAACTTGACGACCATTAGCAAGGGGAAAATTCAGATTATTTCCTTCACAATCTAGACCACCTTTATATTCATCATCATCTTGAGTTGCCGTACCTTTTGTATCAACTATATATTGCGGTACATATTGAATAACAAGTTGGTCACTAGCAATATCACTTCCATTACTTTGGACGTTTGATGCGCCAGTCCAAGCATTACCGCTACCGACACCATCTCCGTTACTGCGTGAAAGTAAATTAGTATTAGCAGTTACACCAACAATAGTTTTATAAAGATTGCTAAGAGGTTCATTAGCCGCATCTTTAGCTGAATTAATTGCAGAGGTTAAAACAACACCACCATAAGCAGTTTGGTCATTAATAACTGCTTTGGGATTATTTAAGTTGGCAAGACGAATATCTTGAGTTAAATAATTAAGACCAAAATTAGCATTATCCTGCACATCAGAAACACCGAGTTGCATAGATAAACTTTTTTGGCTTGTTAGAAATAATAGTATTGCGGCTGCACTAATTATAAGTCCCAAGGCTAAAGAAAGTATGAGTTCAATTAATGTAAAACCCTGATTTTTTATCATTTTAATAGGTCTCCATAATCACACATGTTGAATTATCGCTATATGAAGTATCCTGGGTACAATCTCCCGTACTGGTACCATTCGTTGCACTCGTATCGCCCCATGCAATATAAATACATTGACGATTGTTAGTTTTTGGACAAGCAACCATATTCATAGTCATACCAAAGGACGACGCGCTTTTAACAACCTGTGCAACATCGAAATCAGCTAAATCTGTATCGCTACAATTGTCTTGAAAGCAATTTTTAACAAAGTCTTTTTGTTTACTAGCATCCTGAAGTTGCTGGTTATACACGGCTAAAGAGTTACGATTAACCCTAATCCGTTCAGCTATATCGCGCGCTAATGTAATTGCTTGTACACGTGATGTGCTTTCTGCACTTGCTTCTAGTGCCCTGTATTGCAAAGCAATAAAGCCCAAAATACCAATTGCTAAAATCAGCAAAGCAACTAAAATTTCAATCATCCCCATACCACGTTGGTGTTCAATATTTTTCATGAACATGATCCTTCTGTGGTTGACTGAATTATTCCCATTTTAGAAATACTAATAATTTTTGATTTTTCCCCATCTGCTTTATTACAAATTTCAAATGTAGTATCTCCAGTAGCATCTTTTACTAAACCGGACATCAAAAATATTATGGAAGTATCAGATCCCGTCCTTAATTTAGCTTTTCCACTTGGCATCCAATTGATTTGATTGTCAGTATCTGCGGTATAAGTAGAATTTAATTGCACTTTTATTTGTCTACGCTCTAATACAGCTTTCATGCGTGCCTGATTGATATTTGAAATCAGATCTTCCGTACTCTTATTCAAGTTTTGTTTAACCAACATATCCCCAAATAGTGGCGCAGCCATCATCGTAATAATAGCCATTACCGCAATCGTCACCATGAGCTCAACCAAGGTGAACCCGTCTTGCGGAATAATTCCCCTCATCCCAAGAAACCCCAAATAAACTTAAAAATTTTTATTTATTATTTAAATTTTACTTTTTATATTTACAAAAAAAATACAAAGCAGATAAAGGGTATAAAAAAACAGATAACTGTCATATCAACAATTATCTGTTTTACTATTTTAAAATCAGTATGTTAAATAAGTCACACTTTATGCTTGAGTCACGTGAATGCGTAATTCTTTAGGAAGGCTAAAGGTTATGTTCTCTTCACGTCCATCTAATTCTTTAGGTGCTTGCGCGCCCCAGTCTTGTAAACGTTGAATCACTTGCTTAATCAGAATTTCCGGCGCTGAAGCACCCGCTGTCACACCAATTTTGCAAGTATTATTGAACCATGACTGTTCTAACTGATCAGCATTATCTACAAGGTAAGCTGCTTTGCCCATACGCTCTGCAAGCTCGCGTAAACGATTTGAATTTGATGAATTAGGTGAACCTACGACCAATACCACATCACACTGTTCGGCCAAATCACGTACAGCATCTTGTCTGTTTTGAGTTGCGTAGCAAATATCGTCTTTACGTGGCCCTTGAATATGAGGAAATTTTGCACGCAAAGCATCAATAACTTTAGCAGTATCATCAATAGATAAAGTTGTTTGAGTTACAAATGCAAGTTTTTCAGGATGTCTTACTGCAAGCGCTGCAACATCAGCTTCATCTTCAACCAGATAAATGTCACCACCTTTCAATTTGTCATATTGACCCATTGTCCCTTCAACTTCAGGGTGTCCTTCATGACCAATTAAAATTGCTTCAGTACCTTCACGTGCATATTTAGTCACTTCAATATGAACTTTGGTAACCAAAGGACAAGTTGCATCAAAAACTTTTAAACCTCGGCGCTCCGCTTCTTGCTGAACAGCTTTTGAAACACCGTGAGCACTAAAAATTACAATTGAGTCATCCGGAACCTGATCTAGTTCATCAACAAAAACGGCCCCTCTTTGACGTAAGTCATCTACCACAAATTTATTGTGTACAACTTCATGACGTACATAAATAGGAGGATTAAAACATTCTAAAGCCCGATTGACGATTGCTATGGCTCGATCAACACCGGCACAAAAACCACGCGGATTAGCTAACACAATTTCCATAACAGCCTCAAAATTAATAAAACAGGGGAATTTCTCTTGAATATTTGCAATTAAAACTATTCAGTTTAAACGCACGGTACACTACAATAGCGAAGATATTTTATCATATCAGGAAAAATATCATGTCGGGTCTATTGTTTGTCGTTTCTGCTGCATCAGGAACAGGCAAAACATCTTTGGTGAAAGCCCTGCTTGACCGTGTAAGCAATTTACATGTTTCAGTCTCGCATACTACCCGAGGTCAACGTCCTGGTGAGTTAGATGGTGTTCACTATCACTTCACTACAAAAGATGACTTTCTAGACCAAGTAAACCATGAAGGCTTTATCGAATACGCTGAAGTATTTGGTAATTACTATGGCACTTCTCAAGCAACTGTAAAACAACAGTTAGCTCAAGGGCACGATGTTCTACTTGAAATTGATTGGCAAGGTGCAGAGCAAGTACGCAAACTTTTTCCTGAATCCAAGCAAATATTTATTTTACCGCCAACACAGTTCGACTTACGTCAGCGTTTATCTAATCGCGGTACTGACTCAGTTGACGTCATTGAACATCGTTTAAGCTGTGCAGTTGAAGATATGCAACATTATACGAACTTTGATTACATCATTATTAATGATGATTTTAATAAAGCCTTACATGAGCTTGAAGCTGTGATTACAGCAAATCGTTTAGTGTTATCTCAGCAAGCAAAACGTCATCAAACATTAATTCAAGACTTGATTACTCCTCAACCAAAACAGGAATAACTTGAGTCTGGATCGAAAGCCTTTTATACTGTTTAGTCTGTTCAAATTCACCATTCCAAAACGAGAACTTTTATGGCACGCGTCACCGTTGAAGATTGTTTAGATCATGTAGACAACCGTTTTGAGCTTGTGCTCGTTGCAAGTAAACGTGCTCGTCAATTGGCACGTCAAGGCATGGAGCCAACTGTAGAATGGGATAACGACAAACCGACTGTAGTTTCTTTGCGCGAAATCGCGGCAGGACACGTTACGAAAGAAATTCTTAAACAACGTGAACAAGATTATCAAACTTCTAGTCTTGATCTTGCTCTTTCTACAAACAGCTTGAATTTAGAAGGTTTTTCTTTCTAATTAATTCTGTTTCATAAAAAAACCATCGTTTTTCTGCGGTGGTTTTTTATTTGGCTTTGTCTTGAATTTAAAAATATTGAAAAAAGCAATTATTTTCATTGAAAAAAAAATACACTTTTTCAAATGAAAAAATTGACAAGTTCCGCAATATGCTTTTCATTAAGAAGTAGATAGATTTAGTTTCTCAGCATTAGGAAAAAGGGTGATTTATGCCAGGCGAAGAGGTCAGCCAAGCCAAGCAACAGCTTAAATTGATTATCGACCCTTACTTATCGGTAAGTGAGGTCGAGAAAGTGCTTGCTGCCTGTGATTTTGCCGATCTAGCGCATACTGGCATTACACGTAAAAGTGGTGAACCCTACATTCTGCATCCAATTGCTGTCAGCTGTATTCTTGCGAACATGCGTTTAGATGCTGAAACTTTAATGGCAGCACTTTTGCATGATGTTATTGAAGACACTCAATATACAAAAGAAGATATTACTGAAAAGTTCGGTCTGACAGTTGCTGAGCTGGTTGACGGTGTAACCAAACTTAGCCAATCAAGTGATAAAGAATATAACAAGGCCGCCTCATTCCGAAAAATCTTGCAAGCGACCCTACAGGACCCACGTGTCATTATTATTAAATTAGCCGATCGCTATCATAATATGACAACTCTAGGTGCTTTACGTCCAGATAAACGGGCCCGTATTGCTCAAGAAACTCTTGATATCTTTGTGCCAATGGCAAGATTAGTCGGCATGAATGAAATGGGCGATAATCTAGAAAATCTTTGTTATCAGAATCTTGATCTTGATATGTTTGATAACGTGCAAAATGCACTACGTCAAACCAAACCAGAGCGATGTAAGTATCAAAGTATCTGGGAACAAAACCTCGCTGAACTTCTCCACAACTATCATATTCAAGGCCGCATTAAAAAGAAAAATAACAATATCGAATTATTACGCCATTTCGTTAAAAATGAGATGGATCTACAAGAACTTACCCATAGCCATGCTTTTGAAATTGTTTTACAAACAATTGCCGACTGTGACCGCTTAGTTGATGCCTTAAGAGAAAATTTTCAAGTCATTCAATATCAGGACCATATCCGTCGTCCATTACCAGGTGGCAATCAATCTTTATTGATTAAACTTAAAGGTGAAAAAACCACATTATCTCTTACCATTCAAACCGAGCTTATGCGTAAAGCTGCCCGTTTTGGTGTGGTATTAGGTGAAAATGCACCTCAAACTTGTCGCTCAGCCATTCAGGCCTCTATGCAAAACTTGAATACGCTTATCGATGGAGAATGTGCAAAAACAACCTTCAATGATTTATTAGATTACTTACATCAAGAAAAAATTTGGGTTTACACACCACATGGCCAACTCCATGAGTTACCACAAGGTGCTACCGTAGTTGATTTTGCTTATTCAGCAAGCTTATTTTTAGGTAATCATGCAGTTGGTGCAAAAGTGGATGGTGAAATTAAACCATTATCTACACCATTAATTAGCGGTCAGGTTATCGAAGTTATTACGGATGTTTTAGCAACACCAAATCCAGACTGGTTAAGCTTTATTAATACGCAAAAAGCGCGTCGTGCTTTGCAACATGTTCTTAAAGATCAGGAAATTGAAGAACAGCGTCTTGTGGGTGAGCAAGCACTTTCTCGCGCATTAAAACTCTTCAATCGTTCGATCAGTGATCTCTCTGATGCTGACTGGTTAGATTTACTGCAGTGGCGTCACATCGATAACAAGAATACATTGTTTGAACAAATTGCGGTTGGTGACTTACTTCCTCAACTTGTGGCTAATCACCTATTTGCTCATGACAAACACCCTCAAGTAGAAAACTCAGATCGACTTATTCAGAGTACTGAAGGTATCGACGTTAAATATGCGCATTGCTGCAATCCAGTTTTGGGTGACCCAATTCAGGGGCACTTAACACGTCGTGGGTTAATTGTGCATCGCATCCGCTGCCATAACTTGCTACATGAACAACATCTACATCCTGAAAATATTATGCCGCTTCAATGGAAAGCAGATGATGTAGATGATGTACGTTTTACCGCCTACCTCGCTATAGATATGGCAATGAATGATGAACAGGTATCAGACCTGATCTATCAATGTCGTAAAAATAATGCTGGGGTAGAGATGGTTCATTCAAATGAGCAAAGAACTTTTGTTAATATTGTAGTCAACAACCGTAAACATATTGCAAAAGTCATCCGTGACTTACGTATGCATTATGGTTTCCCGCGTATTGAACGTTTGGATGCTGCTAATCCCCAAATGGAAGTTTCAAAAGTAAGCTAATCTTTACAAAAGCTATTGGTCAGGTTTATGTTTCTTTAACAAAATCAAACTTTCCAAATCCACTTAATCAATTAAATCGATGATACTTTTGTCCAAACCTATCATCGATTATGATGGAAAGAGATTTAATCAAGGAGAACCAAATGTCCCGCCAAGTGATTCATACTGAAAATGCCCCTGCTGCTATCGGCACATACTCTCAAGCTATTTTAGTAGACAATACGCTATATCTATCAGGGCAGATTGGTTTAGACCCATACAGTATGGAACTTGTAGAAGGTATCGAAGCTCAAATTCGCCGTGTATTTGATAATTTAAAAGCGGTTTGTGAAGCTGCTGGTGGTTCACTTGCAGACATTGCCAAACTTAATATTTTCCTAACCGATTTATCAAATTTCCAACTTGTAAACCAAATTATGGGTGAATATTTTGCTCAACCGTATCCTGCCCGTGCAGCATTAGGTGTAGCTAGTCTACCTAAAGGTGCATTAGTAGAGATGGATGGTATTGTTATTATCAATCAATAAGATACAAAATATTAAACACCCGAAATTAAAAAATATTTAGCTCTAAATTAGGTACCACCCTTGCGTAAAATCTGAACGCCACTCAGATTTCCGCTTAGGTGGTATTTTTTTATCCAAAATCCCAATAATAATAAAATGAGATTTTAAATGAATTTCATTGACAAACGATAATAATTATCAATAATATCAATTATCGCATTTATATTTGGGGATCACTCCCATGTACGTTTGCTTGTGTCGTGGCATTACCGATCAAGATATTAAAGACGCTGTTGAAAATGGCGCTGAAAGCTATCGCGAAATTCGCGACTTGCTTGATCTCGGTACTTGCTGTGGACGCTGTGCACCAGAAGCACGTGCTATTATTAGTGAAGAATTATCAGAAATCGCTGCTCGTATTTCCGTAGCTGCTTAAAAGAATTATAAACATTTAACCGTATTTATTAGCTCCTCCACCGCTTTTTGCGGAACGTTAATAGTTCCTCATTCAAGCGGTTTTTTTTGGCAGAAAACTCTCCTGTACTAATATTGTGTTGTTTTTGATTGCGATTTTCATTTGCTGTTCCATAAATTACTCGCCATATCCATGATTGTTCACTAAAATGGTTTTATAGATTGCCTTAATTGGATTAAGGCAGAAATTGTTTTGGAGTAGCTACAATGAAAGGCAATCGTGATGTCATTAATCAGCTTAACCAAGTGCTGTACCATCATTTAACTGCAATTAATCAATACTTTTTACATTCACGCATGTTTAATGATTGGGGAATTGAACAGCTCGGTTCTGCCGAATATAAAGAATCAATTCGTCAAATGAAGCATGCAGACAAAATTATTGAACGTATTTTGTTTTTAGAAGGCCTTCCTAACCTTCAGCATTTAGGCAAACTTTATATCGGCCAACACACCGAAGAAGTCCTACACTGTGACATTCGTAAAGTGAAAGAAAATATAGAGGCGATTCAAAAAACAGTTGCACTCGCTGAAACAGAACAAGATTATGTAACTCGTGATCTCGTTCAAGAAATTTTAGAAAAAGAAGAAGAATATTGGGACTGGTTAGATACTCAGATTGACCTTATCGGCAACGTTGGCATTGAAAATTACATCCAGAGTCAGATGTAATTTCTAATAAAAAAATCCCCTTGAGTACAAGGGGATTTTTTTATTACTTTTCTTTTAATAAATCTGGTAGCGTTATTTTTTGCTTATAGAGATGCTTTAAAATTAATATTTGCTGCTGTGCTTGCTCTAGTTTTCCATTATAAGCCAGCAATTTTGCATATTTACGTAAATTATAGGGAGTCGCTTTATTCTTTACTGAATTTCCCCACTCAACTAAATCAGCTTCGGGTAATTTAGTTTCTGGATTAAGTTCAATCCATTTTAAACGCTCTTCAAACTGTGTTAAAACAAAAATTTTACTGCTTCCCATGAACTCTGCATTTGGCTTTTTATTCTTATAAAGTAAATTACTATTCAGAACATAGACATTGTAATCACGTAAAATCGCAAGAATAAGCAGTAAACTAACTATCCATATTAAGCGAAAAAGTTGCTTATTAAGTACAACTCCTTTGAGTACTGGAGTCTGCGCCTGAACAATACCAAGCAAAAAACCACAGGTAAGCAAGAAATAAGCATAGCGCTGCGGGAACTCGAACATGGCATGAATGAACACCGCACACACCATCATAATCGCTATAATTGAGATGGTTTCTTTAGCCTGTTGATTTAACCAAAGGAACCAACACGCACAGTAAGCAATCATTACAGCAGCTAATGGAATACCATTCCAGACAATTAAATCAAGCAGTACATTATGGGCACTATTAAACCATACATGTACAGTTCCATATTGAATACTATCGACTACAGCAACACTAGTTTGGCTCCACCCATACCCAGCCCATGGTTGCTGAGCTATAGCATGCAATATTTGTATCCACATACCTACACGCTCATGCCCCGAACCTGCCCGAGCAACAAACGTACTCGTTTCAGTAATCTGTGTATTTGTAGAAAATTCGATGAATTGAGTGATATAAGGTAAGATGAATCCAGCAATTAAAAAAAATGTTAAGCACCATAAAAAGCCCTGAGCAAGTCCAAATCTTTTTCGCTTTCTAAACTGCTTAATCATCCAATAGGTGAGTAAAAATGGAAAAACTATCCATGAAGTTCTGGACTGACTCAATGCAACCGTAAATAAAATAATGAGCGCTGAAGGCAATAACAACCAGATAGTTACTTTGTTCTTTTCATATAAATATAAACACCCTAATAATCCAATAATTAAAAAGGTCGCCATATTATTAGGTTGACCAAAATTACCGTAAGGACGATTACCCAGCAACTTAAGCACATACGGAATATGAGACTCGATATTCAACCATTGACAAATTGCAATGAAACTAGTGGCAAGGGATACAATAATTACGAGTAAGCTAAAACCCGAAAAGATTTGATCTCGCTTTTGTTGATCTAAAGACAGGTTGTAACCAGCTAAGACCATAAACCAAAAACCTAGCAAGTAAAATGAACTCAATAAAGCTGTGCTCAAATCAAAAACTAAACCAAACCCCCACTGCACTATTGGAATTAAAGTAAATGGCAGCAACAATAGTTGTGCTCTAGGAATTTTAATATTTTGCTGAATTAGGGCGGCTAATACACATAATCCAGCCCCAAAAGTACTCACTTCACTCGAAAACATAACCCAAGGGCTATAGTGAAATGGAGACAACCATGCAAAACCTAACAGGATTGCAGCGAGGAATAGGAAGAATACTTGCATAGTAAAAGGTTAGAGGCTAAGACTTGAAAGAATTATACATGGAAGAGGATGATAAGAATTAAGTCCTATTTGTATTCCCTCATCCTATCTCTTACTTCCAAGGTCTTAAATCTACAATTTTAACAACCTGAGCAGAGCTCTTATTCATCAACACAACCATATCTACAGCATTGGCTTTTAAGGGAACCCAAGCATCAGCTGATGGATATTTTTTTAGGATTTCTTCTACTTGCCGTTTAGAATTATATTTTTCTAGTTCATTTAAGTTTTGGGCACGTTTTTTTATTTGTAGTTTCACTTGAGTAAGTTCCTTATAATTTTGAGGATCTTGTGTTAAAGAAACACCTTCAAATAATTCTTTAAACATTTCTTTTTGCTTCAATTTAGGATCTTGAGAGTATTGAATACCAACAAATTTTGGTCCTGTTAAAGAAGATTTATGTAGTTTAGATACAATCTCATTATCGCGTATCAATTCAAATTGATCGACACTAAAAACTACCCATACCGGCCTTCCCTTAAATACATGGTAACTCCCAAACAGAAATGCACTAATTTGCAAAATACAAATAATTATTAAGTCGAATTTTAGAGTTTTTTTGCCTTCTTTATAAACTAATAAGCCTAGAAAAGGACCAACAATGACATCAATAAAAATTAATAAAAGTAATATATGTTCTAACCCAGTGGCTTTCGTCAAAGGCAAGGGATACCAGATAAGGAAAATACAGCAAAGCAATGAACTAATGATTAGAACTGAAAAAGTTATATGCAATACAAAAAACTTAATACGTTTACTCATATGTAATCCAAATAAAAAAGCTGGAATAAATCCAGCTTTTTACTTTTAAAATTAATTAGTTCTTGCAAGAACCAGGAAGGTATTTAGCATCAATCGTTGTACCATTTGTAGCCTTAGCTGCCAAAGTGATACCTGTAGGTTTTGCAGCATTTCCACAAACCCAAGTTACGTTTCTTGCTGCATCAACGCCAGGAATTAGAGACAACACTTTAGTTGACAATGCACTTGAGTTTGCTTTATTTCCATAAGTAATATTAATGCCACCATCAGCTACATCCATTTGTGATACATAATTACCTTTATAATCAGTATTAGTACCGCCAGCACATACTGTAGATGCATTTTTACCACAAACAGCGGCTTTAATATCAGCAGGCCAGTCACCTACATCTGTATAATAATCATTTACAGCTGTTTTAACGCCACCAGCCATATTCAGACCTTCAGTTACTTGTGAACGAACTGTGTAATCCTGATAAGCAGGAATCGCAATCGCCGCCAAAATACCAATAATCGCAACTACGATCATGAGTTCAATTAAAGTAAAACCTTTTTGTGCATTCATAGCCTTTTCCCCAAAGATTGTATGTATGTTTTTATATAAGCTTTTTCAGCTATCAACTATATTGCAGCAACCATGCCAACTTTTATTTTATTTATAAAACAAAAACTTATATTATTTTTTCAATTTACTAAATATAAAATCACTGTAAATAACTGACAAAAATCGTCACATATCTTTTCACTACAACACATCACACATCAAAAAAAGTAAACCAATCTCATCAAATTTTATATTTGTTTTTGTGAACAAATTCTCTTTAAAAATAAATAAATAGGTGACATTTTTTGTCAATCACCTTTAAAAAATAAAAACTATGAGATATAGAAATTTTAGACAATAATTTAATTAATGATAATCGGGGCATTTCCCAATTCATTGGATTGATCTGGCATATTTTCATCATAAAAACGTGACATTACCTCTCCAATTTGATGAACACCAATCACTACAGCTTGCTGATATTGTTTTTGTTTAAGTTGTTGCACGATAGAATCACAAATCTGATGCCAGACTTGATCATTGGTCGCATTTCTAATACCGCGGTCAAATATAATTTCTACTGTACGTTCACATAAGTTTAAATAAAGTAGTACTCCACTATTTAACGCGGTGTCCCAGACTCCTAACTCTGCAAACAATTGTTGCGCTCTCAATCGGGTATTTTGTCTATAGGCCTGTGAACATGGAATATGGCCTTCAATTACAACCTGTATTTCGCCAATATGTCCATGTTCTGCTTGTTGTACCGCATCAGCAATCGTCTGCTTATCTTGTTTTGAAAAATAACGGCTACTGGCAGGAAAATAGCATAGATGTTTAAACCAACGTTTTAGGCTTGGCTCTACAGATTCCTCAATTTTTGGCTGAGTAATAATTTGTGTTGTTTCTGATGTTGTTACCATGAGCCTGATGCACCTCCACCGCCAAAACGACCTCCACCGCCTCCATAGCCTCCGCCTCCACCGCCGAAGCCACCACCACGCCCTCCTCCGCCTGCACCACTCAGAATAACCTGTAAAATAAGCTGGGCAATTGAGGTAATGAGTAAAAAGAAGATTCCAAAGCCAAGTAGTAAGCTAGTCACTAGACCCGCGCCATTTACAAAACCTGCTACCGCAGCAGCAACACCTGCAGTAGATGCGCTAAGAGGTCGTCCTACAATAAATGACCCGACAATTCCAGCAACAAGAATAAATAGAGCCATTGTGAGGGTTGTTTGTTTAGCTTGTTGCTCTTCTGCGGCTTGGTGTTGTCGTTCTTTTAAATCTTGAGCAGCTTGCTGAGCGACTTCTGGATCAAGATTAAGAATTCTTCCGATTTCATCAACACCTGCATTTAAACCTTGCGCATATTGGGCTTGTTTAAAATAGGGTGTGATTTGGTTTCTAATAATTCGACTCGAGACAATATCTGGTAATACGCCCTCTAAGCCATATCCGGTTAAAATTTGTATACGGCGGTCATTTACCGCAACTGCAATGAGCAATCCATTATCACGCTTCGCTGAACCAAGTTGCCATTTTTCACCTACACGTAATGCATAATCAAAAATATCTTCTTGGCCAGTAGTTGGAACGATAACAATACCGATTTGTGCTTTGCCTTGTTGATATAAACTTAGAATTTTTTGATTGAGCTGCTGCTTCTCTGCCTCGCTTAAGATATTGGCTTGATCAATAACAGGCTGGTTTAAAGTTGGTAAACCACGAATCGATTCACCATCTGCCATATCGTTGGCGACTTGAGCTTGGGAAGCTACGCCAGAAGCAGACTGTTCACTTTTAGAAGCGGAAGCTTGAGCCTGCTGCTTCTGAATAATTTTGCCCGCTACAATGGTGTCAGTTTCATCAGTAGCAGTTGCAACATTAGTCTCACTCCATGCTGCATTCTGAAAAAGAACACCGCAACAGAGCAAAATTAAGGTAATAACAAATACCTTAATTTGCTTAAGCTGAAGCAATATATTATTTCTCATGCAGCACTCCTTTGATTCTTAAAATTAATCAAAAGAAACTTTTGGTGCCTGCTGTGCAGATGCTTCGGCAGAGAAATTGGCTTTTGGATGCATACCAATTACTTTTGCAGTCACTACTTGCGGGAACTGGCGTACATATCCGTTGTAGTCTTGCACTGTTGTAATATAACGATTACGAGCCACAGCAATACGGTTTTCTGTTCCTTCAAGTTGAACTTGTAGCTCTTGGAATTGGGTATTGGCTTTTAAATCTGGATAATTTTCAGAAACAGCAATCAGACGAGATAAAGCCCCTGTTAATTGACTTTGAGCCTGTTGGTATTTTTCAAGTAAAGCTGGGTCTTCTAGAACTTCTTTATCAACCTTCAAACCAGCAACATTCGAACGTGCCTGTGTAACCTCGGTTAATACTTGTTCTTCATGCTTAGCATAGCCTTTTACAACATTCACAAGGTTTGGTACTAAATCTGATCGACGTTGATATTGGTTTTGAACTTCAGACCAAGCTGCCGTTACTGCTTCATCTTTGACTTGTAAAGTGTTATAGCCACACCCTGAAAACAATAAGGTACTGGCAAGTGTCGTCGCGATCGCGAGTTGTTTCAATGTTTTCATCGTCACATTATCCTCAAGTTTTTCTTTATATTTTTAACTTCTTTCCTCGATTGTATGATGATTTTGGCATTATTGTGTTGCTTTTATTTTATTGATTTAAAAACCGGATTTTTCAATCCGGTTATTTATTAACTTAATAGTTGGTCTTTTTCTTGTTGAAAACTTGCCATTCGATATTCATCTGCTAAAGAACTTTTCCAGTAATCGACCATACGGCCATAATCCTTTTGACTTGGATGGAAATCTTTTTTGTAATATGCGAAATATTCGGGCATGAGCTGAACAAGCATTTTAACCAGCAAATATAAACCAAATAAATTACCTCCGATTTTAGGTAAGCTATTCCATTTATCTTGCCAAAATAAGCGGGTTGTTCCATAAAAAGCGATACTGGCAAATCCTGTAGTGACACTACGCATGAGTAAGCGGCGAATACGATCATCCCCATACACATGCTGATAGACATCGAACGCCACTGAACGGTGCTCAATTTCTTCAATCGCATGCCATACCCAAAGTTTTAGTGCATCTTGATCTAACGTTTTTAATAACTCTGGGTGCTGTAAAACATATCCTCCAAGTAGAGCAGTAAAATGCTCAAAAGCACAGGTAAGGGCCAATTGCAGTTTAGGAGGAATCGTTCTTAAATATTTATCACGCTGATTTAGCCAGTTTTGAAAGCTGTCCAGATTATAATCATCACGCCGCCAAGCTTCATTAAACTCACCATGAGCTTTAGAATGCATTGCTTCTTGCCCAATAAAAGCGGCGATTTGAGCCTGTAATTGTGGATCGGAAACCTTATCACGTACATTGCGCACGCTATTTACGAAAAACTGCTCTCCTACAGGAAACGTTGAAGATAGTGCAGTTAAAAAGTGAGACATAAGAGGAGAATTCGCGAAATAGTGCCGCTTGATCGCCTTAGGATTAAATTCAAGGCGACGCACAGTAATACCCAAAGCTTTTCGACGATTTAAATATGATTTTTCTGCCGTCATACCTGCGATGTTCATATTCAACACCTATTGTATTGAAAAAGGAAGCTTTGAGTATGTCGTGAGCTTAAAAGGCTAAAAAGGGCTAAAAAGCTTATTGTATTTGCCAAAAATATCAAAGTGACTAGCGGTAAAAATAAAGCCTGCATCAAGCAGGCTTTATTAAAAACTTTAAAAATAGTTTTTTAGATTAAACACCGAGGTAGTCTAGAATTCCTTCAGCAGCTTGGCGGCCTTCCCAAATTGCAGTCACGACAAGGTCTGAACCACGGACCATATCGCCACCAGCAAAGATTTTCGGGTTCGATGTCTGAAATTTGAATTCTTGCTTTTCAGCTGCCACAACACGGCCTGAACCATCAAGATTAATATTCGCGTTACCAAACCAGTCAGCTGGGCTTGGGCGGAAACCGAATGCAAGTAAAACCGCATCAGCTGGTAATACTTCTTCAGAACCTGGAACTGGTTCAGGGCTACGACGGCCACGACTATCTGGTTCACCCATTTGAGTCGTCACCACTTTAACGCCTGTCACTTTGCCATTTTCGCCTACGATTTCAATCGGTTGACGATTGAACAAGAATTTCACACCTTCTTCATAGGCATTTTTTACTTCACGTGCAGATCCTGGCATGTTGCTTTCATCACGACGGTATGCACACGTTACATCATGAGCGCCTTGACGTAATGAAGTACGGTTACAGTCCATCGCTGTATCACCACCACCAAGTACAATCACTTTTTTACCATCTAAGCTAATGTACTCACTTGGGTCTTTTTCCCAACCTTGGCAACGGTTCACGTTAGAGATCAAGAAATCAAGTGCATCATAAACACCTGCAAGATCTTCACCTGGGAAGCCACCCTTCATGTAGGTATAAGTTCCCATACCCATGAATACAGCATCATATTCTGCAAGTAATTCATCAATGGTGACATCTGTACCAATTTCAGTATTTAAGCGGAATTCGATGCCCATACCTGTGAAAATTTCACGACGGCGTTTCATTACATCTTTTTCCATTTTAAATTCTGGAATACCGAATGTAAGTAAGCCACCAATTTCAGGACGCTTATCGAATACAACTGGCTTAACACCACCACGAGCTAAAATATCCGCGCAACCTAGGCCTGCCGGACCGGCACCAATGATTGCAACTTTTTTGTCAGTCCATTTCACACCTGACATATCTGGACGCCAGCCTAAAGCGAAGGCTGTGTCGTTAATATATTTTTCAGCATTACCAATAGTTACTGCACCAAAACCATCATTTAAGGTACAAGCACCTTCACATAAACGGTCTTGTGGACATACGCGACCACATACCTCAGGTAATGTGTTGGTTTGATGGCAAAGCTCAGCAGCTTGGAAAATTTGGCCTTCAGCGATGAGTTTTAACCAGTTTGGAATGTAGTTATGTACAGGACATTTCCATTCGCAATATGGGTTACCACAACCTAAACAACGGTGGGTCTGATTAGCGACAGTTTCCGATGTAAAAGGTTTATAAATTTCCACAAATTCTGCTTTGCGGACAGTAATATCTTTTTTCTCTGGATCTTGGCGTGCTACATCCAGAAATTGAAAGTCATTATTTAGGCGTTCTGCCATGTCTCTCTCCGTGGGTAGGCGCGGATTTCACTGTTGCCCGCACCTGCCTATGTCGTTGCAGTCGTGGAATTATTGTGGATCAGCTTGTGTTGTTTTCAAAAGCGTTTGCAAATTAGCAGCCTTTGGTTTCACAAGCCAGAATTTACGGCTGTAGAAATCGAACTCATTGCGGATTTTATAAGCCCAAGCACTACCTGTTTCTTTGATATGCTCATCGATAATACGCAACAAGAACTCTTTATGATCTTCCATAGATTCTGTTGAAATACGATTTAAATCAATCAATTCATGGTTGTAGTAATCTACAAAGTCATTATCAAGGTCAAGTACATAAGCAAAACCACCAGTCATGCCTGCACCAAAGTTATGGCCTACTTTACCAAGTACAGTCACAACACCACCTGTCATATATTCACAGCAGTGATCACCAGCACCTTCAATTACAGCAAATGCACCAGAGTTACGAACTGCAAAACGCTCACCCGCTGTACCTGCTGCAAAAAGCTTACCGCCAGTTGCACCATACAAACAGGTATTACCAATAATTGCCGTGTTCTGTGTTTGGAAAGGCGAACCTTGTGGTGGGAAAATTGAGATACGACCACCAGCCATACCTTTACCCACATAGTCGTTTGCATCACCTTCAAGACGGATGTGTAAACCACCAGCGTTCCATACACCAAGCGATTGACCAGCAGTACCAGTTAAGTTCATGACTACAGGATGCACTTCCATGCCTAAGTTGCCGTAGCGACGAGCAATTTCACCTGACACACGAGCACCGATCGAACGGTCACAGTTCACAACTTTGAAGTTGAACTGACCGCCTGCACTTGATTCAATTGCAGGAAGCATTTCCTCAACCATTTTCTCAGCCAATACACCTTTATCAAATGGTGCATTACCTTGTACTTCACAGTACTGTGCTTTACCGTCAGCAGATGGATGAGACGTTAACAATGCACTTAAATCAAGGTGAGCATGTTTTTCAGTTTCACCCGGTAATACTTCAAGTAAATCAACACGACCAATTAAGTCTTTCAATGAAGAAACACCTAAAGCTGCCAACCATTCACGAGTCTCTTCCGCAATAAAGTGGAAGAAATTGATGAGCATTTCTGGCTCGCCAATATAGTGCTCTTGACGTAAGTGGTCTTGTTGAGTTGCAACACCGGTTGCACAGTTGTTCAAGTGGCAAATACGTAAATATTTACAACCTAAAGCAATCATTGGTGTTGAACCGAAACCAAAACTCTCAGCGCCTAAAATTGCTGCCTTGATCACATCAAGACCAGTTTTTAAACCACCATCAGTTTGTACGCGTACTTTGCCACGTAAGTCATTCACGCGAAGTGCTTGATGCGCCTCACTGAGACCTAATTCCCATGGAGAACCCGCATGGTGAATTGATGAAAGTGGAGATGCTGCTGTACCACCGTCATAACCAGAAATAGTAATGAAGTCTGCATATGCCTTAGCAACACCAGCGGCAATTGTTCCCACACCCGGTTCAGATACCAGTTTTACTGACACCATTGCTTTCGGGTTAACTTGTTTCAAGTCAAAAATTAACTGAGACAAATCTTCAATTGAATAAATATCGTGATGTGGTGGAGGTGAAATCAGCGTTACACCCGGTACAGAGTAACGTAAACGTGCAATTAAGCCATTTACTTTACCGCCCGGTAACTGACCGCCTTCACCTGGTTTTGCACCTTGAGCAACTTTAATTTGCAATACTTCAGCAGAAGTTAAGTAAGCAGGTGTTACACCAAAACGACCAGATGCGATCTGTTTGATTTTCGAGTTACGAATTGTGCCGTAGCGAACAGGATCTTCACCACCCTCACCAGAGTTTGAACGACCACCAATCGTATTCATCGCGATTGCAATTGCTTCATGTGCTTCTGGAGAAAGAGCACCTAAAGACATACCTGCCGAGTCAAAACGAGGCAAGATATCTGCAACTGACTCTACTTGGTCAACTGGAATCGAATTCGTTGTTTTTAACTTGAATAAGTCACGAATGGTTGCAACCGGACGGTTGTTAACCAACTCAGCATATACTTTAAAGTCTTCATACTTACCAGAGCGAACAGCCGTATGTAATGAGTTAATCACGTCTGGGTTGAACGCATGGTACTCTTTATCAAATACGAATTTAAGTAAACCACCCTGATCTATCGGTTTACGATTTGACCAAGCTGTAGCAGCTAATTTTTTCTGATCTTTTTCAAGGTCAGCAAATGTTGCGCCCTGAATACGACTTGGAACACCTAAGAAACATTGATCTACTACTTCAGATGACAAACCAACTGCTTCAAAAAGCTGACCGCCACGATACGACGCAACTGTAGAGATACCCATTTTTGAAAGAACTTTTAATAGGCCTTTCTCAATCCCTTTACGGAAGTTCGCTTGTGCATGGATTGGATCACCTAAAAGCTCACCTTTAGCAATCAAATCATTGATCACGTCATATGCTAGGTATGGGTAAACTGCGGTTGCACCGAAACCAAGTAATACCGCAAATTGGTGCGGATCACGTGCAAAACCAGTTTCAACCATGATGTTAGCATCAGTACGTAAACCAGTTTTAATGAGGTAATGGTGTACCGCACCTGTTGCAAGTGCTGCATTTGCAGGCAAGAAACCTTGGCGAATATTTTTATCAGTTAAAACAATTAAAGTTTTACCATCACGAACTGCTTGTGCCGCTTCTTCACAAATACGTGTAATCGCAGCTTGCAAACCTTCTTCTTCAGCATAGTTCAAATTGATGTCAACAGACTCATAGCCTGCACGATCAATACTACGGATTTGCTGCATTTTTGAGTTAGACAGAACAGGGCTCGAAATAATGATTCGATCTGCGTGCTCTGGACCTTGCTCAAATACATTTTGCTCACGACCTAAACACGTCTCAAGGGACATTACAATCGATTCACGTAATGGATCGATTGGAGGGTTAGTCACCTGTGCAAATTGTTGACGGAAATAATCAGTCACATGACGTACTTGACGAGACAATACAGCCATTGGCGTATCATCACCCATAGAACCTACTGCTTCCTGACCACTTTCAGCAATTGGACGTAATAACTGGTCACGCTCTTCAAATGTCACCATAAACATTTTTTGAGCTGCTTTTAAAGCATCGCCAGTTAAACCTTGATCAACTAATTGTTCTTCAAGTTCAGGATTAGCCTTTAAGCGAATTGCATGATCACGCAACCATTCACGGTACGGACGCATGTTTTTAAGATGAGTGTTTACATCTTTAGTATCAAGCACTTTGCCTGTTAAGGTATCAACTACCAAAATTTGGCCTGGACCTACACGGCCTTTAGAAACCACGTCTTCAGGTTCATAGCCCCAAACACCAATTTCTGATGCTAAGGTAATGTAATCATTTTTAGTAATTACCCAACGTGCAGGACGTAAACCATTACGGTCAAGCATACAGATTGCATGACGACCATCTTGAATTACCAAGCCCGCAGGACCATCCCAAGCTTCCATGTGCTTAGAGTTGAACTCATAGAATGCGCGTAAGTCCGCATCTAAAGTTTCTACGTTTTGCCAAGCTGGTGGTACAAGCATACGTAATGCACGGAATAAATCCATACCGCCGCCGACCAATATCTCAAGCATATTATCTAAGCTTGATGAGTCTGAACCAGTACGGTTCACCATCGGGTTAAGTTCAGTTAAGCCCGGCAACAATGGATTTTCAAATTTAGGAGTACGTGCTAATGACCAGTTACGGTTTGCTGTAATGGTGTTAATTTCACCATTATGAGCAAGATAACGGAAAGGCTGAGCCAACGGCCAACGTGGTAAAGTGTTGGTCGAGAAACGTTGATGGAACACGACGATATGTGATTTTAAACGTTCGTCTGCCAAGTCTGTATAGAACTCAGCAATCGCAGCAGGCATCATCAAGCCTTTATAGGTGATCACTGTCGAACAAAGCGTAGTCACATAGAATAACGGATCTTTTTGTAATTGTTGTTCCGCACGGCGACGCGCCAAAAATAGCTTACGGTTGAACTCAACTTCGGTTACACCCATTGGACAGTTCACAATGACCTGTTCAAAAGCAGGTAAAGATTGAAGTGCAATTTCACCTAGTGCATCGTTATTTGTAGGCACAACGCGCCAAGCTAGTACGCGTAAGCCTTCTGCTTCTATTTCTTTATTTAAAATATTTTTAGAATGTTGCGCTAATGCCGGATCAATATTTAGAAATACCGTACCCACAGCAAAAACTTCGCTCAGTGTAATATCACTCAGTTTTTTTGCTTCATCACGAAAAAATTGCTTTGGCATCGCCAATAATAAGCCGCACCCATCTCCCGTCTTGCCATCTGCGGCAATACCACCACGGTGCGTCATGCAACTTAAACTGTGAATCGCGGTTTCTACAAGATGATGACTTGATTCACCCTTCATATGGGCAATCAGTCCAAAACCACAGTTATCCTTAAACTCATCAGGTTGATATAAACCTTGAGCGGGAGCTACAGTATTAGGCGATGGCATGTGCATAGCGTACCCTTCTTTCAATAAGGCTCTTTCGAGCGTCAAACAAACAACTTATTTCTGCGATATTGCCTACGGACGATAGTTAGCTCAATGTTTCGCAAAAAAAAATTTTGGGCTGATAAGCCAATATACGCTGTTCCATAAATGCGTACACTGGTTTTTGCTAGAAAAATGTTTTGACTTATTTCGCACTCTTTTAAAGCAGTTCGACCCCACGACTCTGCATAGACTTCACTCTTTAGAGCGCCAAAATAGTTAGCAGTACATTAATAAGCACAAGAATAAAGCAAAAACTATGCCAATACAGCTTTTACAACTTAAGTGTTTATATTTATTAAAAATAGATCAGTTTTATTCAGGTTATCATTTTAATAAATGACCAAATATGCACCACACTTGATCAAAGAGTATATGTATTTCTTATTATTGCACTATATTTGTGCAAATTATTCTTACCGTTAGTTCCCTCTTGCGCCCTCATTTGTTGCATTTTTTGGAGGAACTTCAGTTGCACGATTTTGTTGAGCCTTTTTAGCAGTATCAACAGCAGAATTAGACTGGTGTACATCTACAACATTCCCCTCTGCATCTCGACGAATAATAGTTGTCCGAGTTGTAGAGTTCGTTGCTGGAGCAGCCACTTTAGGTTGCGTACTGATAGCCCCATTTACACCTGCGCCCATGAGCAAAGACTCATCAATTTTAGGCAGGGCAGCTGGGCGTAACCGCACTTCATAAGTTTGGCTAATCCCACCTTTCATTTCATCCGCGCCCAAATCATTGACGAGTGGCACATAAGTCGAAAATTGTTGAGGTTGCGGCTTAATTGATTCAGGCAAATTAAGATTCAGTTGTGTTAACTGCTGAATTGCATCTTCAGAACGTTTAAATACGCCATATGTCAAAACATATTGTTCAGATTGCTTTTCTCCACTTAATCGGAAGTAGATAAATTTATTTCGGTCTGAACGATTCTTTAAAAAGTTTTTAATAATATCTTCGTCAGATGCACGGAACAGCTCAAGCGTCCATTGTTTCTTGTTTTCGTTAATAAACTTTGTACCGCGGAACTCTGCTTCATGTTGACCAGATACAACCGTCCGAGTCGTTAAATCAAGAGGCCTAACTTCATCAGCTAAAGCCCCCAAGTTAGCAGTTGTTGCCACTTTTTCTGGCTGAATTTGCACTGGTGCGTCTGAATCGGCTGCTTTTTCAACTTCGACAAGCTTCTTACTATCAGTCATTACCCAGAAAATAAAAGCCAGAAACAAGCAGACGATACCACCCACCAACCAGATATATTGTTGAACATTCTGCCAAAGTGTACGTGATACAGTCATGTGTTACCTTAATTTATTATCCGTGTAGATTTGCCAAAATAGCTTGTTTCATGAGTTCAACATCAAAGTCTTTAGTAATTACTGCTTGTCCAAGTTGCTTTAACAACACTAAACGTAATTGACCATTAAGGACTTTTTTATCATGTGCCATATATCCAAGGAATTCATCCAATGGAATTTTTGGACATGATATCGGCAAATTAGCGCGTTGAATAATTTTTTTTGTACGCTCTACATCATCGCTTGAAATCCAGCCTAAACGCTGTGATAAATCAGCTGCCATGACCATGCCGGTAGCAACTGCCTCACCATGCAACCAAGTACCATAACCAAGGTAAGATTCTATAGCATGACCAAACGTATGACCTAGGTTGAGTAAAGCACGCTCGCCTTGCTCTTTTTCATCATTTGCAACAATACGGGCTTTATGGGCACATGAACGATAAACAGCTTCTGCTAAAAGATTGGCATCTCGACCAACCAAGCCATCCATATTTTGTTCTAACCAAACTAGAAAATCGGCATCACCTAACAAGGCATACTTAATGACTTCTGACAATCCAGCAGACAACTCACGGTCAGGTAATGTATCGAGTTGAGCCATATCAGCTAAAACAACTTGAGGCTGCTGAAATGCACCAAGCATGTTCTTACCCAGTGGATGGTTAATGCCAGTTTTACCACCTACACTTGAATCTACCTGTGAAAGAAGTGTGGTCGGAACCTGAACAAAATATACACCACGCTGGAAACATGCTGAGGCGAAGCCAGCCATATCACCAATAACACCACCGCCTAAAGCTAAAACCGTACAGTCTCGGTTAAAACCAGCTTCAAGTAATGCATCAAAAATTAAATTTAAATGTTGAATGTCTTTATATTTTTCACCATCAGGCAAAATACAAGTAGCTATAGTTTTACCCAAACTTTTTAACGCTTCTTGATAATGAGATAAATATAAAGGAGCGACCGTTTCATTACTCACGATCATGACCTGTTGACCATGAATATAAGGCTCAAGCAACTGTTTAGGATCAAGTTGACTGCCAATAAAAATAGGGTAACGGCGTTCGCCTAATTCAACATGTAAAGTTTGCATGAGTTTATAAAACCACAAGTAAGTTTGGCTATATTAGCGTGTTAGACAAAATAAGTTGCAAAATCTTTTGAGCAAGATCACGAGCAGCACCCTGATTGGTTTCAATCGTATAATGAGCAACTTCACGATATAAAGGATCACGTGTTTTTAACAAATCACGCAATTTTTGTTCAGGGTTTTCAACTTGTAATAGAGGTCTGTTTTTATCGCGATACGTTCGTTGTAATTGAAGTTCCACAGGAGTGTAGAGGTAAACAACAATACCGCGCTGCTTTAGAAACTCACGATTTGGCGCTTGAGTGATGGCACCACCGCCAGTTGCCAATACCAAGGCATTACGTGAAGTCAACTCATTCAAAACAATGGTTTCACGAGTACGAAATCCAATTTCCCCTTCTTTTTCGAAAATCCAAGGAATAGTAGCACCCGTTTTGCGCTCAATTTCATGATCACTATCTAAAAATTCACGCCCCAATAGTTCGGCTAAATGACGTCCAACGGTTGTTTTTCCTGCCCCCATGGGCCCTACCAAATAAATATTTGGCAGGGTTTCAAACGCTTTGCTTGGCAAGGCGCCACCTATTTCAATTGCTTTCATTGAAAAATATATTAATGATTTCTCACCAAAGTGTCATTAACAATTCGTGGCGTAACGAAAATCAGTAACTCTTGTTTATCATCAGATTTCACATCTTTTCTGAATAAATGCCCAAGTACAGGAATATCACCAAAGAAAGGAACCTTGGTTTGTGAGTTAGATGTGGTTTGCTCAAATACCCCTCCTAAAATGACCGTTTCACCGTTATTCACCAATACATTGGTATTAATATTATTTTTATTTAAAATTAACTCACCATTAGGGGCTTCACCTGCCACAGAATCCTTAGAAATATCTAATTTCATTTGAATTTTACCATCAGGCGTAATACTCGGAGTAACATCTAAACTTAACAGTGCATCTTTAAAGGATGTAGTAGCTGTAGCACCCGCACCAGAAGTAGTCGTAGTCAGATAAGGAACTTGCTGACCAGTAGCAACTTTTGCAGATTGTTTATCTGCTGTCATGACTTTTGGGGTTGAAATCACTTCACCATAACCATCAGCCTGTAACGCCGAAAGTTCAAGATCTAACATGAAGTCAGACATACTAATGAGACCAAAAGCAATGCTTCCCGCAGGATTAGAAACCCCCAAATCAACATTTAAATTGTCTGGACGTTCAATCGTATATGTATAACCTCCCGTAGTCTCATCTTTTTTAGGCTCTCTTAAATTCCACAAGGTTGTTTCGCTACCACCAACCAACAAATTATTATTATTGGTGATCCCTTGCGATAATATCCCCCACTTGACTCCAAGTTCTTTGGTAAAAGAAGTAGATGCTCGAACAATACGTGCCTCAACCATGACCTGTTTGACTTGTACATCAAGCAACTCAATCATTTTACGAATTTTATCAATATTTTGGGCTGTGTCATTTACAATCAAAGTATTAGTACGCGTATCGGCAACAGCGCTACCACGTGAGCTCAATAAACTCTCTAAAGCAAGAGAATCTGAATTTGTAGTACGGTTTGCAACAGCCCCCTTACCATCACGGGTATCTTCAATTAGCTTAAGCACATCAATAGCTTTCGCATAACTCAGGCGGATATAATCTGTTTGAATCGGCGCTAACTTAATAGTTTGTGCCAAAGCTTTTGCCTCATCATCTTCTGCTTTAATTAACTCAGCGACTGGAGCAATCCAAATAACGTTACCATTTCTGCGTTTATCTAGATTCTTAGTTTTTAAAATAATATCAAGTGCCTGATCCCACGGAACATCTTTCAATCGCAAAGTAATATTGCCCTGCACACTATCGGCAGCCACCATATTAATGCCAGTAAAATCGGCAAGTAATTGTAGAACTCTACGAACTTCAATATCTTGGAAATCAAGAGAAAGCTTATTACCAGAGTAATTAGATGGCTTAGATGAAGAACTCACATTTTTGTCCTGAGGGCGTTTTAAGCTAATAGTGAGTTTATTTTCTGCCTGATAAGCCATATATTCATAGCTACCAGTAGATTGGATCGTAATAACGCCATTGCCTTTTTCGTTATAAGACTCAATAGTAGAAACAGGGGTCGCAAAATCGTTCACATTTAAACGTTTAGCTAAATGAGGGGGAATTTTAGAGCCGAGTGTCCTCACTACAACTTTGCTACCTTGTTGTTGCACATCAACAGGAGTATTACTTCCCAATAAATCAATAACAATTAACCCTTCACCTTGGCTACCACGCTGAAAACCAACATTTGAAACACCCTGGGGTTGGATCGTATTTGTTGATAAATGTTTAATGGCCGCTTGAGCTGAATTAATCTTTAAAATAAATGTATTGCCTTCTATGCGCGTTGTAAACGCGCCCGCCTCTTTTAAATTTACAGTTAAACGTGAACGCTGATCGTCAGAACTTACATCGACCGAGTTCGCTTCATTAGTACCAATCGCCACTTTTGACTGTGTTAAAGTCTGCTGAGCTTTATTAAAATCCAAAATCAAACGCGAAGGATTTTCAAGTTGATATGCCTGTGGTTGCGGCGGCAAACCATTAAACATAACCCTAATTTCTGTACCCTGACCTGCAATTTGTGTCGGTACAATATTGGTCATGCTGACCTGTGCAGATGCAACCTGCATAACTGCAATGGCTACAGCCCCCATAGAAAACTGACGGAATACGTGATTCATTGTCTGACCATCCCCAATTAAATAATCTTTAAAAATACTTTTTCTTTGTTATTCCCTAAATTTTAGGGTGCCGGTCCAATTAACACTAAGGTTCTTGGTCTCTCCACATAGCCTTCGCGCCCATCGGGAACAATTTCTACCAGATCAATCTGGGTTGGACCAATCTGGGTAATACGCCCTTGATTCATCCCGATATAGTTCCCCACCTGCACTCGCTCAATTTGCTGATCAGGTGATTGGATAAGAGCCAGTACTTGTCCACGGTTATTACGTATGCTTCCTTTCATGTTCAAGGATTCTAATGCATAACTTTCTAGAGGTTGAGGTGCACGTGAGAAATTCGGATATACCCGTTTTCCAGCCATAATTTTGAGCTCAGCAGCAAGTGAGCTTGGTAAAAATGGACTCTTTAGCTGATGAGCCGCATAATTAAATTGTGGTACAGGTGTGAAAACAGGTGCTGGATCTATCGGCTGTGGTGGCTGGTTACGTATATCTGCCATTTGCTGATTTACAGCGTCGATTCTTGAGTCACATCCGACTAAAACTAAACATGCCAAAATAGAAAAAGAAATTTGCTTAAGTTTCATTGTAATGCTCCTATTTCGACTGTGTATTAGCAGTAGAGGAAACAGGTGCTACTGAAGCCGAAGCGTTGTTTTCCGGATGTTCAGCATTTTCTACGGCGCCCATATAGCGATAAGTTTTTGCTTTAATAGAATAATTAAGTACAGGAATATCTGACTTACTATCTTTATTAACAGGTGCAGCTTCTACAACAAAGTCATGCATTGTCACAATACGTGGTAATGCCGCAATACTACTGACAAAAGCACCAAAAGCGTGATAATCACCAGTTGCTTCCATCGTAATAGGCTGTTCAATAAAAATTTCCTGCTTCACTTCATCTTCTAAACGGATATTTTTAAACTTCAGGCCAGAATTCACCCCAGTTAAGTTAATATCTTCAACCAAGCTTGGAATTTCGGTTTCTTTTGGCAGTTGCTCTAACTGCTGATTAAAGTTTGCTTGCATCTCTTGAAGTTGAAGCTGATATTGCTGCAAGTTACGCAATTTTGAATCTTTTTCTCGAAACTCATTCAACAAATTACTTTCTTGTGCCTGTGCATTATCAATTGCTTGTAGCTTTGGCTGAATAACAACAAAATATCCCAAAGCCAACACAGCAAAGAAAATAAAAACCCAGCAAGTAATTTTCACAGATAATGGCCAGCTACCATAACTGTTCATATCTAGTGTGTTAAATTGCTGAAGAAATTTTTCTAAAGTGATCTTTTTTTTCTTAGATGGAGCTTGTTCTAACGACAACTCATGAAGTTCATCCGGACTCATTTAACCGCCCCCTTATCCGTACTTACAGACGTATTGGCGGTATCATCTGTTGTAGTCACCCCCATTTCGCCCAAATCAACAGTCACAACAAAACTGCCATAGCTATCTTCCACTCGAGGAAGCAGCGAACTCGCAGTCTTATCTTTTTTCTCTTCAGTCGCCAAGAAAGAGTTCATAAAAGCGTTGCGATACCATGATGATGCTTCGAGATTACGTAATAACTCCGCAACCGTATTTGGACTTTCCGCTTTACCTTCAATGGTAAATTTATCTCCAGTTCGACTAAATTTAGTCAAATACATTGCAGCAGGAGTAACACGTACCAATTCATCTACCAAACGCACGACAACAGGGCGCTGACTTTGCAATCCCTGAATAAGTTTCATACGCTCGATAATAGCGTCACGCTGTTCTTGCAGACCATTTAAGGTTTTAAGTTGTTGATCTAGACTCTGGTTTGTACTGGTGATGAGTTGATTCGCTTGTTCTTGATCATTTAATTTTTGATTCAAATAAAACCACCCAGAAAATACAGTGGTGATCCCCAGAACAACGACCCCAAAACAGAAAATAATAAATTGCTTTTTGCGCTGTTCCCTAAGCCCATCGCGCCAAGGGAGTAAATTAATTGTTGCCATTAATCAAAACTCCTTAAAGCCAAGCCACATGCCACCATTAACGATGAGGCATCATTTTCAATTTTTTGAACGTCGACTTGAGGAGAAAAACCCATTTGTAAAAACGGATTGGCAATGGTCACACGGTAACCAAGCTTTTGCTGCAACAATTTGGCAAGCCCAGGAATATTGGCATTCCCTCCTGCTAGTAAAATATGGTCAATTTCATTGAATTGTGATGAAGAGAAGAAAAATTGTAGAGATCTAGCTGCTTGCTGCACGACAGCATCAAGAAATGGCTCTAAGACTTCAATATCATAATCATCTGGTAAAGAGCGCTCTTTTTTAGCCCGTCCCGCTTCTTCTAAAGACAAACCATAACGGCTTTGAATTTCCAAAGTAAGCTGTTTACCACCAAAGACTTGTTCACGGGTATAAATGATTTTGCCATTTTGCATAACCGATAATGTGGTCATGGTATGGCCGATATCTAAAATACCAATGGTATTTGCACCCATTGGCAAGCTATCAGCAAATACACTAAAAGCACGCTCGACAGCATAACTTTCTACATCAGCAAGCTTAGGAGTTAAGTCCACCAGTTCCAGCACTTCTACTCGTGTTTCAACATTTTCTGTTCTTGTTGCAACTAAAAGTACATTCACCCGGTTTGGATTAGGCAGTCGATCTGGTAAAACCTCAAAATCAAGGCTCACTTCATCCAAAGGGAACGGTATATACTGCTCCGCATCTAATCGAATCTGAACTTCTCGTTCATCATCATTCATATCTGCATCCATTTCGATGGTTTTATGAATAACCGTCGATGTTGGAACAGCAATTGCAGCGTTACTGGTTTGGGGATTTGCTAAATTCATCGCCCGTTCCAAAGCTTCCGCAACTGCCTCTGGATTCAAGATATTTTTTTCAACTACACTGTTCTCGGGTAAAGGCATCAAAGCATAGCTTTCTACCCAATATTTACCGTTCTTAACAGAGAGCTCTAACAACTTAACAGAAGTCGAACTAATATCGACACCCATTAACCCCTTATTCGGTTTACGATATAACCTGAGCACACTATTGTCCTATTATTTTTTTATCCCCAAAAAAAATTACAAACCAATAATCTAGGTCTTTATTTTTACACGGATACAATATCTCATCTAACAATCCGCATGTCTAAAGGCTATACTGACCACAATTAGTTTGTATTCGATCTTATTAAAGCTTACTTATCATGAAAAAGCTATCCAGTTTGGGCTTCGTGCGTCCAATTTTTTTGATCATTATTATTATCTTAGTCTCACTTCCGATGGGCTTTTATGGCATGTATCTCTATATCGCCCCATCGCTCCCAGAAATGAGTTCACTAAAAAAAGCTCCGCTTTTAAAACCACTACAGGTCTACACATCAGATAATCAACTGATTGCCGAGTATGGTGGTAAGTTGTCTATTCCGGTTGAATACAAACAAATTCCTCCTGCTTTTATTCATGCATTTTTAGCAGCAGAAGACTCTTCTTTCTTTGAACATAGCGGGATCAGTTTTAAGGGTTTAGGGCGTGCTTTAAGTGAAAGTGTGACTGGTTCTGATGTGCAAACTGGTGGTTCAACCATCACTATGCAGGTTGCAAAGAACTATTATTTGAGTCCAGAAAGAACATTAAAACGCAAAATAACCGAGATCTTTTTGGCTCGAAAAATTGAGCAAAATTTATCCAAAGAAGAAATTCTCAGTCTCTATGTGAATAAAATCTTCTTAGGAAAAAATGCTTACGGGATCGCAGCAGCAGCCAAAATTTATTACAACAAAAGTATTAATGAACTCAGCATTGCTCAAATGGCAATGATCGCAGGTTTACCAAAAGCGCCTTCTAAATACAACCCTGTGGTTAATCCAGAGCGTGCACTTGAAAGACGTAACTGGATTTTAGGTCGCATGTTACAGCTGGGTTATATCTCTCAAGCAGAATATCAAAAAGCTGTAGCTGAACCGATCAACCTCAACATGCCCAATCGGGATCTAAATAATATTCACCCTTATGCAGGTGAAATGGTTCGTTCAGAACTCGTAAAACATTTTGGCGAACAAGCAATTGATTCTGGCTATAAAGTCTATACAACCATCAATGCTAAACGCCAAGCGATTGCTGAAAAATCTGTGCAAGATGGTCTTGAAGCTTATGACCGTCGTCATGGCTGGCGCGGTGCTGAAGCACATGACAAACCATTAAGTGAATTTAGAGCATATGCCAACACCTACCCTGCACAAGTTACTAAGGTAAATAGCAGTTCTTTTGAAGCATTAATGCAAGATGGTACAACGGTTACTGTACAGTGGTCAGGTATGTCATGGGCCCGCCCCTATCGCAATGCGAATAGTGTAGGTGGTGCTCCTTCCCGTGCATCTCAGATTGTTCAAGTTAAAGATATCGTTCGCTTACGTCCAAATGATGCAAAAACAGCATGGTCTTTAGTTCAGGTTCCAAAAGTTCAAGGTCAACTTATTGCGATTAACCCGAATGATGGTTCAATTGAAGCAATTGTAGGTGGTTATAACTTCTATCAATCGAAATTTAACCGTGCTTTGCAAGGCTGGCGCCAACCGGGTTCGACGATTAAACCTTTTGTCTATGCATTGGCACTAGAGCGCGGTATGACGCCGTACAGTATGGTGAATGATAGTCCTATCACGATTGGTAAGTGGACACCGAGAAACTCAGACGGTCGTTATTTAGGAATGATTCCATTACGCCGTGCGTTGTATTTATCTCGTAACACCGTATCTGTACGTCTTTTACAGACAGTCGGAATTGAACGTACTCGCCAGTTATTTATGGATTTTGGTTTACAAGAAGATCAAATTCCACGTAACTACACCATTGCCT
The DNA here is from genome assembly GCF_027855175.1 of Acinetobacter sp. AOR14_HL. NCBI lineage: Bacteria > Pseudomonadati > Pseudomonadota > Gammaproteobacteria > Moraxellales > Moraxellaceae > Acinetobacter > Acinetobacter sp. AOR14_HL. Next base: position 313,796 of record NZ_JAKTII010000011.1, on the reverse strand, counting down.
TAGGTACTCCTCAAGTCTTGCCAATTCAAATGGCAACTGGATATTCGACTTTTGCCAATGGCGGCTACCGCATTCAGCCGCACTTTATTCAACGTATTGAAGATGCGTACGGTAAAGTGATTTATGAAGCTAAGCCAGAATATGCATGTATTCCATGTATTAACGCGCCTGACACAACTGATGACGAGCAAAAAACGACGACAACAGATGATGAAGTGATTGAAGTTACTAATAAAGATGTAGAGCAGAAAGAAAAGGCAGCTAAGCAACTTAATCTTAAACAGACTGATAAAGCGAACAGTGAATATCGTCAGGCACAGCGTATTTTAAAATCAAGTTCTGCCTATGACATGGCTAATATTTTACGAGACGTTATTGAACATGGTACAGGCCGTGCTGCGCTTAAAATTGGTCGTAATGACTTAGGCGGTAAAACAGGTACAACCAACGATGCAAAAGACGCATGGTTTGCTGGCTTCAACGGCAAGTTAGTTACTGTGACGTGGGTTGGATTTGACCAACCGACGACACTAGGTCGTCGTGAGTACGGCGGTATTGCTGCATTACCGATCTGGATCAACTTCATGGGTCAAGCATTGGAAGGTACACCATCAGCTTGGGTTCGCCTCGACAAAGATGCTCAAGCACCTATTTCACGTGACAAAACTCAAGCGGTAGTAGAAGTTAGCGACAAGAAAACCTATCGTGCAGCTCCACCATTGGCTCGTCCGCTATATCGTCCAGCACCACCGCAACCGAAGCTCAACAATAACAATGACTTTGCCGATTTACCTGGCGAAGAAATTGTTATTCCATCAAAAGCTGCACCTCCTGCTATGAAACCTTCGCAGGAACCCGCGCCTAAGCGAGAAAAAGATGAACTAGAAAATCTAATTAATCAGATTGAATAAATAATAAAAAAGCCATCGTTAGATGGCTTTTTTATTGCGCTTTAAAAATAGTCTATTAGCTAGCTTCTTTATTACGCTTCTGAAAGACATAAATTTGAAAAGAGGCCGTTACTTCTAATTGCGACTGCTGCTCTAACTGCAAACGACGTTCGGGAGAAGCTTTATAAGCATAAGGCGTCATAGCAATTAGATTTTTTAAGGACTGCTGATCAAGCACAAAAGGGGCATCAATAATTTGCTCTTGCTTGAGCTCGAACAAATCTTGCAACTGCTCCACAAACTTTTCTGGTGTATGAGGGTTAACCTGCTCAAATAAAGCTTCACGCATTGCATATAAATGTTCAGATGCTGGAGTAACAACAATTAAATACCCATCATCTTTTAAAACACGTGCAATTTCTGCTTGTGGAATTGGACTAAACAAACTAGTACATGCATCCATACTTTGATCAAGCACAGGCAAAGTCGCACCAGTTCCCACAACCCAAGTCACCTCAGTATTAAGCTTTGCTGCGCGCTGTACCGCATTTTTTGCAATATCAACACCAACACATTGCTCAACAACTTGCTGCATAGCACTAGTGTAGTAACCTTCACCACACCCAATATCAAGTACAGTTTTTACATCGAGTTGTTTCAATAAATCGACTACAGCATGTTGTAAGGGCTGGTAATAACCGCCTTGTAAAAAAGCTCGTCTCGCATCGACTGACTCTGGTGTATCTCCAGGGTTTTTACTATGTTTATGTTGTACAACATGTAAGTTCACATAACCTTGTTTAGCGACATCATAACTATGCCCTTGTCCACATCGCCAAGTTTTTTCATTTAAATTGAGAGACTGACGACACACAGGACACATTAAAATTTGCTTAGTCACTTTTAATTATTCTCTTGTTCTTTTTGCTGTAAATAAGACTTTGCGTGCATTCCCACAAATGTACGCCCAGCATTTGTTCCGTTAATCCATTCGTCCACCTGAAATAAATCAAATAGACCAACCTTGACTAAAGTTGGAATTGCGATCTTTAATTCCTCTTCAATCTGTCCTCTTTGCCCTGCATTATATAATTCAATATTATGCAACATTGTAGCGACAGTTCCTGTTTGTACCTGACTTCCATCTTTAAGTACGACCTGAGGTAATACCTCACCCTCACCAACCACTTTTTGATTAATTACAGATAATTGGTCTAGACCAGCAACTTTTGTCATTCATCTCTCCAATAAAAAAAGCCAGTAGAACTGGCTTTATATTGACACTAAAATAAGATCTATCGCAATTTTAAAGTCATTAGACCTAAAACTACTAATATAATTGTAATAATCCAAAAACGAATCACAACTTGGGTTTCTTTCCAGCCCTGCTTTTCATAGTGATGATGCAACGGCGCCATTAAGAATACGCGTTTATTACGCATTCGCAGCGATCCAATTTGCAAGAAGACAGATACTGCTTCCATAACAAACACACCACCCATAATCGCAAATACGATTTCTTGGCGTACCATGACAGCAATTGTTCCAAGCATCGCGCCTAAAGCTAAAGCGCCAACATCACCCATAAAGATTTGGGCAGGGTGCGCGTTATACCAAAGAAATGCTAAACCTGCGCCAATCATCGCAGAGCAGATCACAACAAGCTCAGAGGTATATTTCACATATGGAATATGCAAATAGTTAGCAAAACGGATGTCTCCAGACAAGTAAGCAAATACACCTAAGCCTGTAGCTACCATTACAACAGGCATGATCGCCAAGCCATCTAAACCATCGGTTAAGTTAACCGCGTTAGAAGCACCATTAATCACCAGATAGGTAAATACAATAAATGCCAAGCCTAAAGGAACAATTGAGAGTGGAATTGAAAGATTCTTAAAGAAAGGAATCAATAAATCCAGCATATTTGCAGTATGTTCTGCATTGGACTGTTGAGTTGCGATTAAATATAACGCAATACCAGCACCAAGGGATGCAACAGAAGTCCAGAAAAACTTCTTACGTGCAGGTAAACCTGCATTGTCTTTATAGCGAATTTTAATCCAGTCATCTGCCCAACCTACAGCACCGAACACAACCATTACACCAAGCACAATCCAGACATAAGGGTTAGATAAATCAGCCCAGAGTAAAGTACTAATCCCAATTGAAAGCAGAATTAAAATCCCGCCCATCGTTGGTGTACCCATCTTTTTAGCATGATTTTCAGGAGCAAATGAACTTACTGCCTGACCGTATTTTAACGCTTGTAATTTACGAATCATGATCGGTCCGAGGACCAAACCAATGGTCAGGGACGTTAATACACTGAGTAAAGAACGTAATGTTAAATAACGAACGACCTGAAACGAACTGTGATAGCCCGCAAGTTGTTCAAACAACCATAACAGCATTTAAAGTTTCTCCATCAAATCAGCCATCAACGTTTCCATATGAGTAAAGCGAGAACCTTTAAACAGGAAACTCATGGACTGGGGTTGATGTGTTTGGATTAGATTGATTAGAAATGGAAGCGCCTCAGCTTGTGTCTGAAATGCTTTCACTTTATTGGAATGAGAGTCTGCACCCTCGAGAGCGGCTGAAGCAAACTGCCCAACTGCAATAATATGATCTAAAGGAAGTTCGGCGAGATCATGGCCTAAATCGTGATGCTCTTGCCAACTGCTATCTCCCAATTCACCAATATCACCCATTACCATCACTTTTATGCCTTGTTGCTGCAACAATACTTGCGCAGCAGCACGCATAGAATTTGGATTGGCGTTGTAAGTATCATCAATAAATAAGTAAGGAGATTTTTGAATAAAGTTTAGACGACCTTTAGCACCCTGAGCTTGCTCTAAGCCTTGGACAATATCTTCAAGTCCAATACCAAGCGCCAAAGCAAAGGCTACAGCCGCAGTAGCATTTTGCACATTATGCTCACCTGCAAAAGGGAGTTTAACGGAACTCGTCCCTTGCGGCGTATGTAGGGTAAAATTTGTTGATTGAGGCAGTAACTCAATATCTGTTGCATAAATATCGCCCCCTACGCCAAATGTAGAAATGCGATGTGCTTGCGCAGCTTTATGAATTTCAGCCGTAAAGTCATCTTGTTGTGGAACGATTGCAACGCCATTTGGTAAAATATGACGATAAATTTCTGATTTTGCGCGGCAAATACCTTCACGTCCGCCAAATTCGCCTAAATGAGCTGTCCCAATATTTAAAATGCCTGCAACATGCGGCTGCACCAACTTAGAAGTATAATCAATTTCACCCTGATGACTTGCACCTAGTTCCATTACAGCAAACTGATGTTCTTTTCTCAGTTCAAGCAACATCATGGGTACACCGAGGTCATTATTTAAATTACCACGGGTGATTAATGTCGGAGCTAAACGCGATAAAATACTACCCAGCATTTCTTTGGTTGTGGTTTTACCGCTACTACCTGTTAAAGCAATCACTTTTAGTTGTGTATTTTGCTCACGACGATAAGCGCCAAGTTGCCCGAGAGCCAAGCGAGTGTCGACAACAACTAGTTGGGCAATATCTACATCTAAAGGGCGTTCAACAATTGCGATTTGACAACCATTCGCTGCAACCTGAGCTACAAAGTCGTGCGCATCAAAACGTTCACCCTTAAGTGCTAAAAAAACATCCCCAGTTTCCGCATGACGTGAGTCCGTCAAAATACGTTTAATTTCAGTTTGAGGGATCTGGTCTTTATGCCAGTAGCCCTGTGTTGCCTGTTGTAATTGCTGAGCTGTCCACGGTTCCAAAGGCACGGTACTGGTGGTTGAAGTATGCATAATTTGTCCTATTGTGCAGGGTAAGCAGCGTCTACAGTATGGTGTTGCGCAGCAATCGCTGATTGAACTTCAACAACATCATCAAACCAGTGACGCACACCATTAATTTCTTGATAATTTTCATGGCCTTTACCAGCAATAACAACAATATCACCAGCCTGAGCCTGCTGTGCAACAAACTTAATTGCTTCACGGCGGTCATGAATTTCCTGCATACGATGACCTGAAAAATCGATTCCTTGCTTCATGTCAGCAAAAATTTGTTCAGGGTCTTCGGTTCTTGGATTATCTGAAGTCAAAATAATCGGATTTGCGCCGTCTAAAGCGGCTTGAGTCATTAGTGGACGTTTGCCTCGATCCCGATCTCCACCACATCCGAATACAGCCCAAAGTTGATTAGAAACATGACGTTTTAGAGTTTTAAGTACCTGAATCAAAGCATCAGGTGTGTGCGCATAATCCACAACAAATAAACGCTCACCATCACGAATGACCTGCATTCGTCCCGGCGCACCAATCAATTGAGGGACAAAAGCGACTAATGCTTCTAAATCAAAACCTGCTTGCTCAGCAGCAATAAGTGCTGCAATCAAGTTTTCGACATTGAAATGTCCCAATAATGGACTTTGAACAGCAAAAGAACCTTGCTGGCTGACTAAATTAAAAGTCGCCCCTGCCAAACTGTAACTTAGGTCACTAATATAATAATCTGCTGTATTTTGAGTAAGCGAATACGTCAGAATCTTTGGCTGAGCAGGATTTTGTTTTGCTGCATTTATCATTAGAGCAGCATATTCATCATCCAGATTAATAACAGCCACTTTTAAAGAGCTGAAGCGGAATAAAAGAGCCTTAGCTTCAGCATAAGCCTCTAAAGTTCCATGATAATCCAGATGATCACGGCTCAAATTGCTATAAACGGCAATTTCAATAGCACAACCATTTAAACGGCCCTGCTCCAAACCATGTGAGCTTGCTTCCAAAGATGCAAAAGTTGCACCTTGTTTAGCATAGCCATGTAACGCATTTTGTAATTGTAAAGCATCAAGTGTGGTATGCGTTGATGGTGTTAAGTCTGGCAAAATACCATTACCCGTAGTTCCCATCACTGCACATTGCTGTTGTTGCGAACTAATTAACTCAGCAATTAGACGTGAAATTGTCGTTTTACCGTTTGTGCCTGTCACTGCAACAATACGTGCTGGTGCAACTGGATCTATCTGCTGCAAATAACGCTGTTGCCATTCACCCATACGTTGACGCACATCAGGACATACCCACTCATTTTCCAAACCCAACTTAGTCTCGCTAATGATAGCAAGTGCACCATTGGCTAAAGCTGACTCCGCAAATATACGCGTTTTTTCAGGTTGGCTATAACTGGTCAAGGCAATAAAGATTTGGCCTGACTCAACCTTACGGCTGTCTAAACTAAAGCCATGAAAAGGCTGCTTAGACCACTGTGCATCAATCTCGACTGGATTAATTTCTTGAAAAGAAACAGACATAGCTTACCTGCGAATAGGGTTTTCTGGAGTATCAAGGGGCTTATCAAGCGGTACGTTCATTAAGCGCAATGATTCTTGCATAATGCGTGCAAAAACAGGGGCAGCAACCAAACCACCGTAATAACGGCCTTGCGGGTTTTCAACCACAACAATAACTGCTAAACGCGGGTCACTAATTGGGGCTACACCAGCAAATAAAGCACGGTATTCATTATTTGAATAACCTTTACGGTCTGCACGAAGTTTATGCGCCGTACCAGTTTTACCACCCACGCGATAACCCGGAATATTAGCTTGTTTTGCAGTACCACCAGGCATAGTCACCTGCTCTAGCATAAGCAAAACCTGATCGGCAATTTTTGGAGCAAGAACTTGCTCACCTTTAGGTGCCTGATCTAACTTATGTAGGCTTAAAGGCATTTTCTCGCCATGATTTGCAAGCATTGCATAGCCTTGCGCCAACTGGAGAATAGTCGCATTTAGACCATAACCATAAGCCATGGTACCAATTTGGGAAGAATTTAATTTACTTGCCGGTAGCACCAAACCTGAGCTTTCACCTGGAAATTTCACAGCCGAGCGTTTACCAAAACCAGCACGATTAAAGAAGCTCGGCAATTTTTCTTTTGGAAGCGACAATGCAATTTTTGCAGAACCCACGTTTGAAGACTTTATAATTACGCCACTTACAGTTAATGCACCATAATTATGAGTATCACGAATCGTATGCCAACCTAAACGCATTGAACCCGGAGAAGTGTTTACAATCGTATTTGGCGTATATTGTCCAGTTTCCAGTGCCGCAGAGACAGTAAATGGCTTCATGGTTGAACCCGGTTCGAACATATCAATCGCACCGCGGTTACGCATGGCATCTTTATTAGATAAACCGTTTTTGTCATTTGGGTTATATGACGGCCAACTGGTCATTGCCAAAATTTCGCCAGTTTTAACATCTACAGCAATAGCTGTTGCCGAACGAGCGTTATTTGCAACACCAGCAGCTGTTAATTCACGGTACATAATGTACTGCAAACGGGAGTCAATACTTAAAGTGATGTTTTCGCCCGGCTCACCCTCACGAATAACCTCTGAAACTTTTAAACGGTTTCCGCGCTTATCACGAATAATTTTTTGCTCACCATCCACACCTGACAGCTGTTTATTGAGCTGCATTTCCAAGCCTTCAATCCCTTGGCCTTCACTATTGGTTAAACCAATAATCTGGGCATTTGGCTGTGGTTGAGGATAATAACGCTTATACGTTTTCTCGGCATATACCCCTTGAAAGTTACCCTTCGTAATGAGGTCTGCCTGTTGCGGTGGTATTTCTTTCTTCAAAACCAGATAACGAGAACGTGGTCGTGCATTCATCTGTTTTTTAAGATCAGCACGGTCTAAACCAACAACATCCGCCAATTCATCAAGATTCAAATTTTTATCGGGTAATTGTCTTTTTAATTTACGATTATTCGGATCTTTCTTTAATTCTTCTGTAATTTGGTCATATAAGTGCTTCGTATCGAAATAATCACGTGGATCCATTACGATTTTCATGATCGGTGTACTAATTGCCAAAGGTACCCCATGGCGGTCACTAATCACGCCACGCATCGCTTCTACACGCTCAGTACGCAAAATATTGGCATTGGCCTTGTTTTGTAAAAAATCCTTATTAATTACTTGTACATAAAATGCACGTGCAATTAAAACAACAAAACAGAGCAACACTACTGCCCAGAGCAGATAAAACCGCCACATATCAAAGGCAAGAGTTGGTTTTTCCGAAATAGACTGCTGTTTTTTCCGTGTTTGTTTTGTTCGCTTATCTACCATACAGCAAGGCCTTACTTATTTTGCTCTGAGGTCATTGGTAAAGAAATTACCACCGTTTCTGCAGCCGGTGGAGAAAACATCCGTAGCTGAGTTACAGCACGCGTACCAATCTGTGCTGTTGCACCAAAGGTTTGTTGCTCAATGAGCAAACGCCCCCATTCAGCATTGAGATCATCACGTTCGCGCATATAAGAGCTAAGCTCTCTATAATCATGACGATATTCAAATACTTGAAATACCACCATCATGGCACTTATAAAAACAAGCGCCACCAATACTGTATACACAACAACTTTTTTCACCACGTTATTTTCTGTGGTTGCGATTTCATCACTGCTTTTCATTACGCGCCTTTTTCTTCCAAGCGTTCAGCAACCCGAAGCCATGCACTACGTGAACGAGGGTTCGCTTTTACTTCTTCTTCACTCGCACGAACCCGTGAAATTTTCTTTAATCTTCTTGTATCTACCCGCTGCTCAGGCATTCCCCAACCGAAATCTTCTGCTAACGTAGATTCTTTTTGAATAAACTGCTTAATCAGTCGATCTTCAAGAGAATGAAAACTAATAACAGATAAACGTCCTTCCGGTTTTAATAAGTCTACAGCTTGCGGCAAAAACAGTTCAATATCTTCTAGCTCTTTATTAATAGCAATTCGAATAGCCTGAAATGCACGTGTCGCTGGATGTTTATGTTTTTCCCATTTTGGATGAGCAGTTTTAACAACTTCCGCCAATTGGGCGGTCGTTTCTAGTTTTCCAGCGAGTTTAATGGCTTTAGCAATACGTCGACTATAACGCTCTTCACCATATTGATAAATAATATTTGCTAATTGTTCTTCTTCAATTTTAAGTAACCACTCAGCCGCAGTTAAACCCTTAGAATTATCCATTCGCATGTCCAACGGACCATCTTGCATAAAGCTAAAACCACGCTCAGCCTGATCAAGTTGAGGAGATGAAACCCCTAGATCAGCCATAATTCCATCAACACTCATCACGCCAATTTCCTGCATCTTCTCTTTGATATCAGCAAAACTGGCATGAATGATCGTAAATCTTGAATCTTCTTGGGCCAAAGCAGCAGCAACTTCCAATGCTTGAGGGTCTTTATCAAATGCGTACACTCGTGCATTTTCATCAAGTTTAGAAAGCAATAAACGTGTATGCCCACCTCTTCCGAAGGTTGCATCGATATACACCCCAGTTGTGCGATCTGCCAATAAGCTCTCAATGGTCTCGGAAAGTAAGACAGAAATATGCGACATAGGTGTTAAATCATAGCGTGAAAATGTAACTGCACATTATCACCTTGTTTATGACCAACGCCAAACGGCTTTTTGTAGGAAAATATTAATTTTTCATAGATAAAACCGTTTTGTTAGCACTTTTTAAGCAAAATAAGAAACCAAGAATAATTTTTTATAGCTAAATACAAATTTATAAAAATTATTATTAACCGCTTTACCTAAAAAATTCTCTTTTTCCTTTACGCTTATTCCGTTAGAGACTCTCACGGATTTACCTTAGGACGAGATGAGCTGGCAATCTTTTTCGGCATATTTACCGATTTGATTTAACCATTTTTGCCGTTGGTCTGAACTTGCTCCCCGCACTGTTCCAATATAATTAACTTTGACTCTGCTGACCCCACAAAATTGCAAAGTCGCTTTTTTAAGTTGACGAGTACTTGGTTCACCATAGTACCAACGATAAAACCAGCCTGGCTGGTCTAAAGTAGTAATGAGTCGTGCTGATTTGGAGTGTAAATGACCAATAACACGATTGCTGTTTTCTCGGTAACTAAATACAAGATTTGGTAAAAAGAGTCGGTCAATAAAACCTTTAGCTATGGCTGGAAGTCCTCCCCACCAGACAGGAAAGAACCACACCAAATGATCAGCGGCTTGAATTTTTTCCAACGCATTCATTAAATCAGGTTCCAGATCCATACGTTTCTCATAACCATATTTTAAATTAGGCTCGAAATCCAACTTAGCAATTTCTATAAGATCTACGTGAACACCTAATGTTTTTACGTGTGCTACATAGTTGTGAGCTAATGCATGATTAAAACTGATATCGGATGGATGACCATTAATAACTACAATACTTTTAGAGAGTTGAGACATATATCGCCTTTATTGTCGCACATTCAAATATCAAGTGATATCTGAAATAAATAAGTAGCGAAAATATCTTATAAAAATTAAGATAACAAGTGATATCTCAACTATTATTTGATCTGGCTCTTATGACTCTTTCTCGCAATGAAAAACAGATACAAACTCGACAGCATCTCATTGAAGCTGGGTTTGCTCTCATTTCTGAATTTGGTTATAACGCGGTATCAATCAGGAATCTTTCTAAACAAGCAGGTTATACTCAAGGTGCCTTCTACTCTAATTTCAACAATAAAGAAGCGTTTTTACTTGAGCTGATGGAGCTTCAATTCGCTAAAGAAAATTTACAATTACAAGAAATATTTACAAATGCTCCTTCAAATACAGAGCAACTAATTGATTCATTGCGTCAGTGGCTGAAGGTTTTTTTTACAAACGATGAATGGCTGAAGATATCAATAGAACTACAACTATTTGCTGCACGTGATATTACCTTCGCCGAGGAGTATCAAAAGGTTTGGAAAACTCATCAGCAAGAAGTAACCAAGATCATGAAACAATTCTTTTCTTTAATGCAGATGGCTGAGCCTGATGACTATGATTCTATTGTTATAGAGCTTGTATCATTAAGTTATGGGCTAGCTTTACAATATATGATTTTTAAAGACGATGTAGACCACTACATTAATATCTTTATCAGCACCTTATTAAAAAGATTGGGTAATTTCTAAATTAATCAAAAATTAGATGTGAAAATCTTAAAATTCAAAAAAGCCGCTTAATTATTAAATAAGCGGCCACATGGAAAAACTTAGTTAATTACTGCTTCCCATCATAAATTTGATCAAAGACAGCTCCATTAGCAAAGTGAGTTTTCTGAGCTTTCGCCCAACCACCGAACACATCGTTAATAGTAAATAATTTAATTTTTGGGAATTGGGCTGCATATTTTGCTGCCACTTGAGCATTACGTGGTCGGAAATAATGTTTAGCAGCCAGCTCTTGCCCTAAAGGTGAATATAAAAAATTCAAATAGCCTTTTGCTAAAGTGCGGTTCCCATCTTTATCAACGGTTTTATCGACAATTGCGACGGAAGGCTCTGCCAAAATTGAAATTGATGGGTAAACAATTTCATATTTGTCTTTATCAGGTCCTTTCGTTGCCAATAAAGCTTCGTTTTCCCATGATAATAAAACATCACCAATGCCACGTTCGGCAAATGTTGTTAGCGAACCTCGTGCTCCCGAATCAAGTACTTTTACATTGTGATAAAGTTTTTTAACTAACTCACGAGCCTTGGCATCATTACCACCCGGTTGTTTTAAGGCATAACCCCACGCAGACAAATAAATCCAACGAGGTGCGCCACCTGTTTTAGGATTAGGGGTGATAATTTCAACACCCGGTTTTGTTAAGTCACTCCAGTCACGTATATTTTTCGGATTACCTTTTCGTACTAGGAATACAACAGTCGAAGTATAAGGTGCAGAATTATTCGGAAATTCTTTTTGCCAATTCGGCTGGATAAAACCTGCTTTCACAATCTCATCAATATCATTCGCTAACGCTAACGTTACAACATCAGCTTCTAATCCAGTAGCCACCGCCCGAGCTTGTTTACCAGATCCACCGTGCGACTGTTTAAATTCAACATCTTGCCCCGTACGCTGTTTCCATAACTTCCCAAAAGCCTGATTATATTCTTGATAAAATTCTCGGGTCGGATCATAAGAAACGTTTAAAAAAGAAGTAGCAGCCTGAGCTGCTGTTGCCATTCCCAAATATACAGCTACAGCCATTATTGATATTTTTTTCATTTACAAAATCCATCATTGGTTTTAGTTTTACTATATTTTTAATTTTATAATTTACAATCAATTACTTATATTAATATATTTTTTATTAATCTCTTTAAAATATATAGATTAAGATGTCTAAGTTATTTCATTTTTGAAAAGTTTTGTAATTATCCTTACAACTTAATGAGGGCCTTCACTTTATCTACACATTAATTTGTTAAATAATGAAGCGCAAAGGATACATATGGCCTACATTTGGGTCGACCAGATTAAAATATAGATAATTTTTGTAAAAAGTGTGACGCAGTTCCACTTTTTTATTAAGATTTATGTTTAAATCGTAGCATTACCGTAATTTTACATTTCGTTAAACTCAAAAAATAGATGAAATGTAATGAACAGAGGGGATGATTAATAATGAAAATTCATTATGGAAAAGCGTTAAGCTTAAGTTTGGTGCTGGGTTTGGCATCACAGTTTTCTGCAGCAGCAGTACTTAAAGATACTCCAAACAAAACTGGCTCAGATAAGCAGACTTCGCTTATTGAAAAAGCTTTAGATCAACAGAAACGTAATCCTATTGTATTACCTTCCACAAATGATGAACTTAAAGTACTCAATTCAATTCGCGTTACCCCCACTCAAAACTTTCTTGCTGCTCAACACGAACGTTTTTCACGTTTTGTTCAGGCGATCTTCCAGCCGCATGCATCTTAAATTCTGAAACACCCCTCACCGTTTCAGCTTTAGCCCAGTCTGATGTTAAATAAAACGTCAGAATACTGGGCTTTTTCGTTATAATAGTTTCAATTTTTATTTTGACCCATTACCTATGAAAGTTCGTACTCGTATTGCACCATCCCCTACTGGTTTTCCTCATGTCGGCACCGCCTACATCGCCTTATTTAACATGTGTTTTGCGAAACAACATGGCGGAGAATTTATTTTAAGGATTGAAGATACAGACCAACTTCGCTCTACACCAGAGTCTGAAAAAATGATTTTGGATTCATTGCGTTGGTTAGGTCTAAATTGGTCGGAAGGTCCAGATGTGGGAGGTCCTCATGCACCGTATCGTCAATCTGAACGTATGGGAATTTATAAGCAATATGCATTAGAACTTGTTGAAAAAGGTCATGCTTTTTATTGTTTTGCTACAGCTGAAGAACTAGATCAGATGCGTGCAGAACAACAAGCACGTGGTGAAACACCAAAATATGACGGTCGTGGGTTAAAACTTTCTCAAGAAGAAGTGACTCGTCGCTTGGAAGCGGGCGAACCACATGTCATCCGTATGAAAGTACCTGAAGAAGGTATTTGTAAATTTAATGACTTATTACGCGGGGAAGTTGAAATTCCTTGGGCGCAAGTCGACATGCAAGTTCTTCTTAAAAATGATGGGTTACCGACTTATCATTTAGCGAATGTGGTCGATGACCATTTAATGGAAATCACTCATGTATTGCGTGGTGAAGAATGGCTTCCATCAGCACCGAAGCATCAGTTGCTTTACCAATATTTTGGTTGGGAAATGCCAACGCTCTGCCACATGCCATTGTTGCGTAACCCAGATAAATCAAAATTATCTAAACGTAAGAACCCGACATCAATTAACTACTACCGCGATATCGGTGTATTACCAGAAGCCTTGTTAAACTATTTAGGCCGTATGGGCTGGTCAATGCCGGACGAAAAAGAAGTGTTCACCTTACAAGACATGATGGATAACTTTGATATTCAACGTGTATCACTAGGTGGACCAATTTTTGATGTTGAAAAATTAAATTGGCTTAACGGTCAATGGATCAAAGGTTTAACCCCTGGTCAACTGTTAGACCGTTTATTAACTTGGAAGAGTGATCGAAGCACTTTAGAAGATATTGCTGCAGCCATTCAACCGCGTATTAATTTGCTTTCAGAAGCAGTGAATTGGGCTGGTTTCTATTTTAACCATATGCCACAAATCACAGCAGAAATGTTTGAAAGTAAAAAGTTGACACCTGAACAGGTTCGTCAAAGTCTACAATTTGCAATTTGGCGTCTTGAAGGCCAGTTCACTTGGAATAATGACACTGTTAGCCAAACCCTAATGGATCTTGCGAACCAGATGGAGATTAAATTACGCGATTTCATGCCAGCGTTCTTTATCGCAATTGCGGGTTCAACCAGTTCAACACCTGTAATGCAGTCAATGGTCACCCTTGGACCTGATTTAACTTTCGCTCGTTTACGTCGCGCTTTAGAAATTGTGGGTGGACCAAGCAAGAAAGAAGTTAAAAATTGGGAAAAACTCAATGAGAGCTTAAAATTGCCGAAAAATGAAGCAACTAGCGAAGTTTAATTCATTTTTTAGTTGACGTGTGAGCGCATTCAACCTAATATTGCGCTCACACAAACTGGGGTCATAGCTCAGTTGGTAGAGCGCTACAATGGCATTGTAGAGGTCAGCGGTTCGATCCCGCTTGACTCCACCACGCTCCTTTGTGTTTGCCTCATCAAGTCCCTATCGTCTAGAGGCCTAGGACATCGCCCTTTCACGGCGGTAACCGGGGTTCGAATCCCCGTAGGGACGCCATATTCTGCTTTATAAAATTATAAAAAGACTCTATCGTCACCTTACTGTTTATTCTTTATCTCTTTCTAGATTGCACATTTGTCTATTTTATCTAAAATAGCGTCTTTCTTAATTCTCTCAATGTGTAATATGCAGCCATCTGACAATCAACTAGATGCTCATCAGCATCAGAACAGTACTGCACCTTTAAAAAGAGCCATGAGTACTCGCCATCTTGTTATGCTATCACTAGGCGGGGCAATCGGAACTGGTTTATTTTTAGGTTCAGGGGAAGTCATTTCACAAACTGGAGCTATTGGCGCAATTATTGCCTATATTCTTGGTGGCGCGATCGCTTATATGGTCATGCTTTGCCTAGGAGAGCTTGCTGTACACATGCCTGTTTCAGGCTCTTTTGGTGCCTATGCCAAAAAATATATTAGTCCTAGTACAGGCTATATGATTTCTTGGATGTACTGGCTGACCTGGACTGCAACGCTTGGAACTGAATTCACAGCCGCAGCATTACTCATGCAGGAATGGTTCCCACATATTTCAATGTGGATCTGGACAATTGTTTTTGCAATCACTATTTTTGGCTTAAATATTAGTTCAACTCGCATTTTTGCTGAGTCTGAGTTTTGGCTAGCTCTTGTTAAAGTCATTACCGTGATTGCTTTTATTGTGCTCGGCCTATTAGCAATTTTTGGTTTAATTCCTTTTCATGGCAGCCAAACTGCACCGCTATTTAGCAACCTTACAGCCCAAGGCTGGTTCCCACATGGTTTAATTCCTATTTTTACTACCATGTTAATTGTTAACTTTGCTTTCTCAGGAACCGAATTAATTGGCGTAGCCGCAGGTGAAACCAAAGATCCGGCCCAAAATGTACCCAAAGCAATTAATGCGGCGATTTGGCGTCTTCTTATTTTCTTTGTGGGGACAATTATTGTTATTAGCGCTTTACTTCCCTTCCAGCTTGCAGGTTTAGGCGGTGAGGGCGTAAGTAGTAGTCCTTTCGTTACTGTATTTAATTATATTGGCATTCCATATGCGGATGACATTATTCGGTTTGTAATTATTACCGCCCTACTTTCGGCAGCAAACTCAGGCCTTTATGCCGCTTCACGTATGATGTGGTCACTGTCGGAACAAAAATTATTACCTAGCGTATTTGCTACACTCTCAAAAAGTGGAACACCTATTGTTGCCCTAGTTGTTACAATGTTTGGAGCAATTCCAGGCTTGTTATCAGAGCAATTTGCCCCAGAGACTATTTTTAAAAATCTGCTTGGCGTTGCAGCATTTACTATGGTTATTGTCTGGATGAGCATTTGTTTAAGTCAATTTAATTTCCGTCGCCAATGGTACAAATCTGGCCATACAGTTAAAGACTTACAATATGCTGCTCCATTATTTCCTATCGTCCCGATTTTAGGTTTTATTTTCTGCTTTATTACCTGTTTAAGTATGGCAGCAGACCCTGAAATGCGTGCTGGTTTCGTAGGCTGCCTTATTTTTACAGCTTTATGTTATGTCAGCTATTTTATTTTTTACCGCAATAAAGTCTAAACCACTCTTATTCAATGAAAGTGTAGCAAAAAGCTACACTTTTTTTTGTCTACACACTAGTTTTATATAACATACCGTTGTAGATTAAAATTTATATTAAAAACAATTCCTTGTATAGAATGAAAATTATATTTATCCATGGGATGAATCAACAGAATTACACATCACACCGCTTAAAAGAGCATTGGTTAAAAGTATTTAAGCTCGGTCTAAAGCAAATGCCTTGCAAAGTTAACGTACGCGATCTTCATATTCATATGCCATTTTATGGCGATTTGATGAATAAATATGAATTAAGTAATCAATTAGATCTTACAACTTTATTACCTAAAACATTTCTAAATAATTATTTACCTATTCATTTACATGAGAATAATCCCCCAACGAAAGAGCACACCCCATTTATTCCCTTATTGTCGCCATCAACGGATCAAGCTGAAAAAAGCTTTTCAGAACGACTCTATCTGACCTCTCAGCTCGTAAAGGATCGAGTACTCAAAGAATTGGTTGTTCTTTTAAACAACTTTCCAAAATTGCATGAGAGTTTGATACAGCAGTTTCTGATTGAAACTTATATGTACTTATCTAATCCTGAATTTATGCAAGAAGTGAATGAGCGGATTTTAAAGAAAATGCGAGAAGATGATGATTATATTGTCGTTGCGCACTCTCTCGGCTCAGTTATTGCTTATCGGTTATTTTCCGATCCTTCTTATCAATTTTCAGTTAAACGATTTATAACTTTAGCCTCCCCTTTATCTTTTCGCGTCATTCAAAGTAAGCTTCCGAGTCCAATTGTCAGACCAGCATGTATTGACGGTGAATGGTTTAATTTTTATTCTCAAGATGATTTTCTGACTGCATTTCCATTATCTGAGGCTCCTTATAACTTTGATCCACCTATTATTAATCAGAAAATTTTTACCTTCGCTAACCAACCACATGAGATTTTAGGATATTTACAACACCCCTCCGTGATAAAGGCAATTATTGAACCTTTTCAGAAAAAAGAGGGCTAAATGTATATATTTTCTACAATTTGAGTTATTTTTAAGCGCTTGATAGCTTTTTTTAATATTTATTCAGAAAACTATTTGACACTTTTATTAAATCGACCTAATATACGCCCACCTCTGAAACGTCCCTATCGTCTAGAGGCCTAGGACATCGCCCTTTCACGGCGGTAACCGGGGTTCGAATCCCCGTAGGGACGCCAGTAATTTTTTCAGATGTATGCCTCATATAAGTCCCTATCGTCTAGAGGCCTAGGACATCGCCCTTTCACGGCGGTAACCGGGGTTCGAATCCCCGTAGGGACGCCAAATTCTAAAAAGCCACTGCATAACGTCAGTGGCTTTTTTCTTGCCTAAAAAAATAAAAAGCCAATCAATGATTAGCTTTTCATATGCTCCATTAGCTCGCAATTCCCACTTGTACTTCAAGGCGACCCGATTGTACCCGTAGTCCTCTAATTTCAAATTGATCTACCAATTGCTGGACCAACTCTCGGCTTTCTCTCAAAATATTTAAGCCAGGTAAAATACTAAAATCAGTCAAACTCAGAAGCTTTTCAACCATCCATGAACGGTTATTAATAAAATCAATAAATCCTGCTTGCTCTAGGTCAATAAACCACATACGGTGACCGTCGCGCTGGATGCCAGGAATATCGCCAATCAAGTGATTAATGAGTGATGGAATCGGTAACATATTCACGACTTCAAAACCAACTCGACCAATACGGCGCACAGCCCAGTTTGATAGCGTTCCCCCATGGCGGATCTGAACATCGAGGCTCTCATCCATTTGACGTAGGCGCAAAAATTTTTCCTGCCCAATACGGCATTCCAATACTTTAAAATCTAAACTTAAACGATACATGAAACGATGGTAATGCCCATCGATCTCGACTTGGAAACTATCATTGCCACACTTGATTTTAATATCATCAATTTCAGAACGATCTATGCGCTTACGAATTTGATTGTTTAATAGCATTTCCGGTAAATACAGCGTTAAGGTGCTCTTCCCCAAAAATGTACGTGCCATGATCAACGCGACTTGACGTGCAGTTTCACTGGTTTCAGACACCATATCTCTCACAGTGCCTGCCGCCAGATTTGTCATTCCGACAACTCCACGTCTGGTGTGAGTGGTCACTTGGTCGAGCGCATCTAATGCAGCATCCGCGACCCCTGCAATATTACGTGTCGTATCACTAGCGAACCCGACCGCATCTTGGGCATGTTGCAATGTCTTATGCAGTAATCGACGAGATAATGACGGTTTTGCGGTATCTGGGTTATCTACAGCCGATGCTGTTGTTGTAGGCTTCGACTCATTGTCATCTTGTTGACCCAAGTCCCTCTCTCCTTTTTATATTTATTTCACATCCTATTTATGAGTATTTAAGCTCATTTATAGTGCTAATCACACTTCATTTTTCTGTAGATTAGCATGCTCTACAATATTATTTTATTTTTTATGTGTACGCATAAATCATCTGCTTTTTGTATTTCCTTGTTTATTCAAAATTAATTTTTTGCTAGCTCAAAGCACTTCATCGATATCTTACAAATTTTTTTCTTTTTCGACATTTCCGTTAGAATAGATTCAAACTGAATGTGGAGTTCCTATGCAATACCGTTGCCCTCAATGTCAAAGTGTTAAAATTATGCCTGTAAGCCAAGGCATTAACAGCGTAAAACCAACTGTTCCTAAAAGCCTTGCTATCTTAATTCCTGCAATTTTTATGCTTTTACTCTTGGTTATTATTAGCATTTTTATGTGGATTTTTGGCAATGGTGCAAGCAGCTCTCTTCAAATTGCAACAGTAGTTGTTTTTGTTGTGACTGTAGGGGCAGGTTTTATGTTCTGGCGTGATTTACCAGACTTTAAACTGTCTATGCAAGCATTTATGCAGTCACAAAAACATTGGAAATGCCGTGACTGCAATAACGAGTGGGAAATCTAATCAATTATTCACATCAGTTTAATGCTGATGTGAATGTGCTTCGTCAGCATGTTCATGGGGAGCATGCTGGGCAGTGTGCTGACAGTTAATCTCCTCGTCATCTTCAATTTGCAAAGTAACCTCTGCAATCCCATGTTCATGAGATAGCATTTCAACTGCTTCATTATAAAGCCTTGTACGCTCTGCTTCTGGCGCAAACAAGTGCACCGTTAAATGAATATTTTTAGACGTAATAGCCCATACTTTAAGTTGATGAATACTTTCAACGCCATTTAAAGAAAGCAGATCTGTACGTAATTTCTCAATATCCACTTCTTCTGGCACACCTTCGAGCAAAATATTAATGCTCTGTTTAAGCAAAATCCATGTTCTTGGTAATACCCAAAAGCCGATGAGTACGGCAATAAGCGTGTCAATCCAGTACCAGTTGGTGAAATAAATCGTTATTGCCGCGATGATAACTCCTACCGAACCCAATGCATCGCTTAAGACCTCTAGATAAGCACCTTTAACATTTAGACTAGAGTTAGCACCCGACATTAAAATTTTCATTGAAATGAGGTTAATTACTAAGCCAACCGTTGCCACAATAAGCATACCCACACTTTGGATTTCAGGTGGCTTAGAGAACCGGATATAGGCCTCATATAAAATATAAACTGCCACCACAAAGAGCATGAGCGCATTAAATAAAGCTGCCAAAATTTCAAAGCGCTGATAGCCAAAAGTACGCTTATTATCAGCGGGACGTTTTGAAATTTGAATGGCAACCAAAGCAATTGCCAAAGCAGCTGCATCTGTAAACATATGTGCAGCGTCAGAGAGCAATGCCAAACTTTGTGTGATTAAACCTGCAATGACTTCAACAATTAAAAACGTTGTAGTAAGAGCTAAGGCAATTGTTAATTTTTTAGCATTACCTTCAGTCACTACTGCATGACTATGATCATGTTGTCCACCCATGTTGCGGACTCCTTATTATTTATCTTTATGGTGAGGTAAAAGTAACAATGAATGCATTATTATTTTTACCTCTTTCAAACACTTTTTTGACTCAAGTTCTGTAATCAAAAAAGATATCTTAAATCGATGACATTATGAATGCTCAGCGCTTTTCGCCTTGCTTTCATTCATCCATCGATAAATGACTGGTAATAAAACCAGAGTTAATATCGTAGATGAAATAATGCCACCAATAACAACCGTTGCCAAAGGTCGTTGCACTTCTGCACCGGTTCCTGTTGCCAAAGCCATTGGAATAAAACCAAGCGAAGCAACACAAGCCGTCATTAGAACGGGTCTTAAGCGTAAGATCGCCCCATTCCAAGTTGCAGTTTGAATATCAAAGTTTTCTCTAAGCTCTTTAATAAAACTCAGCATCACCAGGCCATTCAAAACAGCAACACCCGATAAAGCAATAAAACCGACACCCGCCGACATTGAAAGTGGAATATCCCTCAGCCAAAGCGCGATAATGCCACCCGACAAAGCAAACGGAACGCCGCTAAACACCAACAGACTTTCTTTAATGTTATGGAATACAGCCATGAGTAAAATGAAAATCATAGCAAGCGCTAATGGAACAACAATTTTCATTCGTGCTGCAGCTGAAGCTAGATTTTCAAACTGACCTCCATATTCCAACCAATACCCTGCTGGTAGTTGTTCTTTTGCGAGCGTTGTTCTTAGCTCTTGAACAAATGATCCTAAATCACGGCCTTCTACGTTAGCGGTAATAATGACACGGCGCTTACCATTTTCACGTCCTACCTGATTTAAGCCTGAGGTACGTTCAACTTTAGCCACATCTTGAAGCTGGATTAGACCACCATTTGGTAATTGAATCGGAAGTTGGGCTAAATTTTGAATGGTACGTTGCTGATCCTCTAAGCGAATTTCAAAATCGAACCGTCTATCACCTTGTAAAATCTGCCCTACATTTTGTCCACCGACACTTGCCGCCACAATATCTTGAATGGCTTTGGCAGATAATCCATATTGCGCGGCCAAAGGACGATTAATTTCGATACTTAACACAGGCAAACCGCTCGTTTGTTCTACCTTAACCGCTGTAGCACCAGAAATAGTCTGTATCTTTTGGGCCAATGTCTGAGCCTGCTCATTAAGCACTTGCATATCATCGCCAAAAATCTTGACGCCAATATCGCTACGAATGCCTGAAATCAGCTCATTAAAACGCAGCTCAATCGGTTGAGAGAACTCGCTGTTATTGCCTGGTAATGTCGCCAAGAAAGCCTGCATACGCGAACGTAGTTCATCTAGCGTTTCTTTAGAGTTTGGCCATTGATCATGAGGTTTAAGTAAAATGACTGCATCAGAGATATTAGGTGGCATCACGTCAGTTGCAACCTCAGCTGTCCCTGTTCGCGCAAAAACAGCCTTTACCTCTGGAAAGTTTTTCAAAATGAGCTTTTCGGTATTTTCTTGCATTCGCAAAGACTGCTCGAGTCCAGTGCTAGGTGAACGCATTTGCTGTAAGGCGAAGTCACCTTCACTTAACTGGGGAGCAAATTCACTGCCCATTTGGGTCGCTAACACACCTGTGAGCACTAAAATACTTAATGCAAAACTAAGAACCACAATCTTAAGTTGATAAGCCTGATCGAGAATATCTCGATATTTCTGCTTTAAAAGCAGCATCCAACGTGTTTCTTTTTCTTTCACTTCACCCGTAACAAAAAGAGCAACTGCCGCAGGTACAAATGTCACAGAAAGAATCATGGCACCCAATAACGCCATAACCACGGTCATTGCCATCGGATGGAACATTTTGGCTTCAACGCCAGATAAAGCAAAAATAGGTAAATAGACCACTAAAATAATCATTTGCCCAAAAATAAGCGGTCGGCGGGCCTGTTTTGCTGCAAGGAAAACTTCTTTGAATCGCTCAGTACGTGTAAGTGGTCGATGTAAAGCATGCTGTGCTTCTGCTAGACGTCGAATACAGTTCTCTACAATAACAACCGCACCATCTACAATAATCCCGAAATCAAGCGCTCCTAGGCTCATCAGGTTGGCACTAATGTTTTGCTCAGCCATTCCCGTAAGGGTAAATAACATCGAAAGTGGGATAACACAGGCAGTAATTAAAGCTGCTCGGAAATTTCCCAAGAAAATAAACAGAATCACAATAACCAGAATCGCCCCTTCTACGAGGTTCTTCTGTACTGTTGCAATTGCTTTGTTTACCAAACTCGTCCGGTCATAAACCGTTTCGATTTCTACACCTTTAGGTAGGGTAGATTGGATTTCCTTAATTTTGGCATCAACCGCCTGAGCAACGGTACGGCTGTTCTCCCCCATCATCATCATGGCTATGCCAAGAACAGTTTCTTCACCATTGTAAGTTGCAGCGCCTGTTCTTAAATCATGCCCAATAGAGACATTCGCCACATCTGCCACACGAATTGGTAAACCATTTTTAGTGCTTACAGTAATGTTTTGAATATCTTCAACACTACTTAGCATGCCCGGAACACGAACAGTGAGCTGCTCGCCATTCTCTTCAATAAAACCTGCACCGCGATTTTCATTATTTTCTTGCAAAGCAGTTTGAAATTCATTAATTGAAATTTGCAGCTGCTGCAAACGTTTTAAATCAGGAGAAACAATATAGGTTTTATTGTAGCCACCAATACTGTTAATTTCGGCTACGCCTTTCACCCGCTGTAATTGAGGACGTACAATCCAATCCTGAATTTCGCGTAAATCCATAGCTGTATAGGCTGTACCATCAGCTTTTTTAGCACCAGCTTTTGCTTTTACGACCCATTGGTAAATTTCACCTAATCCCGTTGAAACAGGAGACATAACTGGATCAACTGATTCAGGTAGTTGTCCGTCCGCCTCTTGTAAACGCTGGTTAATCAGTTGTCTTGCCCAATAAATATCTGTTCCATCTTTAAAAATGATGGTGACTTGAGAAAGTCCATAACGGGAAATAGAGCGAGTCTGTTCCAGATTAGGAATTCCGGCCATCGCATTTTCAATAGGATAGGTAATCCGCTGTTCGACCTCTAAAGCGGTATATCCATTTGCTTGAGTATTAATCTGGACTTGAGCATTGGTAATGTCTGGAACCGCATCAATAGGAAGCTTTTGATAACTCCAGATTCCGACTCCAATCCATGTCAGCACAAATAGCATGACCCAAATAGCATTTTGAATAGCAAACTGAATAACTCTGTCAAATAGTCCTTCGGGTTTGGGCAGTTCGGGTTTATTAATGTCCATGCTCCGCCTCTCCTTTTTCCAGTTCGGATTTCAGCAAGAAGCTGCCTTCTGCAACATAGCGCTGGCTTGGATTAATACCTTTTACAACTTCAACCCACTGACCATCTTTAGAACGTTGCCCCAACTGTACCGTGACAGGTTCAAACTCAAAGCCTGTTTTAACCATTTTTGGAGTAAAGATAACGTCTTTACCTTCAACTTGCTGGATCGCTTGTGCTTTTACACGTGTTACTTTTTGCGTTGAACCTGAATTTAGCTCAACGTTAACCATTAGGTTTGGACGTAATTCACTATTATTTGCTAAAACCTTAGCACGAACTTGTAAGCGCCCTGTCTGAGCATCAGCCTCTGTTGTTAAGCTTTGAACCTGTGCAGTAAATACATTCCCAGTTTGCAACGATTTAAATTCAATTTGCTGATTTGGCTGCACATTCATATTTGCGGTGCTTGGTAAAATAAACTCCAGCCACAACTGATCAAGTTGATTAATAATAAAAAGCTGGTCTGCTAGCTGTACGTTTTCACCTACCACAATATCTTTATTACTCACCATGCCAGCAATTGGCGCTGTTAAGGTGTAGCGTCCTCCTGAACCGGAACCTGCGCCGAATGCACTTAAACGTGAGCGAGCTGCTTTAACTTGTATCTGTGCTTGCTGGTAAGCGTTATAAGCTCTTTGATAGTCTTGTTTAGCAGAAATTCCCTGAGACCATAAGCTACGTTCACGTTCATAGTCCTGACGCGTTAAATCAAGATTAGACTGTGCAATTTGCAAATTAGCTTGTTGATCGACTAGATCTGGAACCAATAAGTTTGCGAGAGCCTGACCCTTTTTAACTTGTTGTCCCAATTCAACATAGACCGCTTCGACACGACCACTAAAACTTGGTGAGACATGGGCTTGACGGTCAGTATTTACAACCAGCTTGGCTGGATAGGTTTGAAGCTGAGCAACTTCACCTAATTCAGCCTGTTCAATTTTTAAATTTTGTTCCTGCATTTGTTGAGCAGTGAGCATCAATGGTTTTTCACCCTCTTTATTATGTCCTTCACCCTCTTCTTCAGCATGCTCATGCTCTTCTGAGGCTTCAGAAGAGGCAGGTTTATTTTTTGAATTTAAAACGAGCAGACCGATTAATATTGCAGTGATTGCAGCAATCACTCCCACCCAAAGCCATTGAGAATTTTTCTTTAAATTTGTCGACATTATTATTCTCCTGCCTGAGTTGGGAATGTTTGACTTTGTTGCCAAGCACGTTGATTGAGTTGCATTAAGGCATCTTTCGCCATGATCTGTTCTGGTTCTAACCCAAGACGCAAACTTTGAATTTCAATTGAATTTTGCCAAGCCTGTTTTAATAGCTCGACTTTACGTAAACGGACATCTTGCAATTGCATGGTGGCTTGCTGAACATCGGTAACGGCGAACTTACCCAAACGGAAACCTTGTAATGTTTTTTGTTGGACTTGAGCCGCAAGAGGAACTTGCTGATCATTCAGTTGTTTAAACTGGATGCGTAAACCTTTCAATTCAGACATCAAAGTCTCAATATCTGCTTGATTCTGCTGTCGATAAAAGGTTTCCTGACGTTGAGACAGCTCTTGTTTGGCCTGAGCAATCTTGATTCCGTATTGCTGGCGATTAAAAAGATTTAAAGGAATTTCCACACCTAAACGAATTTGGTTATCTGTACTCTGCTCTGGAGAGCGAGTGTTATTAACACCCAAAGTTACGGTAGGTTGTGGTCTTGCTTTTGCTTTAAGCTGTTGAATATTGGCTTGCTGTGCAAGAGAATCTAACTGGAAAGAGCGCTCCAATAAATTATTTTGTGAATCTTGGCTTGGTTCTACATTTGCTGCCAGCGCCCATAATTGGTTTGGACTTTGGAATAGCTGAAACTGACTTGAACCACCACCCCATAAGTTCACCAATTGTTGTTTCGCAACTTGGAGTTTTAAATCGACTTGTTGGTATAAACGCTGATTTTCCAAGTGAGACATACGCACTCGGTCTACATCAACTTGCGCAATACTGCCTGCCTGATAACGCTTTTCTGATGCTTGTAAATTTTCTTGGCTGACGAATAGCTGCTCGCCAATGAGAGACTTTTCAAGCTCAAGCAAAGCCACTTGCGACCAAAAATATTTAACGATTAATCCAAGTTCAGCTTGATAACGCTGCTCAGCCAAATCAATTTTTGATATTTCCACTTTTGCTAAGTTTTGCGCAGCCTTACGTTGTCCAAAAAGATCTAAAGGCTGAGAAATACCTATCGCAAGTTCTTTTTCTTGATCACTCTGGAAACCTGTTTGCTCAATGGAAAGACTTGGGTTGGCCCATAAACGACTTTGCTTTAAATTAGCCTCAGCCATTTGCTGCTGTGCTTGCCAAACACCTTGCTGACTTTGATATTTTTGTACCTGCTCTAAGGCTTGGTCAAAAGTAAATGCTGCTTTTTGAATATAACGTTCTTGTTGAATCTCAGACTGAGCCATCGTTACTTGTGCAGCCAATAGCATGGCAACAGATAGACTTGAGATGGTTAAAACTTTTTTTAACGTTATCTTAACGTTACTCTCTAAGTGATAAGTAGAACTCACTCGATTTGAAAAAATAGAAGACATGTTTTTGCCCCGCAATAAATAAGAGATGCGGTGGGCTTATTTTGGCTACCCCACCTATAGCGGGGTTAAAACAGGAGGAGGTTTTAAAGCAGTAAGATGGGGTGACTGGTAAGAATTAGACCAGTGATAAATTTGTGAGAGTTCCTGCACATGTACTACAGGTGCTTCAGCTTGTTTTGCAACTTCAGTCATTACAACATGAAAACATGAAGGCAAATGATCATGGTGATCTTGCAAATTTAAGGGAGCTTTATGAGAGGTGTTTCCGGCATCGTTCTGTTCAGCATGCGTTTGATGTGAAGTTTGATAAACATTCAAAGCTGCATGATGCCCGAAATGATGCAATGCTTTTTCCTGATTTTCATGCGCGCAAAATGCTGCTGCCACATTCCATAAACTCTGGAATATAAGCAAACTAAACAAGACGGACATAAAAATTGCGGAACGTGGCAAAAGCGCACCATTAAACTAAAAAGTTGAACAAAGCCACTATAACAGGCAGTAGGCATGTAATAAAATTACAAAACCTCGATTCATACCCCCACCTTTTAATTTAAAACTTATCTCACGTTAGACGAGACAAAAATAACTTATTATTGAGCAATCATTATGTACAAGCTTTTTTCTGCATCTATATTAACAATTTGCCTTGGCTTAACTGGCTGTGCAACGTCAATGCTATCATCAGCCTTGCCCGATGAAACAACTCAAGTTCAGACAAATACTCTAAAAACAGATCAAATTATTGCCCTAGGCCAGGCAGTTAAAAATCAGCAGGAACAAGGATTAGTATTTATAGGTCAAGACTATAATTATTTAATGACTGATGGTAGCGCAGAGTTTCTAAAAATTATTAAAACCATTCCAGCCACCGAAAGAACGCTTAATATCCCCTCTCCACTTGTACTCACCATGGATGATCCAAATCATTTTCACGGAGTAATACAAGTTCGCTATAATACACGTATGGGAAATCTAAATGAAAAACAAAAAGATATGTTAAAGGGTTTGGGTTTTAAACAGAATTTTGCCATGCTCCAAGCTCAAGAGAATACCCCATATCCCTATATTAATATTCTTTTCAAAGGGCAACTTTATGACACTAAGGACCTAAAAGATATTCAACAAAAACTAGTAACCCCATACGTGGTTGAATTACAGGAAAAAATTGAAACAACTAAGAAACATCCATTCAAGCGTGCAACCCGCAAGGTTTTGTACCCTTTAGCAATGACCTTTGATGTAATTGTTTTTGCACCCTCTTTAATATGGGCAGATTTACATGGTGACTTTAATAAATAAAGCACTGAAATTCCTAAAACAAAAAAACCAGCCCTTAGGCTGGTTTTTAAATAACGGACAATATTTCATCCGCCAATAGCTTATTTACTTAAACTAGATGCTTATTGCTGTTTTTGTAAGTCAGAAGAAAAACGAATCACAACATCATCAACAACTTTATTAAATGCTTCGTTGATCGACATTGGTTGCACATTTTCAATAGGCGCTTTTTTATTTCCAACGGTTGTTAAAATCATATGCGGGTAACGCTCAGATGTTTCTTTACCTTGAGCATCAACATAGTTAAATTTAAACTCATATTTATCAGCAATCGCATTACCAACAGCACCAAAAGTCAGACCAGTTAAAACCCCTTTACCCGCAGCCTCACCTAAATCAGCCACATTATTCGCGGTTAAATGTAATTTTGCCTGCTTCTCGCCATTTGACTGAGCTGTTGGAGAAAATACGCCTGTTGCTCTTAAACTACGCTCAACTGCTGATTGTAGCTCTTTACCTGCTTTTGGAACAACCGCTCCATTTCTTTGAAATTCAGTAGTTAAAAACACTGGAATAGGTTGAGCCGGTTTTTTAATATCCGAATAGGTAACAGACTTATAAGCAGGATCAACATAAGATTTTACTGAAAGACATCCAGTAAGTTGTGTAGCAACAGCTACCCCTAAAGCAATAGTATAAAGTTTAAATTTTTTCATGATTTTCCAGAAAGGTATATTTACCTTTTAATAAATTAAGACTTAATATTAATCTTAATAAATCAAAAATATAAGTATAAATTCAATCACTTTAAGAAATTTTAATTTCTTATTCCTTAATATTTTTGATAGAAAATAAAAAAACCAGCCCTTAGGCTGGTTTTTTAAATTAACAGAGATTAACCGCTAATTTTTTTGTATTTGGTACGTTTTTGAGCAGCATCATCACCTAAACGTGACTGGCGATATGCTTCATATTCAGCATAGTTACCAGCGTAGAATTCCGGCTGTTCATTTTCAAATGACAAGATATGTGTCGCGATACGGTCAAGGAACCAACGGTCATGCGATACCACCATTACCGTACCTGGGAATACAAGAATTGCATCCTCAAGTGCACGTAAAGTTTCAATATCCAAGTCGTTTGATGGCTCATCCAGTAAGATTACGTTTGCACCTAACTGTAAGATCTTCGCAAGTTGTAAACGGTTACGCTCACCACCAGACAATTCACCCACACGTTTTTGCTGATCTTGACCTTTAAAGTTAAAACGGCCGATATAAGCACGTGACGCGATTTCGTAATCACCGATTTTTAAGATATCTAAACCGCCAGAAACTTCTTCCCAAACAGTTTTATTATTATCTAGAGTGTCACGGATCTGACCAACATAAGCAACTTTAACCGACTCACCTAAGGTCACAGTACCTGTATCAGGTTGCTGTTCGCCAGTCATCATACGGAATAAAGTCGTTTTACCTGCACCGTTTGGACCAACGATACCAACAATCGCTGTTGGAGGTACGGTAAACGTTAAGTTTTCGTACAACAAGCGACCATCAAATGATTTACTGATGCCTTCCACTTCCACAACTTTGTTACCCAAACGTGGGCCAGGTGGAATATAGATTTCAGATGTTTCATTACGTTGTTGGAATTCTTTAGAGTTAAGCTCTTCAAAACGTTCCATACGCGCTTTGTTTTTCTTTTGCTGACCTTTCGCATTTGAACGAACCCATTCAAGTTCTTTTTTCAATGCTTTAGCAAAAGATTCTTCTTGTTTATTTTCCTGCTCTAAACGAGCATTCTTTTGTTCTAACCAAGAAGAATAGTTACCTTGATAAGGAATACCCATACCACGGTCAAGTTCAAGAATCCACTCAGCCACGTTATCCAAGAAATAACGGTCATGCGTAATCGCAACGATAGTGCCAGGGAAATCTTTCAAGAAACGTTCTAACCAAGTTACAGATTCTGCATCCAAATGGTTCGTCGGTTCGTCCAGAAGTAACATATCTGGCTTAGAAAGCAATAAACGGCAAAGTGCAACACGACGGCGTTCACCACCTGAAAGTAATGATACGTCTGCATCCCAAGCTGGAAGATTCAAAGCATCCGCAGCAATTTCAAGCTGGTTGTTTAGGTTATGTGCATCCCAAGCATGGATAATTGATTCTAATTTTTCCTGCTCTTTTGCAAGTGCATCAAAATCTG
Source organism: Acinetobacter sp. AOR14_HL (assembly GCF_027855175.1). Lineage (NCBI taxonomy): Bacteria > Pseudomonadati > Pseudomonadota > Gammaproteobacteria > Moraxellales > Moraxellaceae > Acinetobacter > Acinetobacter sp. AOR14_HL. The sequence goes on along the minus strand of NZ_JAKTII010000011.1, from coordinate 284,354 downwards.
CATCTGGATCTGCATATTCTGCAAAAACTTGATCAAGACGTTCTAATGCATCTAAAGCTTCACGCACGCCATCTTCAACGTTACCACGAACGTCTTTAGTCGGATCTAGCGGTGGTTCTTGCTCTAAATAGCCGATTTTAATTCCAGGTTGTGCACGAGCCTCACCAGAGAAATCTTTATCTACGCCAGCCATAATACGAAGCAAGGTAGATTTACCTGCACCGTTCAAACCGAGCACACCAATTTTGGCACCCGGGAAAAATGATAAAGAGATGTCTTTTAAGATTTCGCGCTTTGGCGGAACCATCTTAGACACTCGGTTCATCGTATAAATATATTGGGCCACGCAGGACTCCTCAATTGAAAAACCAGTACATCGCAATAAGCGATAAATAATCGCGCGTATTATACGCTGAAAACCTCTTTGACTTGAAGTTATGATTTCCATCGTACGGATTTATCAAACAATTTTCTTTTTCAATAAGTTGCAAAATGTTTATGTATAAGATTTATACAAGGTTTCAGCGTATATTTTTCTATCTTTATTCCTAAAATTAGAAAACAAACCAGAATTTCTGCAATTTTCAAGATGAATTTTAGGCTAGACTCGCTCAATATTTAACTCACGAAGATGAAGTAATCATGACTTATAAAGATGAAACCTTAGCCATTCATGCAGGCTATTCACCAGAGGCGACCACAAAAGCTGTTGCAGTCCCTATTTATCAAACCACATCTTATGCATTTGATAATACCCAGCACGGCGCTGACCTCTTTGATTTAAAGGTTCAAGGTAATATTTATACCCGTATTATGAACCCAACCACCTCTGTGCTTGAACAGCGTCTTGCCGCGCTTGAAGGTGGAATTGGTGCTTTAGCATTAGCATCTGGTATGGCCGCAATTACCTATGCTATTCAAACGATTACCGAAGCGGGAGACAATATCGCCTCGGTCTCAACATTGTATGGTGGAACCTATAACTTATTTGCCCATACCTTACCGAAACAAGGAATTGAAGTTCGTTTTTTTGATTACCAAAAGCCTGAAAGCTTACGTAACTTAATTGATGATAAAACCAAGCTTGTTTTTGTTGAGTCGATTGGCAACCCACTCGGAAATATTATTGATCTAGAGGCCATTGCTAAAATTGCTCATGAATATGGTGTTCCAGTCGTTGTAGACAATACCGTTGCCACCCCTGCTTTATTAAAACCATTTGAATATGGTGCCGATATCATCATTCATTCTCTTACAAAATATATCGGTGGTCATGGCAATAGCATTGGCGGTGCGATTGTCGATAGCGGAAAATTCCCTTGGGGTAAATATCCGGAACGCTTTAAAGTTTTGAACACGCCTGACCCAAGTTATCACGGGGTTAATTATGTCGAAGCATTAGGTGAAGCAGCTTATATTGCACGAGCTCGCGTAGTTCCATTACGTAATACAGGCGCGGCAATTAGCCCTTTAAGTGTGTTCTTGATTTTACAGGGTCTAGAGACTCTAAATTTAAGGATGGAACGCCATACTGAAAATGCTCAAAAAATTGCGGAATATTTGCAGAATCATCCAAAAGTAAAATGGGTGAATTATGCAGGCCTCAAAGATCACCCACAGCACCAACTGGCTCAAAAATATGTAAAAGGCAAGCCTTCTGCAATTTTGTCTTTTGGTGTGCAAGATGGTCTCGAAGGCGGTACTCGCTTCATCGATGCACTACAACTGTTTACTCGTCTCGTAAATATTGGCGATGCAAAAAGTTTAGCTTGCCACCCTGCAACGACAACTCATCGCCAGCTCAACGAACAAGAACTTAAAGCTGCGGGCGTAAGTGAAGATATGGTCCGTCTTTCGATTGGTATTGAGCATATCGATGACTTAATCTCCGATTTAGATCAAGCCCTTTCAGCTGTATAACTTTTAAACTACCTAACAAGCCTCTGGAAACAGAGGCTTTTTTATTTTCTGCTCATGACAGGACTAAAAACAATTAATGGATTAAGATACTATTTTAGAGTTTTTACTCTAAATAAATTGTTAAATTTCATATATTTACAGACTAGACAATTTTTAAACATCTATTAAGATAAGAACTATATTTATGAGTTCATTTGGATGAACCTACGGTTGTAAAAAATAAAAATTACATACCGGAATAAATAGTCCCTGCCCCTACTTAGGTAAAATGCTGTGAATAAAAAATTAGAAGCTCTGTTCCAGGAAAAGGTACAAGATAAAGTCATTTTAGTGACAGGCGCCTCGAGTGGAATCGGATTAACGATTTCAAACAAACTTGCTGATGCTGGTGCTCATGTTTTACTTGTTGCCCGTACTCAAGAAACTTTGGAAGAAGTAAAAGCAGGTATTGAAAGTCGTGGCGGTAAGGCATCAATTTTCCCATGTGATCTCAACGATATGGATACGATTGATCAAGTATCTAAAGAAATTTTAGCTACGGTTGATCACATTGATATTTTAATTAATAACGCCGGTCGCTCTATTCGCCGTGCCGTACATGAGTCTTATGATCGTTTCCATGACTTTGAACGCACGATGCAGTTAAATTATTTTGGCGCAGTGCGCTTAGTTCTCAATATTTTGCCTCATATGATTCAACGTAAAGATGGGCAAATTATTAATATTAGCTCGATTGGTGTGTTAGCAAATGCGACTCGCTTCTCTGCCTATGTCGCATCTAAAGCTGCTCTCGATGCATTTAGCCGCTGCCTATCAGCTGAGGTTCATGCACATAAAATCGCGATTACTTCAATCTATATGCCGTTGGTTCGTACTCCAATGATTGCACCAACCAAAATTTATAAATATGTACCAACACTTTCACCTGAGCAGGCTGCTGACTTAATTGCTTATGCAATTGTGAAACGTCCAAAACGTATGGCAACCAACTTAGGGCGTTTAGCTTCAATGACTTATTCGGTTGCACCGGGTATCAACAATATGTTTATGTCGATTGGCTTCCGCTTATTCCCAAGTTCGGATGCAGCAAAAGGTGAAAAAGCTGAAAAACTGAATTGGGCACAAAAAGCATATGCACGAATTTTCCCAGGCGAACACTGGTAATTTTGAGTTAATCGCATAACGAATAAAAAAGCGCCTTAAATAAGGCGCTTTTTTATTAAAGAATTTATCAGTCAAGAAACTGAACGTGCCCTGTTTTTACATCGTAAATTGCACCCACAACTACGATCTCACCTCGATCAACCATATCTTTAAGCACACTGCTATTATTAATAATGTACTGGATGTTGTAATGAACATTCATTGCTGTCACTTGGCTAATAAAAGCATTACCTAATTCACGTGGCTGCATAATGTCATATACGCTATTAACCGAATGCATTAACGGTCCAAGCACATATTGAATATGTGGCATTTCCTTCACATCAGACACTTGCTTATGCTCTAAGCGTAACTGACATGCGCTCGTAACCGCACCGCAATCGGTATGCCCTAAGACTACAATCACTTTAGAGCCTTTAGCCTGACACGCAAATTCAAGTGAACCCAATACTTTTTGTCCAGCAATATTACCTGCGATTCGCAAGCTGAACAGATCACCAATACCCACATCAAAAATCATTTCGGTAGGAGCACGTGAGTCCATACAACCAAGGACTGCTGCGATCGGATGCTGCCCTTCATCTGCAGTAACTCGGATTTGTCGGTAAATATCTCGCTGTAGACGTTCATTTTTTACAAAACGTTCGTTCCCTTCTTTAAGTAAGTTTACAACCTGTTGAGGACTCAGCTTTTGTTGCAAATCATGTGTACTAATATCAATATCAAGCACCGCATCATCAACGTCTTGATAGTGCTGTTTGAACCCGACCAGTTTAAGATTTACTTGGCGTTTAATGGCAGTTTCACTTTGATAATCTTGAATAACTTGATATATATCAGGATCGATCGAATCACATTGAGTCGCATCAATAATAAGTTGCTGATGTTTATGTACATGTTCCAATGCTGAAATAAGCGCAGAACGATTAAGAAAGGTCACTTGTGATGGAAGTTCAATACGAGTCACTACACCATGCAAGCGCTTCTCTCTATAAACACGAATACCTTTATTAAAATTACCATAGAGAATAAAAGCACTACTGGTGAACAGACCAATTAAAATTCCCATTAAAAGATCGGTCAGTAAAATTGCAACCAAGGTAATAATAAAAGGTAAAAACTGTTTCCAACCTTTTTGATAAAGCTGTTTAAATAGTTTTGGATGAGTAAGCTTAAAGCCTGTCACGATTAAGATCGCAGCCAATGCAGACAGAGGAATCATGTTCATTAATGGCACGAAGAACAAAACTGCCAGTAGCAATAATACGCCATGAATAATGGTAGAGCATTTACTACGCGCGCCTGTATTTGCATTCACCGAACTACGCACAATAACCGAGGTCACGGGCATGCCACCAATTAAGCCCGAAATAATGTTACCTGTACCTTGTGCCCAGAGTTCACGGTTAGGAGGAGAAGAGCGTTTTTGAGGATCGATTTTATCTGCCGCTTCCAAATTCAATAATGTTTCTAAAGATGCCACGACAGCAAGCGTAACTGCTCCTGTGTAAATCATAGGCTCAGCTAAATAGCTAAAATCAGGGAAAATTAATACTTCTTCGGGTGCTTGCAATATATTCGGCAATTGAATGAGGTTATCAACTTGCACTGCCCAGGGTGAGCCAATACTCACCAAAATAAAATTTAAAACCGCTGCCAACACAACTGCAATCAGAGCAGAAGGTAAAGCTAGTTTTTTGAGTGGACTGCTATCCCACGCTAAAATTAAGAATAAACTGAGCAAACCAATGAGTGCAGCTCCTCCATCAAAACGCTGAAGAAATGCATCTGGCGTTGAAGTCCAAACCTGTTTCCATGAAAAATCAGAAAGACCAAACAGATAAGGCAATTGTGTCGCAATCAGGATGACACCAATGGCCGCCAGTAAACCCAAAATGACATTATTTGGAATAAAGTTTGCAAAAAAACCTAACTTAAATAATCCAAAGAGAATTTGTAGAACACCTGCGAAAATAATACACAATAAAAAAGCGGCATAATTGCCGCCTAATTGTTCTAACTGTACAAGGATGACAGCAGTTAGTCCTGCTGCTGGTCCGGCTACACTGATGTGGGAACCACTCAGTAAGCCAACAATAATACCACCAACAATACCAGCAATAATGCCAGAGATAATGGGAGCTCCTGAGGCTAAAGCGATACCCAAACACAGCGGTAATGCCACAAGGAATACGACCACTCCGGACAGGAGATCTTTTAAATGAAATCTATTTTTCAGGTTTAAAACCGACATAAAACAACCATTTATAATATAAAGAAATAAGCAAAGTTGTACTATTACAGCCTGAAAGTGATTAATTGCTTCAAGGCTTGGTTGATGGTGTCGGACAACTGGATATCGTTAAAGTTGAGTTATGCTATAACGTTGTATATTTGATTGTAGGTTTCACAACGTTTTGTTGATCTTAAGATTCACCTCATCTTTACGACTGCGATTTTTTTCTTATTTGCTTTTATAGAACTGTTAAAAAATAATTCTTAACCCATAAAAAAAGCCTCCGATTGGAGGCCTTTTTATCAATTAAAAACTCTTATTTAGAGCCTTTAATCCCTGCTTGTAGTAACAATGCACCTAAACCGCCAATCTTTTGTTCTTGTGGTTTATCTTGCTTGCTACGCTGAGGACGTTCAGCTTGATCTTTACGCGGTTGAGGACGCTTAGCTTGAGGTTTACGCTCAAAACGCTGTTCTGTATTTTGCTCACGACGTGGTGGACGCGGCGCTTTAACAGGCGCAGAACCTTCAGCACGCATACTTAAGTTCACGCGGTTACGTTCAACATCAACCTGCATAACACGCACTTGTACAATCTGGCCCGGTTTTACAACTTTATGCGGATCAGATACGAATTCATTTGCTAATTCAGAAATATGAACTAAGCCATCCTGATGTACACCAATATCAACAAAGGCACCAAAGTTTGTGACATTAGTGATCACACCTTCAAGCTGCATACCTTCTGTCAATTGACCAACTTCAGTAATATCTTCACGGAATTTAGCAGTACGGAACTCTGGACGTGGGTCACGACCCGGTTTTTCAAGTTCAGCTAAAACGTCTTGAATTGTTGGTAAACCAAATTTGTCATCAACAAATTCATCAGCTTTTACTTGGCGAATGATTTCGGTATTACCAATGATGTCTTTAACAGTTGTTGCTTTTGCTGCAACAATTTTCTCAACAAGACCATAACTTTCAGGGTGAACAGAAGAGGCATCTAAAGGTTCAGAACCATTTTGAATACGCAAGAAACCAGCTGCCTGTTCAAAAGTACGCTCGCCTAAACGTGGTACGCTTTTCAACGCTTGGCGGTTATCAAAACGGCCATGCTCTTTGCGGTATTCAACAATTTGTTGAGCAATTGCCTTGTTTAAACCTGCGATATAAGCCAAGATTGCTGGTGAAGCGGTATTTACATCAACACCGACAGCATTCACACAGTCTTCTACCACTGCATCAAGTGTTTTTGCCAAACCAGTTTGGTTCACATCGTGTTGATATTGGCCCACACCGATTGATTTCGGATCAATCTTAACAAGTTCAGCAAGTGGATCTTGTAAACGGCGAGCAATAGAAACTGCACCACGAATTGAAACGTCAAGTTCTGGAAGTTCTGCCGACGCAAGTTCACTTGCAGAGTAAACAGATGCACCCGCTTCACTTACAGTGATTCGTGTTAAATTCAGATCAGTATTCGCAGCCATCATTTCAGCAACAACAGCTTCTGTTTCACGGCTAGCTGTACCATTACCAATTGCAATGAGCTCTACATTATATTCACGGCATAGGCGTGCAAGTTCAGCGATTGAGCCTTCTTTATCTTCTTTTGGAGCAAATGGATAAATCGTGCTGTGAGCAAGTACATCACCTGCATCGCTGATCACTGCAAGTTTCACACCTGTACGAATACCAGGGTCAACACCCAAAGTCGTACGGCTACCAGCTGGTGCTGACAATAATAAATGACGAAGATTTTCAGCAAATACCTGCATTGCTTCTGCTTCGGCAGTAAGACGTTTTTCTGTCAGCAATGAATGTTCGATTTGAGGACGAATCTTACCTAACCAGAATAATTTTGCAGTTTGCTTTAAGAAATCCTGACGTGCTTGAGGTTGAATTTGCTCAAGGTTGTATTCAGTTTCAATACGCGCCAATGGTGCATCATCTTCACCATCTACTTTCAAACCCAATACGTTTTCTTGACGACCACGTAACATCGCCAATAAACGATGAGAAGGTAATTTGTTTAGACCTTCAGAGAATTCAAAGTAATCACGGAATTTTTTACCAACTTCTTTCTTTTCTTCAGATGCAACTGCACTTTTTAAAACCGCAGTTTTTGCAAAAGTTGTTTTTAATTCTGTAGTAAGTGAAATATTTTGTGCCCAGTCATCAATCAGAATATGCTGAATCGCATCTAACTGACTTTCAACATCTGGGTAGTCTTCGTGACTGAATCCAGCCAATGCTTCTGTTGGGTCAACTTGTTCTGCAATAATTTTTTCAGCAATTGGTCCTAAACCTGCTTCTTTTGCTTTAAAAGACTTACTTGTACGCTTAGGGCGATACGGTGCATAAATTTCTTCTAAAGCATTTTTTGTTTCGGCTGCATTCACCCGCGCCAACAAGTCATCACTCAATTTATTCTGTTCTTGCAATGACTGAATAACCTTTTCACGGCGCTCATATAAATCACGTAAATACGCTAAACGAGTATCTAATTGGCGTAACTGCGTATCATCTAAACCTTGTGTTACTTCTTTACGGTAACGGGCAATAAATGGAACACTGGCACCTTCATCAATTAAGCGGATGGCAGCTTCTACTTGGTTTGGACGTACGGCAAGCTCACTTGCCAACTGCTGAACTAAGTCAGTCATCGTGTTTGATCCCACAAGGATAAAGTTTAAAAGCACTGATTATAAAGACCAAGCCCATAAAATCCACACTTGTTTGCGTATTCAAAACGTTTTTTTGTATTGACTCTGAATATTTATAGTTTTTACGACTACTAGAGCACATAAAAACAGGAGTTCAAGTATGAAAAAGTTGAGGCTGAGCTCTGTTTTTTAATCTTTATAAAATATAAACGTAGGCCTTGTGTCATGAAAGTGACAAAATTTTATTATAAATTATGAGAAAATGATCATATTGATACATTCCTCAAAAGCTAAAAATATAGCGATTCAACAACGTTTTATTCGTCCAATCTTTTAACAAACCCAACTATCTACTTACTTCAACAATTAAAAACTTTATAACAACCAAGTTGATTTACCTAAAATAACCTATTTGAAACAATTAGTTATTACTATTTAATTATTAAAAATTTATCAAATATTTAAGTATTTGTTTTTTTAGATCAGTCTTTGCTAAATTATGGGCTTAAGATGTTGTTTTTTGGTTTCAAACCACCTTGAAAATTGTAATTTTGAGCAAATTGATACATAGTCTTAACGAGAACATCAGCATTATACTGAGGGCTTGCTGGCAATAAGCCTGACCGACCCAATAATATATAAATTATGACTTTAAAAGGGAGTACATCATGAGTTTAGTTGTACCTGCTGAACATCCTGAAACCGTACACAACGAAACGGATCGTGTCGAACGTATTTTAGTGGTCGATGACGATGTGCGTTTACGTACCCTCTTGCAACGTTTTTTGGAAGATAAAGGCTTTGTTGTAAAAACTGCCCACGATGCTTCGCAAATGGACCGTTTATTACAACGTGAGTTATTTTCACTTATCGTACTCGACTTTATGTTGCCAGTTGAAGATGGTTTGAGTATTTGCCGTCGTTTACGCCAATCAAATATTGATACACCTATTATCATGTTAACAGCGCGTGGTAGCGATTCAGACCGTATTGCAGGTCTGGAAGCTGGTGCAGACGATTATTTACCAAAACCATTTAACCCAAATGAACTTTTAGCCCGTATCCGTGCTGTATTGCGTCGCCAAGTTCGTGAAGTTCCCGGTGCTCCAAGCCAACAAGTTGAAGTTGTAAGCTTTGGACCATGGTCTTTAGACTTATCTACCCGCACGCTGACACGCGAAGGACAAATCGTTACCTTAACGACTGGCGAATTTGCAGTATTAAAAGCATTGGTACAACACCCACGTGAACCATTAACGCGCGACAAACTCATGAATTTGGCTCGTGGTCGTGAATGGGGTGCAATGGAACGTTCAATTGACGTCCAAGTATCTCGTCTACGTCGTTTAATTGAAGATAATCCTGCACGTGCACGTTATATCCAAACTGTATGGGGCGTGGGTTATGTATTTGTTCCAGATGGTGCGGAATAAGCTTGAGATAAAATAGAGTGAGTTTAGAACCAATCGCGCCACAAAACTTTACTGACTACGCTACCTACTCTGAACGGAAACGAACTCGGTGGGAACGTTTTCTCGACAAAATTAAGCCACGCTCTGCTGCCATGCGTACCACCATTCTGGTACTGCTGGTGGTATTTTTTAGCTTGTTTATGTCGTTATGGTTCTTTTGGCGCACCCTCTATTTACCTGAAATTCAACAACACGCCCGTTATTTAGCAGTTGAACTTGAACTCGTCAACAATCCAGATATACGAATTTTTCATCGTGACAACGAAGTTGATGTTGATACGTGGTTACGTAATCGCGTTGGTATTGAATACGTTACCAACCCCAAAGAATATCCAAGCGTCCGCGATAAAGTTATTGCTGAGTTTTTTACCAATCAGATCGAACAAAAACTGGCAAATGAGATTGGGACGAAGGATGTTACGGTTTACTTCCAGTTTAAGCCTAGCCCACGCATCTGGATTCAAACACCTGAAATGCACGGGAACTGGGTCCGTGAACCTTTAAAAACCTATGCCAATTATAGCCCTGAGCTATTAGTTGGTTGGATCGTTGGTGTTCCATTACTTTCAGCTATTATTATTCTGATTTTAGTTAGGCAGATGAACCGCCCTTTACGTCGTTTGCAAAATGCTGCCAATGAATATAGTAAGGCTGGAACAGCTCCCTATTTAGATACTAATCATGGTCCACTGGAAATTCGTCAGGTGAACCAAGCCTTTAACCGCATGGTTTATACGCTTGACCAAACTGAGCGTGAACGACGTATTATGCTGGCCGGCATTTCACATGATCTAAGGACTCCTCTTACACGTATTCGCTTAACGGCGGAAATGTTACCTGATGAGTTTTTACGTGAAGGTCTGGTCTATGACGTAGATGATATGGATGCGATTCTTAATCAGTTCATTTCCTATATGCGTGATGGCTCAGATGAAGAATTGAAAGACACCAATATCAATATGCTTTTGCAAGAACTTGTTATCCAGTTTAAGCCACTTGATATTCACTTCGAAATGCAGGATGTGCCAATTATTCCGGCACGTAGCCTTTCTTTAAAGCGACTTATTGCCAACCTGATTAACAATGCAAAACGCTATGGTGCTGAACCGATAGAGCTCAGTGCAAAAGTTGAAAATGAACATATTTTAATTACTGTTGCCGATCATGGTGAAGGTATTCCAGCAGATCAAATAGAAGAGTTAATGCAACCTTTTGTTAGAGGAAACTCGGCAAGAACAGTTCAAGGAAGCGGTCTTGGTCTTGCGATTGTCAAACGTATTGTTGATATTCATCATGGTGAAATTCAAATTCATAACCGTGAACAAGGCGGTTTAGAAGTTATTATTTCTTTACCTATCCCGAAACCAAGCACTGAAGAAAATAGCTCGATCAATCCATTAGAAAAAATAAAACAAACTTTGAGTGAGCGCTTTTAATTTAACCAGTTAGTTATTAAAAGCCTCATTTTAAAGACAAATAAAATAATTAAAAATCAATAAAATAAAAACTATAAATATATTTTATACCACCATTTATTTACAAAATTAGACCTTAGCCTAACACCTATGCACTTTTCAATTTTTCATAGCTAAAATCCCCTATGTTTTGACAATTCTGAGGATGTCCAATGTCTTTAAGTCGTATTCGCCTAGCTTCTCTTCATGACAAGGTCATCAGTGCTGAACAAGCTGCACAATTCATCGAAGATGGAATGACCGTAGGTATGAGTGGTTTTACTCGTGCTGGTGAAGCTAAAGCTGTTCCACAAGCACTTGTAGAACTTGCAAAGAAAAATCCGTTAAAAATCACGTTAATTACGGGTGCCAGCTTAGGTAACGACTTAGACAAACAACTCACGGAAGCAGGTGTTTTATCTCGTCGTATGCCATTCCAAGTGGACAATACCTTACGTCGCGCCATTAACAATGGCGAAGTTATGTTTATTGACCAACATTTGTCTGAAACTGTTGAGCAAATGCGTAACCAACAGCTTAAACGTCCTGATGTTGCAGTGATTGAAGCAATTGCAATTACTGAAGATGGCGGCATTATTCCAACGACTTCTGTGGGTAACTCTGCAAGTTTTGCTATTTTTGCCGAGAAAGTAATTGTTGAAATCAACACATCTTTAAGCGAAAGCTTTGAAGGTTTGCACGACATCTACATTCCCACCTATCGTCCAACACGTACTCCAATTCCATTAACAAAAGTGGATGAGCGCATTGGTACATCAGCAATCCAAATCGATCCTGCAAAGATTGTCGGTATTGTATTTAACGATACGCATGACTCACCATCAACGGTAACTCCGCCAGATGATGAAACTCAAGGCATTGCAAACCACCTGATCGCTTTCTTTAACAAAGAAGTTGCTGAAGGTCGCTTACCAAAAAGCCTTGGCCCATTACAAGCAGGTATCGGTTCTATTGCCAATGCTGTATTAACAGGCTTAAAAGATTCTGACTTTGAAGACCTCATCATGTACTCAGAAGTATTACAAGACTGTACTTTTGAATTAATTGATGCAGGCAAAATGAAATTTGCTTCTGGCAGCTCAATTACACTTTCTGCAAAATGTGGCGAAAAAGTTTTTGGCAATATTGAAGCTTACAAAGACAAATTAGTACTTCGTCCACAAGAAATTTCTAACCACCCTGAACTGGTTCGCCGTTTAGGTATTATCGGCATTAATACTGCACTTGAGTTTGATATTTACGGTAACGTGAACTCGACTCACGTGTGCGGTACTAAAATGATGAACGGTATTGGTGGTTCAGGTGACTTCGCTCGTAACGCTCACTTGGCGATCTTTGTGACTAAATCAATTGCTAAAGGCGGCGATATCTCTTCTATCGTGCCAATGGTGAGTCACGTTGACCACAGTGAACACGATGTTGATATTTTAGTGACAGAGCAAGGTTTAGCAGACTTACGCGGTTTAGCACCTCGTGAACGTGCTCGCGCTATTATCGACAATTGTGTACATCCACTTTACCGTGATGCATTAAATGATTACTTTGATCGTGCATGCGCTAAAGGGGGACATACGCCTCATTTACTTCGTGAAGCATTGTCTTGGCATGCAAACTTCGAAGAAACAGGTCAAATGCTTCAAGCAGCACCAGTTGCAAAATCAGCTTAAATAACTGGTTTAATTCAAGCACTCCTATGGGGGTGCTTTTTTATTTGTTTAAATTATTCATAAAATACTGCTCAAGCCCGAATTTTTATTTTATCTTTTCAGCACATCAAAACAAAAAGTAGAAATCCATATGTTTATTATTCGTCAATTTACAAATGCGGATCTGGAAGATGTCGTTATTTTATGGGAAAGCTGCGGCCTGACTCGTCCTTGGAATAATCCTGAAACCGATATTTTCAGAAAAGTCTCACAACAAGATGATTTATTTTTGGTTGCCATTAAAGATGAGCAACTCATTGGCACGCTTATGGGCGGCTATGACGGCCATAGAGGCTGGATTAATTATTTGGCTGTTCACCCCCACCAACAACGCTTAGGAATAGCTACAGCGCTCGTTCAGCAGCTTGAAAAGCGACTGATTGCTCGGGGCTGCCCAAAACTACAATTATTGGTGCGTAAAGATAACCTAAATGTACTGAATTTTTATGAACAGCTCGGCTATGACGAAGTAGAAGCGGTATGTTTAGGAAAACGTCTAATTAACGATAGTTCACATGATTAGGCCCTTACTTGTTATAGCTTTGACATAATAAGAACTTGGGGATAAGTGACAGTGCTTGTGGATAAATCTCATTTTACCCACAAGTAAGAAAATGATTTGTTCACATAAAACAATAGGCATGAAAAAAGCCTCATACGTTATGTATGAGGCTTTTTCGAATATGGTGGCGAGACCCAGGATCGAACTGGGGACACACGGATTTTCAATCCGTTGCTCTACCTACTGAGCTATCACGCCGATGGCCTGTATTAAGCCGTATCTCAGAACAATAGTCAACTATTATCCTGAGTTTTTGATTTAAATGAGTATTTTTTATACTCAAAAAAAATCCCTGATGGGATCAGGGATTGAAAACACATATAATGGTGGCGAGACCCAGGATCGAACTGGGGACACACGGATTTTCAATCCGTTGCTCTACCTACTGAGCTATCACGCCGAAGTGGGCGTATTAAACAATGTTTATATGATCACGTCAAGCAACTTCCGTGTTTTTTGTAACAAGTGATTATTTTTAAATCACCATCACATACGAACTGGACTTTTAATGGTGTAATTTACCAATATGAGCCAAACAGCGATGAATAGCACCACAACCCGGCTCAAAAATTTTCACGCCTTTTGACTCTTCTATACGACAAGCTTCTTCAACTAAACGCTCTGCTACCCCACGACCACGGTTGGCAGGATGCACAACAATATATTCAAGAACCTTGCTTTCGCCTTGTCCTGAAGACCACATTGCCCCTATAATTTTGGTGTTAAATTCGGCAGTGTATAGCGTGGTATACTGTTGTAAATCTTGTTCAAGTTGTTCAATCGCATCGTGCCCGTCACCAAACTCCGGACTTGTATCATACAGTCGCTCAAGCTGATCGCGAATCTCTGAATTATCTAGAGAACTATAAGCATGTACGGTAATAGGCATTGATTAACCCTCCTGAGCAAACTATGATGCTGTCACGAATTCGTCACAGCGAAATTATCGTTACATCCAATCATTTTTGACGTTTTTTGAGGAACGTGTCCATGACGCAACGTATCAGTGAAGTGGTTAGAAATACCAATGAAACCAAAATTCGAGTTCGATTAAATCTCGACGGTACTGGTCAAGGCACACTAAACACTGGAGTTCCATTTTTAGACCATATGATTGACCAAATCAAGCGACATGGCTTATTTGATATCGATATTCATTGTGACGGAGACCTCGATATTGACGATCACCACACCGTAGAAGACTGTGGAATCACGCTTGGACAAGCTTTTGCACAAGCTTTAGGCGATAAAAAAGGTTTAAAACGCTATGGTCATTTTTATGCACCATTAGACGAAGCCTTGTCTCGTGTTGTTGTAGATTTATCTGGTCGTCCGGGTTTATTTATGGATATTCCATTTACCCGTGCACGAATCGGTACGTTTGATGTCGATTTATTTTCTGAGTTTTTCCAAGGTTTCGTAAACCATGCGCTTATGACCTTACACATCGATAATTTGAAAGGTAAAAATAGCCACCATCAAATTGAAAGTGTGTTCAAAGCGCTAGCTCGTGCTTTACGTATGGCATGTGAAGTTGATCCACGTGCAGAAAACACGATTGCATCGACAAAAGGTAGCCTCTAATGACACGTATCGCGTTACTTGATTATGGCATGGGCAATCTACACTCAGCAGCTAAAGCACTTGAGTATGTGGGCGCTACAGTCGATGTGACCAATGAACCAAAATTAATTGCACAAGCCGACAAAATTGTTTTCCCGGGTGTTGGCGCAATGCGCGACTGTATGCAAGGTATGCGTGAAGCAGGCATTGATGAAGTCGTACGTAAAGCTGCTTTTAATAAGCCAGTTCTTGCGATTTGTGTGGGCATGCAAGCATTACTACAAAGTTCTGAAGAAAATGGCGGTGTAGATGCTCTAGGTATTTTTGACGGCGTAGTAAAACACTTCCCTCAAATGGAAGGGTTAAAAGTGCCTCATATGGGTTGGAATCAGGTTCACCAATTGGACCCAAGCCACCCTATGTGGAACAACATCGAACAAGATGCACGTTTCTACTTTGTACATAGTTATTATGTCGAGCCAAAAGATGAAAGCGTTGTGGCTGCGACCTGTGACTATGGCGTGAACTTCTGCACAGCAATTCACAAAGATAATTTATTCGCGACTCAATTCCACCCAGAGAAAAGTCATACTGCTGGTTTGCAGTTACTTAAAAACTTTGTGGAATGGAATATTTAATCTCATTTAAAACTGAAAAAGATCAGGTCTAGATGGCCTGATCTTTTTTTTTATTTATAATAATAACCAATCACTTATAAAATGATATTTTATTCAATAAAATATTGAATATTTATACTTTTAAATAAAACCAAATGATCAGGAAAACAAAATGAATTCACCTTTTGAAAATCAACCGATTCAACAAGATTCCCCCTTTAAAGCAAGTGGTCGTTTTGGACGACTCTCTTATGCAGCATGGTTACTGCTTTATGCTATTATTTTCACTAGTGCTTTTGCAGTGATTGGTATGTCTGCTGGTCTGGTAGCTGAACCCAGCAGTAATGTACCTGTCACGGTTGGGTTCATTTTATTATTTGTTTTTTATATCGCATATTTCTATTCTACTTTTATACTTATGATTCGTCGTTTACATGATCGAAATCATAGTGGTTGGCTGTCACTACTTCTACTCGTACCCTTGGTAAATATTGGCCTTATGATTTATCTTTTTGCAGCTAAAGGTGATGAAGGTACTAACGACTACGGTCCAGCGCGGGCAACGCCAAGTTGGGAGCGTATATTGGGTTGGATTTATATTGTCATTATTCCAATCCTCTTTATTGTTGGCATTATTGCAATAGCAGTCCCAAGCTATCAAACTTACATTGAAAAAAGTCAACAAATTAAAATTAGCTCAACAACCCAACCATAAACATTGTTAAATCATTGATAAAGCCTAGTTCTCTAGGCTTTATTCATATATAAAGCTAATAGCTCAATTCTTTTCTACACTATAAATATGTCTGAAGCTTCCCCCCTTCTTGATAAAGCCTCTATTCAGCAGCTTCCTCCTTTTGAAAATCTTACCCACCAAAATATTGTGGTGATTGAAAATATCGAGCAATGTAAAAATATTGAAAATGAATTAAAAGCAGCCCATTTTTTAGGATTTGATTCCGAATCAAAACCCACGTTTCGGGTGGGCGAAGTCTCAACTGGTCCACATCTTATTCAGTTAGCGACTGAACAAAAAGCATATCTGTTTCATGTAAATTCATCGACTTTAAAATTTTTACAGCCTATTTTATCTAACCCAAAACAAATCAAAGTCGGTTTTGGCCTCAAAAACGATAAGCATATTTTTCATAAAAAAGGGATTGAACTCGAAGGTTGTGTCGACCTCGCAAAAGGCTTTAGCTATTTTGGTTTTAAACAACAACTGGGTGTACAAAAAGCAGTGGCGCTGTTATTTGAGCAATATCTTGCAAAGTCGAAAAAAATCGGAACGTCAAACTGGGCACGAAAGCCACTTAGCTCTCAGCAAATCAGTTACGCTGCTGCCGATGCATATGCTGCTTTATTGGTATTTCAAGAGCTCAGAAAACAAAAACTATTACCCGCTCACATTTCTCAAACTATTCAAACCGCACTTCGAGCGTAAAGTTATAAAAGTCTTTTCTAAGGCTTAGCGATTGATCAATACTTTGCTAAGATGTGCAAAATTTCATAATCATGATGAAGCAAGGAGCGGAAGCATGCTAATCATTCCTGCAATTGACCTGAAAGATGGTAAATGTGTGCGTTTAAAACAAGGGCGTATGGAAGACGATACAGTTTTCTCTGACGATCCAGTTGCAACTGCCCAGCATTGGGTAAATGAAGGCGCACGTCGTTTGCATTTGGTCGATTTGAATGGCGCTTTCGCAGGCACTCCAATTCATAAACCTATTGTTGAAGCAATTGCTAAAGCTCAGCCAGAATTACCAATTCAAATTGGTGGTGGTATTCGCTCTTTAGAAACAATTGAGCATTATTTAGAAGCTGGCGTGACTTTTGTCATTATTGGCACTAAAGCTGTTCAAGAGCCTGAATTTGTTGAAGAAGCTTGTAAACGCTTTGCAGGCCACATCATTGTTGGTATTGATGCCATGAATGGCATGGTTGCAACTGACGGTTGGGCTAATGTAACTGACGTTAAAGCAACTGATTTAGCAAAACGTTTTGCAGATGCAGGCGTGTCTAGCATTGTTTACACAGACATTGCTCGTGATGGCATGATGCAAGGGGTAAACGTTGAGCAAACTGTAAACTTGGCTCAATACTCAGGCTTACCAGTAATTGCTTCTGGTGGCGTAACTAACCTTAATGACGTTCGCAACTTAATAGGCCAACCAGGCATTTTAGGTGCGATTACAGGCCGTGCAATTTATGAAGGCACACTGAGCCTTCGTGAAGCTCAGCTTTTGTTAGATGAAAATCGTCTTTAATTTTTAAGATGTAAAAAAGAGCCTGTTTAGGCTCTTTTTTATTGCTGATATGAAAGATATATTTTCAATCAATAAACTACATTTCGAATAAATTTAAGCACTTGTTTACCACTATTGATATAGGTATAAGTCACTGAACTAGCAAAACTAAAAGATGAACCAGCAGGAATTATTTTTATGCTATCGGTAAATTGTATGGTCAACTCACCTTCTAATACATAAATTAGTTCTTGCCATCCTTCCGCATCTGCTTCGGCAATATAAGATTCCCCCACTGCCAACGACCATGTCCAAAGCTCAACTTGAGACCGAGATGGAACTGAAGCCAGTAAAGTTGCGCTGCTTTCTTCTTTGTCTCCCTGCCAAGCTAGTACATTCACTAAGGCTTGTTCTTTGAGCTCTGGCGCACTCACAATCGTTCTAAAATCTACGCCCAACACTACCGCAATCGCATCAAGTTTAGCCAAGCTAATATTGACTTGCCCCGTTTCTAAAGCAGCGATTGTCCGTCTACTCACACCAGCCTGATCGGCTAAATCCTGCTGGCTTAAACCTCGCTCATCTCTTAATGAACGAATATTTGTGCCGACGTGCTGTAAAACGGTGCTGGACTGGGTCATAAAATAAGTAACAAAGAAAATATGAGCAATATATTGCACAAAACATAGGAATACTGCAATATGTGCAGTATATTGCACAATTTCTCCTGATCAGATATGTCACCAATTTCTCTGAGCTCAAGCAAAGCCCCACAGCTAGCTCTCATCCTAATTACCATTATTTGGGGTGGAACATTCCTTACTGTGCAGTATGCACTGAATTTTTCGTCACCTATGTTTTTTGTGGGCTGTCGCTTTGCTGTAGCTGCCTTAACGTTATTAGTTATTTCATTAAAAAGTATGAAAGGCATAACGTTAAAAGATTTAGGTGCAGGGAGTGCGATTGGCCTTGTAATTGCGGCGGGCTATGGCACACAGACGATTGGTCTTCAAACCATTCCAAGTAGTGAATCCGCTTTTTTAACGTCACTTTATGTGCCGCTTGTCCCTCTTTTAATGTGGCTCATCTTTAGAAAAACTCCACACATCATGACTTGGGTTGGAGCAGCCCTTGCTTTTGCTGGTCTTGTTTTGTTGACAGGAAATGGTTTTAAGCAAATTTCATTAAGCTTTGGGCAGCTTTTAACAGTACTGGGCGCATTTGCGATTGCTTTAGAAATTATTTTTATTAGCTATTTTGCTGGAAAAGTAAATTTACGCCGTGTCACCATCATTCAACTCGGTGTTGCCTCTCTAATTTCTTTTGCCATTATGCCTGTGGTTGGTGAACATACGATTCCAGCATTTTCATGGCCTCTGGTGCTGATTGCTGTTGCATTAGGCTTAGCCAGCGCACTCATTCAATTTGTGATGAACTGGGCTCAACGTGTGGTTGACCCTTCACGTGCTGCAATTATTTATGCAGGAGAACCCGTTTGGGCGGGCATTATTGGTCGAATTGCTGGTGAGCGTTTACCAGTCATTGCTCTTTTGGGTGGTGCTTTAGTGGTATTAGGTGTTTTAGTGAGTGAGTTAAAAATTAAGCTTCCAACCAAAAAAATCAAAAGAATTCAAGAATAAAAAAGAGAGCATAATGCTCTCTTTTTTTATCTATTATTTTTTCTTCAATAATATGCAGGGTTGATAGTACTCAACTGTCGGCATTGGATCATAAAATGGATGGAGCAATGCCTTCCATTCCTGATAAGCCTCAGACTTTCTAAAACCTTCGGTATGATTTTCAATCTCATCCCAAAAAATCATTAAAATATAATGATGAGGATCAGTTGCATGTCTAATCAGCTGGACAGCATTAAAGCCTTCCATTGGATAGACAATATGTTTGGCCTGCTCGAATGCCGCAAGAAACGCCTCACTTTGCCCAGCCTTTATGCTCAAATGCACATGTTCGATAATCATGGTTTATTGATACATCGGTCTATTATCATTTAACGCAATCAAGCCACGAATTGCACGATATACAATCCAAATCCACGCAGCAGTAATTACGCCTACACAGAATACGGTCGATGAGATTGCAACCCCTGCAAACAGATCAGGATTTTCACCCGTAAAGAACAAGAAAATAAACGGCAAAAAGGCAATAATATTCCAAGCAAGATACCACCAGAATGTTCTGATTTGCCATGTAAAGTGGCTCTCAAAAATTGAACCTTGCACATCAGAACGTTTCACGTAGTTAATAATTAGAGCAATAACCGCAAGTAAGCCGCCTGTAAAAATGGCAACAATATAAAGTACATATAAAATAAGCGTTAAAGTACGATTTGAATCTTGGTCGATAGAACTATTCATTTTTATACCTCTCGAGTTTAATAAAACGATTTACTTTTATGAGCCCCGCAATACGTTTAAGGGAGAAATTAGCCACAAAATCAAAAGTAAATGAAGGAATATGGTACAAAAATAAATCTTACGAAAGGGTTGTTTTTGTGTTTTATGTCTCAGTTTTTGTTGTGCCCACCATGCAGCAGGCCAGCCCCCTAGAAAGCTGACAATATGCAATGTTTGTTCAGGCACACGGCGATTCCCCAATTGTGCAGCTTCTTTGTCTTGTGAATAGAGCCAATAACTCAGCACATTCATCATTAAAACAAACAACAAGGTGTAAGCTGGCAAAGTATGTATAAAGCTCATAATGCCCATTAAAACAAAATAAAATACGATCCCCATTTGCATGGCAGACCATGGTTTAGCTTGAAAAGCAGATTCTGTTTTTGCTGGCTTTGAAGCTTTACGAGTTTGAGATGCTTTTAGATAGGTTACCTGCTGGGCACGAAAGCGACCACGTTCATCGAGGATAACCAGATATTCCAGTGCACAGCCAATAATGGGCCGAGGACCGGGGCGTGCAAAATCTTTGATATGCAAAAAGACTCGCTCTTTTTCAGCATCATCTGGCTGAATAAAGCCATAACCTTTTTCGTCGAACCATTCGACTAATCGCCCCTGATCTCGCATCTCTATTCCTTTTATGCTTTTACATAACTTAAACGGTCTTGCATCATTGCTCGCATTTCTTGCGGATCTTTTTGCAAAATGTCGTCGCCTGTACGTCCTTCTTCTTTATTTTTTTGAGCAACTTGCAAACGCATCGACCAAAAACGGCACGCCGCCATTGCCAAGAATACATCTAAACATTCAAGTTCATCTGAAGTAAGCGCGCGAACTTTTTGGTATGCCTCTAAGTAAGCCGCCACTTTGTCTGAGTTTAAATGCGCTGCTGGATATTCGGTACAAAAATCATTGATGGTAATCGCAATATCAAATAGCAATTCATCTTGATTGAGCTCGTAAAAATCTAAAATTCCTTGTAATTGCTCGCCTTCAAACAAGGTATTGTCGCGGAACAAATCTGAATGAATAAAACCTGTTGGTCGATTTGAATACTGCGCTGTTTTAGTATTAAAAGCTTGATAGACCTGTTCAAGTAAATTTTGGTCATCTTGCGTCATGCTTGGTTTAAGCTGTTCTGCAACGCCTGTCCAATATTGGTGATCACGTCGATATTCACGCTCAAGCGGAAAATCTTGCAAAGCGACATGCAGTTTTGCCTGTGCGTCTGCAATTGCGGCAACTTGTGCAACTGTAGTTTGCATGGGATGGTGCCCCATTAAACGTGGAGCAATTTGTGCAGGTTTTTCTGCAATAACATGAACCGCTTGTCCGCTATGTTTTAACGGCACAGCAACGGGTACACCATGAGTCCCCAATTGTTCAAGAACAGGAATCAGCTCGCCTGCCCCTTGAGCATCTAGCTCTTCAAATACGGTCAATACATATTGTTTGCGGTTTACATCAACCAGAAAATAATTGGTGTTTTGAATACCTCCCTGAATTGGGTTCAGCTCCAACACCTCTAATCCATAAGGTGCAGCAAAGGCGCGAACTTCATCTAAACTCAACGGGGTATAAACCGACATGGAAAACCTGCAAAAAACATCTGTGAAGTTTGATAGAATACCTCTTCCCTCCATGAAGGTGTAGCGCCTGTGTAGGAACTTTCACCAACGGCGATTATTTTTGGAAAAAGCTATGCTTGCTAAACGTATTATTCCTTGCCTAGACGTTGATAACGGACGCGTAGTTAAAGGCGTTCAATTCCTCGATATTCGTGATGCTGGCGACCCTGTTGAAGTGGCACGTCGCTATAACGAACAAGGTGCAGATGAAATTACTTTCTTAGACATTACCGCTACACATCATGGACGCGATACTACTTACCGTACTGTTGAGCGTATGGCCGAGACTGTATTTGTGCCATTAACTGTGGGTGGTGGTGTACGTAAAGTTGAAGATATCCGTTCGTTATTAAATGCAGGTGCGGATAAAGTGAGTATTAACTCAGCAGCCGTATTTAATCCTGAATTTGTTCAAGAAGCTTCACAGCACTTTGGCGCGCAATGTATTGTGGTTGCGATTGATGCCAAAAAGACTGGCGACAACAAATGGGAAATCTTTACCCACGGTGGCCGTAAACCAACCGGTATCGATGCGATTGAATGGGCCGTAAAAATGGCTGACTTCGGTGCGGGTGAGTTACTCATTACCAGTATGGATGCTGACGGTACTAAAGCAGGTTACGATATTGCTTTAATGCGCGCTATTAATGACCGCGTTACAGTTCCAACGATTGCTTCAGGCGGTGTAGGTAACTTACAACATCTTGCAGACGGTATTTTACAAGGTGGTGCCGATGCAGTATTGGCAGCAAGTATTTTCCACTTTGGTCAGTTCACCATTCCAGAAGCTAAACAATATTTAGCTGAACAAGGCATCGAAATGCGTTTGTAAGCTTATTTATATTTAAAGGGGCAATATGCCCCTTTATTTTTTTATGCAGCACCATCTACCGCATTTATGTCACTAACCAGTTGAGGTTTTTCTTTTTTTTCGACCCATTTTGCTGGAAAGATTTTTTCTACAGCTTGAGACAATGGTCTAGCAATCACTGTCGGTAACCGTATGCCCAAAGGATTTTGTTCTTTTAAATCTGCCGAAGACACCACACGTGTTCCCATCACATAGTCAAACCAAGGTTTGGTCACACACCAGTTGGCGTCTTGGTTAGAGTTCATATGGTGGTCGTAATGCCACGGAATTTTACGCTTCGCCCATTCAGGCTCCAGATGTGCACGACGATGAATATAATAATAATTTCCAGCACTGTACCAAGCTGCAAGTGCCATCCCTTTTGAAAATGGATAGAAAATTGCGCTTGAAACGGTTGCCACCACAGCAAGTGAAATTAACTCATTTTTAGTCCGCCAATTTCCAACACCTTCCACATAACAATCATCATGAAATTGCTGTTTGCGTACTTCACGATGATGTGCCCAATGTGACTCCATGCTTTTTGGCACAGGGCTATAGCGCGGTTGTCCAGCACGATGTACCCCATGCAAAATATATTTATGAGCTACCCATTCAAATGCGTTGGCAACCGCAATTCCAGCAATAAACCCTTTTAACATCGCTTTACTCCTTTTTCTTTTTATTCAGAATATAAAATTCGATATGCTATGTATTGACCAGAATTTATGGTTTCATTGACAAATCACGACAAGAAAGAGGTGGTCAGGGATGCCACAATTAAAAAATTATACGGGTTCGGTCTATGGAGGACTTGGACACCTATTAAAAGCTTACTGCGAAGCCAATCAGTTAGCAGTACCAGAACAATTAGAACAAATTCAAAATCTGGAACGCTTTGACTATGTGGTTTGGCGTGATTTATTAGAAGTCATCTATAAATTAAACCCCAAGCCAGGATTAGGCCTAGAAATTGCAAAATATGTACAACCCAAACACTTAGGAATTATTGCCTACCTTGCGCTCTCTTGCGATAACTTAGGTGAAGCGTTAATTCGCTATCATGATTTTCACCGCCTGATTTATGACGGAAGTCCTTTAGTGGTTGAGCTCTATGGGCAATATGCATCTATTCGCTGGGAAGCTACAGAACTGCATCCCACCCAGCTTACTGATGAAATCGCTATTGCTCTGGTGATCCAATTTTTACGCCTTTTTATGTCTCACCAAGATGTGCATTTGCATGAAGTACATTTTTTAAATGCCCCACCTAAAAACATTAGGGTTTATGAACAATACTTTCAATGTCCTGTTCGTTTTAGCCAGCCCCGTACCCAATTACTCATTCCAAGTTCTGAAATTAGTAAGCCTCTGAGCAGCGCTGATCACACGCTACAACAATTACTGGTTCAACAAGCCCAAGCGCTTTTAGAACAATTACCAAATTCGACACAACTTGATCAACGCTTACAGCACTCAATTTTGACTGGGCTACAAAAGGATCAATATCAAATTGAATATATTGCAGCTCAGCTAGGCCTTTCGGTCCGACAACTTCAACGTCACTTACAACAACAGAACACTACATTTCAGGAACGTGTTCAGCAAGTACGTTTTATGCTCGCAACCGAGTATTTAAAAGATCCGCATTTAAGCTTACAAGAGATTGCTCTTTTGCTTTGTTATTCAGAACAAAGTGCTTTTCAAAGAGCTTTTAAGCATTGGACTAGTCAAACACCACAACAATGGCGAGATCATTTTTTAGACAAAGAATAACCAACCAAAACTTACAAATCTTTTCTTGATTAAAACAACACTGAAAACAAAAATTTCATATAGTCACATGCTTCAAATTTATGTGACGTAATTCACATTAATTAAAATAGATTAAATAAATGAGTAATCAAAATGAATAAATATTTTGCTGAATTTCTAGGTACGTTTTGGCTAGTCTTTGGTGGTTGTGGTAGCGCAGTATTAGCCGCAGCTTTCCCTGAACTTGGTATTGGCTTTGCAGGTGTAGCCCTTGCCTTTGGTTTAACCGTACTCACAGGTGCCTATGCTCTAGGGCATATCTCAGGTGGACATTTTAATCCCGCGGTAAGTGTTGGCCTTTGGGTCGGCGGCCGCTTCGATGTTAAAGATTTGATTCCCTATATTGTTGCTCAAGTGGTTGGTGCGACTGCTGCTGCATTTGTTCTTTACATTATTGCTCAAGGTCAAGCTGGCTTTAGCGGTGTTGGTGGTTTTGCTTCAAATGGTTTCGGTGATTTATCACCAAACAAGTTTGGCTTAGGTTCTGCTTTCATTATTGAAGTGGTACTTACAGCTTTCTTCTTAATCATTATTTTAGGATCAACACATGGTCGTGCACCTGCTGGCTTCGCCCCTATTGCTATTGGTTTAGGCTTAACGCTTATTCACTTAATCAGTATTCCAGTCACGAACACTTCTGTGAACCCTGCACGTAGTACAGGTGTCGCGTTCTTTGCTGAAACTGCTGCTTTAAGTCAGTTATGGTTGTTCTGGGTGGCGCCGATTTTGGGTGCTGTGATTGGTGCACTTATTTATAAGATGGTTGCTGGGGATAAGGATTAATTCTTTATATCTATAGCTTCAATATGCTATCGCGGTGGGTGACATGGATGTCACCTGTTGAGCAGGGGTACATGGATATACCCTCTGATCAACAAAGCCTTTTGTTTACTTTTGGGCTTTCAAAAGTAAGAAATGTCTATACAAACTCAATAAGACCTAACTTGGTATTAAAGACTGTATGGCAGCATGACTATGCTAAACATCACACATAGAATGCATAAATTATAAAAACGGATTATTAATTTCTTGTTCAGCTGGACGTTCAATTTTCTCAGGCAATTCTTCTTTTTCCAAAGCCGCAACAACATCATTTAAAAAGCTCTGTAATGCCTTTGCTTGTTCTAACCCGACTTTGTCTTTGGTAATTTGCAAGTTGCCATAAATGCTGACGCAATCGAAATCATTTTCTAATGTTAAATCTTCAATTGAAGAAGACTCTGTACCCTTTTCAAATGGCTTAAACATAAGTGTTGTCTCGTTGTTATATGTTCACAGTGTAATACGACCAATTTAAAAAAAATCAATCAAAATTAAAAGTGCCGATAAAATTAGAAACGCTCCCATCAAGATATTAAAATATTTCAAACGGTTGCCATGGTTAAGCACCACTGAAAATTTATCACCACATAGCCCCCAAAAGAACAAACATGCATAGCAAGTGAAAAAATAAATAATGATAAAGATGGGTAAAGACTGCGGATTTTCAATACTTGAGAACATGGTAATACCAGACACGCAAGCCAACCATGCTTTCGGATTGAGCCACTGTAACAAGAAACCATCTTTAAAATTGGGAATAATCATCTGTTCTACTGGAACACTTGAAATGGAAATATTGGTGGCCGAGAGAATAATTTTTATACCGATATAACAAACAAATAGCGTTCCACAAATCGCAAGAATTTTTAATACAACAGGAAACTGAGTTAATAAACTCTGAAGCCCAAATGCCATAAAAATCAAAAGTAAGGTAAAACCAATGGTCGCGCCTGAAATATAGGGAAGCGATCTTTTTAAACCATGATTTAAACTGGTCGATAAAATTACGGTATTTACTGGACCGGGGGTAATAGACATTGCAAATGAAAAAAGAAACATCGAGGCAAACATTGTTATTGTCCTTATTAAAATAGAATCCATAGACAGATCTGTCTATGGATTCTATTTTAAATAATTACGGTGTTGCAATAACAATCAAAAAAACTGCTTATTTCATTATTTGCAAGAAATAGTTCACCAATGCTTCAACCAGTTGCTTCACAATGGCTTGGCGTGTTTCTTCATCAATGCTTGGAACTTTTGCTTCCATCGCTTCTGAGGAGCCACTTTTTTGCTTTTTAAACTGGTCTTGTAACGCTTTAATTTGATCAGCGTTTAAGTCCTGCTCACATTGGCTCTCACCATCCCAATGTAAATAGTCTAACTTCTGATTTGGCTTAACCGACGTTGCTGTTAAAGGTAGACGATAGACATTACGTTTTTGCTGCTCAGTTAACTGCGGGAATAGATTAACGCCTAAGCGCTCTTCAAGGTAACAAACACTCACCACTTTCACTTGTAGAGAGTTATTGTTGGGTGCGTAGTAAGCCCCAATAGCGCCAGTTTTTGGCATATAGACCGCTTTATAAACTGCGGTTGGAACGATTACACCCTGCCCAATCGTTTTAAGGCGTTTACCCTCAAAAATAGGGCCAGTAACAACATATACATCTTGTTTTTGCTTGGTCGCAATAGCACGTGTGGCTTCTTCAAGTTTACGCCAGACTTCTTGGTTATTTTTAGGCGCTTGCGGCACCATATTACTTAACGAAAAGCTATCGGACTGTGAGCTCTTATTTGGCATATCGCCATTCGGTGCCATATGCCCACGGTCATAGCCTGAACCACGATAGTCACTTAACAGTGCCCGATGCCTTTGATCAACACGAGTTTCTTCATGAAAGTTATCTTCACGCTTAATTTTGACACTCAAACGCTCTGCATTTAAATGCTCAGCCGACCATAACGGCGTTTTAGAGATTCCTGAATACAAAACGTTAAAGCCGTTAAAGCACAGCGGATAACTGTCTTTTTTTAAGCTTTCTTTATTTAAAGCAGGAGGAACTTCACGATAGAACTGATTTAAACAAGTCGAGTTAGTACTTAAAGGTGAAAACCACTGCGAAATCTTTTCACTACCAAAAGCAATTGCAAAGCTTCCAGCCGCAATACAAGCAAGAATAATCTTGCCAAAATGTCCACTTATCGAAAATTGGTTTGTACCCTTACTACGTTTTTTAGTTGCCATGTTTCTATCAATACCACTGTCCACACGCAGCTTAACAACCCTGCTTTTTTAAGTATATCTCTTATCTTTCAAATGGTTAAAACATGGTCATATTTTTTGTAACTCCATTCCCCATTACGTAACAATCTGTTGGAATTATGAGAGGCTTTGGCTATTGAATTACGCCAATTGCGTATCTTTCGTTGAAAAGCACTGATTGCTTATGACATGGTTAGCTCCACAAATTTGGATAAAAATATAATCGGAGTCCACTTAATGATCCATTCAAAGATTATTGGTATTAGCGTAATCACAGGATTATGTAGTATGGCAGCTTTGGCTGAACCAGCAGTCCAGCCAGGAGAAACTTTAGAAAGTTTATCTAAAGTAAAAGTTACGACCACTGTAAATGGTCAACCTGGTTCTATTAGCGATTTAGTTAATAGCGGACAAGTACAGCAAGTTTCTGCTGCACCAACAAATGCAGCGCCTACCGGTGCTCCTATTCCGGCAGATGTTCCACCAGCACCTCCAGCAGGCGGTGAAATGGCACCTCCAGCACCAATTGATGCAGTGCCACCTGCACAAGATCAGGCGTCTCCAGCGCCACAAGATCCGAATGCTGCACCACCTGCGGCAGATTCAACTCAGTCGGCAGACCCAATGGCAAAAGACGGTGCATTACCAGCAGATGCACCTATTCAAGCTCAATAATCAGAGCCATAAAAAAAACCAAGACATTTGTCTTGGTTTTTTTATTACATCAAATTTTTATATTTCGATTTGACTACCTAACTCAACCACACGGTTGGTTGGAATTTGGTAGAAGTCACTCACCGGACTGGTATTACGCTGCATAGAGATAAACAGTTTCTCTCTCCATGGAGACATACCATCACCCACCGAATGAACAATACGATCACGGGAAATAAAGAAGCTAATATGCATTAAGTCATATTCAAGACCTAACTGCTCGTAAGCTTGCATGAGAGCTTTTGGTACATTCATTTCATCTTTAAAGCCATAGAAAATCTTAATACGGAAGAAATGTTCAGCTAAGGTTTCTGTTGAAATACGCTCTTCAGGTTCAACATAAGGTACATCTTCAATCACCACAGTGACCAAGATATTGCGCTGATGAAGCACTTTGTTGTGCTTAATGTTATGCAGCATGGCATGTGGCACCACGTTTGGCGTACCTGTCATAAACACTGCATCGCCCGGAACCCAATGCACGCTATTGCCAATACTTTTCACAAACAAATCGAGTGATAACGTATCGTGTTCGAGTTTGGCAAAAGTGAGCTCACGACCACGTTTCCATGTCATTAAAATGGTCACTGCAATCGCACCAATCAGTAATGGCACCCAACCGCCCGACAAGATTTTAAGTGAAGTTGCACCTACCAATACCGACTCTAAAACAAAGAATGGAATAATGAGGAGTAGCACTTTTGGCAGACTCCACTTCCAAGCCGAATAGATAAACACAGCAACCAAAATCGTATCGCATAGCATCGTCAAGGTTACAGCGAGACCATAAGCACTTGCCAAGTTTGAGCTGCTTTTGAAAATCAAAATTAAGATAATAATTGCGATTAAAAGTAACCAGTTTAAGAAAGGAACATAAATCTGGCCTTCTTCAGACTCAGAGGTATGTTTAATGCTTAAACGCGGTAAATAGCCCAATTGAATCGCTTGACGTGCAAGAGAAAACACCCCAGAAATTACAGCTTGAGAGGCAATTACGGTTGCCATAGTCGCCATAATAATCATTGGGTAAAGTGCCCACTGCGGCACCAATAAATAGAACGGGTTTTCAATTGCCGCAGGGTCTCTGAGCAACAATGCACCCTGTCCTGCGTAGTTTAAAACCAGACATGGCAACACCACAATGAACCATGCAAGACGAATCGGAATTGGTCCGAAATGTCCCATATCGGCATAAAGTGCTTCACCACCAGTGACTGTTAATACGACAGCACCCATCACGAAAAAGGTCATGACTGGATTGTGATAGATAAACTGAATCGCCCAATGTGGACTAAACATGCCTAAAACCACAGGTGTTTGAATGACACTGTGAAGACCTAATAATCCTAAAGATAAAAACCACACCATCGTAATCGGGCCAAAAAACTTACCGACAAAGGCCGTACCGTGTTTTTGTACCAAAAACAACGCGATGATAATGGTAATCGCAATTGGCATGATGAACGGGTCAAACACATCGGTTGCAATCGACAAGCCTTCGACTGCCGAGAGTACCGAAATGGCTGGGGTAATAATACCGTCACCAAAAAACAGCGATGCACCAATAAAACCAATGGCAATCATGTAGATTTTTTTGTTATCGGCAATTTTGGCTTTACGTAAGTTCAGTGCGAGTAAGGCCATGATTCCGCCTTCGCCATTATTGTCTGCACGCATGACGATGGCGACATACTTAATACTGATGATCAGCATTAAGCACCAAAAAATAATAGATAAAATTCCTAATACGTTTTCAGGCTTAATTCCCAACCCATGCGCTGCATGGAAGGACTCTTTTAAGGCGTAGAGTGGACTTGTTCCAATATCTCCAAAGACCACCCCAAGAGCTGCCAAAGCCGTGGCAGGCAAGGTTGCTTTTTTGGCCGTATTTTGCATTGTGTAATTAAACCAACATGATTTTTATCGCAATCTTATCACCTCTATTATTTTTTTTCTGTAAAGCTCATCTTAAATCTTGGCAGAACTCGTTTTTTTAGTTACTATCCCACGCCTTGGTGAGGTGTCCGAGTGGCTTAAGGAGCACGCCTGGAAAGTGTGTATACGTTTGCGCGTATCGAGGGTTCGAATCCCTCTCTCACCGCCAGAATTGAAATTTAAAGAGGCTTAAATCTAATGGGTTTAAGCTTTTTTATTAGCCAAAATATTAAAAAACAGTCAGAAAAAGCCGATAATTTTCTCACCTTATTTAAGCCCCAGATTAAATTAAATATTTCAACTCAATGAAAAATCTCACTTCTTTAGCTAAGAAAGCAATTCACTCCCATAACAATTTAAATTTACCCTTTTCAATTTATTCAGCTTATAAAGAACAAAAAATTAGAAATGTTCCGATTACGAAACCTTTACTCATCGCTATTTTAAGTGGCGTTAAAGAGTTAGGCAGAACTGAAAATATTG
This sequence comes from Acinetobacter sp. AOR14_HL, assembly GCF_027855175.1. Lineage (NCBI taxonomy): Bacteria > Pseudomonadati > Pseudomonadota > Gammaproteobacteria > Moraxellales > Moraxellaceae > Acinetobacter > Acinetobacter sp. AOR14_HL. The sequence continues at coordinate 253,798 of NZ_JAKTII010000011.1, read as the reverse complement.
TATGTGGAACTGGTTCTTTTATATTTTTATCAAATAGTGCCAGCATTGATATGCGCAATATTCCAAATCAAGAAGAATATTTCGCGCTCCTCATCGAATTCGACTTTGATGACTTTAAAGACCTTCCTACCTCTTCAGGAACTCCTAAAAAGTTTGTACAAGGCCAACTCAACGCCTTACTCGAAAATGCCCTTTCTCAATTTATAGATTTTTCTCTCATTGCCCCGTCTTCTGTTTTTAAATTTAGAAGAAGAGAGCTTTTAGAGCTTATTTATCATTCTGGTTATACCGATATCTCTAGCCTGAATATGACTACAAGCTTGAGTGAAAAAGTTCAGGCATTAATTTCTGATCATTTATCTACAGAACTCACAGCTGAATTTATAGCATCCCAACTTTTCATGAGTTCATCGACGTTAAGAAGAAAGCTTAAAAGTGAAGGAAATAGCATTCAAGACATTCGTAATAGAGTAAGGCTGGGGCATGGATTGCACTTAATTCAAACCACCAATACCAGCATTGGAAATATTGCATTTGAGTGTGGCTATCAGTCTCAATCTAGATTTACAGAACAATTTAAAAATTTATTTGGTATTACCCCTCGTGAACTACGTAAAACCAAAATGCTCACTTAAGGCGAATTTATGGCAAATCTGCGTATAAAAAAATTTAAGAAGAAAACTTAAGATCTTTTGCACACTTAAAAAGGGTCTTAAGAAAGCAGATGAAAAAAGTAGCGGTGATTTTATCGGGTTGTGGTTATTTAGATGGTTCTGAAATTAGAGAATCTGTTTTAACTCTCTTGGCTTTAGACACAGCAAATATTGAATATCAAATTTTTGCACCCGATGAGCCTTTGTTTCATGTCATCGACCATGTGAGTGGAGAAATAAGCGAAGGTGAGAGCAGAAATATTTTACAAGAAGCGGGACGAATTGCCCGAGGTGAAATTTCCACACTCGATAAACTTGATGGAAATGAATTTGATGGACTTATTATTCCCGGTGGATTTGGCGTCGCAAAAAATTTATCAACTTTTGCCTTTAAAGGAGCAGAAGCAAGAGTACATTCTACAGTTGCCTCAATTCTAAAAGCGTTTCATCAAAGTAAGAAACCGATCGGGGCAATTTGCATATCCCCTGCACTATTGGCACTTACTTTTGGAAAATTACACCCAAATATCTCTTTAGGATCTGACACAAACATTGCTAAGGAAATTGAAAAAACTGGTGCGATTCATCATGTCTGTCAGACTTCAGAGAGCGTAGTAGATAACCAAAATTTATTTGTTACTACGCCTGCCTATATGGATGATCAAGTTTGCTTAAAGGATATCTATACAGGGATTACAAGCCTGGTTGAGGCGATGACAACTTTAGCAAATTAAGCTGTTTGATGAGGGATAGAGATTTCTATCCCTCTATTTTTATTAAATCTAAATAAAATCAATCTAATCAACTATGAGTAACTTCGCACCATTCAGGCTAAAAGACTGATGTGGCTCTGAATTATCTCCTACTTGATAACTCATTCCTGAAGTTAAAGTGAATGTTCGCCCATCCTTCAACCTACTTTCTAGTTCGCCTTCTAAGCAAAATAATATGTGCCCTTTTTCACACCAATGGTCTGCTAAATAATTCGCCGAGTACTCAACAAGTCTTACCCTTATTTTATTTCCTTCTTCACCAAAAAATTGAGTTTTCCAATAGGCTTTTCCAGTTTCACCGCTATATTCAGTGACTTCAATTTCTTCCCAGTTTGTAATTTGAAATGGAAAAGGCGCGATATTCATAATTTTTCCAAAGACGTATTCTTGTATTTTCAACTTATAGACAAATTTGATTTTTGCAAACGATTTAAAAATATTTCCTCTTAAGGTCCACTGCCTAACTCAGTAACGAGCCAATTAGATTTAGGATCTATTTGCACAAGATTTATAAACAAAATATAGGTACCCGCGGGGTTCCCAGCGATATCTGCATGTACTGTTTTTATACTTATTTGGACTGAAATAATTTTATAAAATTGTTGATAGTAATCAGGTCTATTTTTTGCTGAATCGTAACGAACTTTTAGCACTTCTAGAACTTTTGAGTCTTTATAGTACTGAGCTGTTTCAGCACTTCGAATGTTTAATTCCTCGCCTGACCAAACATATTTATATGCTGTAGCTGCGTCTCCATTAGAAAGTGAATTAAAAAAGGAAATAGCTGTTCGACTTGCCATTTCTTTTTCAGAATTAACCTTTTTCTCATATGAGTTAAAGGCTGCAAACAAACATAATCCAGCAAGAAGTAGCCCTATAGCTATAAAGATTCTAGACTTTAGCATTTGGCTTCCTTTCTAATTTTTTAAAATGTCATATTAAAAACATTGTCTGATCAAAATTAATTTACAGAAAGGCCTAAATCATTTTGATTTAGGCCTTTTTTATTTTAAATAAAAATTAAAATGTTAGTTATTACCTAGATGCTTTGAAACATCCTTAGCAACTTGTATAGCAATATCATCCCATGCTTTATCTAACAAACCTGTTTGAGATGAACCACCAATTTTTGGATCGTTTAACTTAGAGTTAAATGTATTTGTCCATTTCTGACCCTTATATTCAAATGTAGCAACTAAAGTTACATTTGCTACATCAATTGCTGGGGTAATATTGAACATACCAGCTGAGTATTCAAAGCCAGATCTAGCTTTTTCAACAGTAATCGTTAATGGACTTCCATTTGGTGATAATTTTGCTATCTGAGCGATCGCTTCCTCAATACGACTTGATAGAGCTACTCCTGTAGGAATACGTGTTCTAGAGCCTCCCCCTACAAAACCATCTGAACCTTGAATATCAATACGTTGAGGAAAGGTATCTGGATTCCATTTGATGAAAACAGTATCTTGCATTTTCGGAAGAGCTGATAATTCTGAAACAGACGTATAGTTTAGACGGTTGTTAAAAGGTAAATTAATTGCACACCCTGTTAATGTAGTTACTAATATTAATGCACTTAAACTGAGTAGTTTTTTCATAATTTTCATTCACGAATAATATTTTAAGATTAATAGCTTAGCACTATTTTATTAATGTGCAATTTTCTGGAATTTTTTCAAAACGAATAAGATTTTCAGGTAAATTTCTATAAGTTTTGCATAACTTTATACTTTCTTCGTTGATAGGAATGCTCGGTTCAGAACAAGTGATAATTTTCCCTTTATTGCCAGTATTTGATACATTAAAATCTCTTTCATAAATACACATTTTTTTTAGCCAATTTTTTTTATCCACATCTAAGTCAAACATAGCTATATAAGATTTATTGGCTTGAGAAATAAAATTAAAATCATAATAGCCTTGAAAATGGCTTTCTTTTACGTTGACTATTCCCACGACAATAGCACTACTTAACTTACTATCCATAAAAGAAGCTCTAATTTTATGTGGTCCAGGAGTGACATATGCTTGAAAGTAACTAGGTGGATATTGAACAAAATCTCTTTCATCAAGTTGAGTAATTCGTATATTTAAACCTGATGTTATAGAAGGATTTGAAGCTAAATAAATCCGACTTACTTCTTTTTTAGGTAAGTGAGGCCCAGAGTATAGTTTTAAGGGACCAGCACATGCTGTTAAAAAACAACAAAAAAATATAAGTACTATGTAATAATAAACTTTCATTAAGATAAACATTTTAAATAATGATAAATATAAATAAAGTTTCCTAAATTTTATAGATTTTTTTAAATATATTTTTAGATTTATATAATATTATTCATTTACTTAACGAAAAATTTTCTTATATTTTCATCTTATAAAGACCTAAACTAATCAGCTTAGGCCTTTCCCATCTATAACTTACTCAGACAGCGCTAATAATTTCTGAACATACTGAATCGCATTATTGTCTATGTCTTGGTGAGTCGGAATAACGTCATCTTCTGACGGATTTGTGTCTAAACCATAAAATGCATGAAGCGGTTGATAGACTGCCCCAACATATAAAGCTGTTAGCTCAAATGGGGTAAAAATCTTCTCTAAAGAAATTTGATACTCTCCGCTTTCTGAATAAACTTGTTCTTGCCCACCAGCAGACAAAGCCAACATAAACTTTTTATTTTTGAGCTTGTCGCCTTCTGAACCATAGGCCCAACCATACGCCAAAACTTCATCTAACCATTGTTTTAATAGCGGTGGGCAGTTAAACCAATACACAGGAAATTGAAAGACTAAATTTTCATGTTCTTCGACAAGTGCTTGCTCTTTGGCAACATCAATCACCCCGTCTGGGTAGGCTTGATAAATTTGGTGAACCGTAAATTGAGCGGGATGCTTTTCTAGTTCCTCTACCCATCTTTTATTTACAACAGACTGGTCTATGTGAGGATGGGTAACAATGACTAATGTCTTTTTCATTATGAAAACACTCTTATCGAAAAGTTTATAAATCGATTATAGAAGTGTGCTTTCCTAAATATAAGTACGGTAATTTGTGTTATATACTATACTAAAAGATAGTGTAGATTTTAAAAATGACTGATTGCATTCCATCACATACGCCATTAGAAGAGACAGGTTTCGGCTACACCCTTTCTTTGATTAATGGCAAATATAAAATGATTATTATGTATTGGCTGTATGAAAAAAATGTTATGCGTTTTAATGAGATGCAACGCTGCATTGGCAATATTTCGTTTAGAACGCTCAGCAATACACTTAAAGAATTGGAAAGAGATGGACTGATTCATCGTAAAGAATATCCTCAAATTCCGCCAAAAGTTGAGTACCGTCTTTCAGAAAGAGGACAGTCTTTGATTCCTTTGTTAGATATGATGTGCCAATGGGGCGAGCAGAATAAGCCGTCTTAGTTTTATAGACTTGAAGTGATACTAAATATGAGAAATGAATTAAGAGAAATTTTTATTAAGGGATGCGACGAGAAAATTGAAAAGAAAGGAGACAATGTCGGCCTGTCTTTTTATGCTTTTTTTAAAAATAAGAATGATAACCCTGAGTTACTGATGGAAGCAGCCCATTGGTGGATTATGGAGCATAAGCTAGATCACTTCGAGAAAGCTGTGAAGATTAAACAATTGGTTTTGAGTGAACAATAAAAGTTAGAGGAAAAGACTATTCAGAAAGAGGATAGTCTTTAATTTCTTATAGATCATCTTAGTTTCGATAAAAAATAGAATATTAAAATTGAAAAACTTAAATATAAAATAATTTAATTATCTCTGATAAACTATAAAATATTAACTTTATGATATTAATAAATATGAAATTTTCAACCTATATATTTTTAATAGTTTTACTTTGCGGGTGTGGTTTTAAACCTCAATTTAGACCAACTAAGATGTATTCAGGAAATGAAAATAAAAATGAATCTGATTTTTCACTAATTTATATAGATTGGATGGAAACAGCACAAACATATAAAAAAGTAGGACAAACTGAGATTACTGAAATAAACAATATAAAAGTAGCTGAAAGAGTACCAACCTTCGGTAGCAAATATATGCTTCAAGTATTACCAGAAGAACAAAATATCACTACTTCTATATTAATTATTAAAGGTTATGTACCAAATATGAATCTCCTTAGAGTAGAAGAGATAACCTTTAAATTACCTCAGTTTAATACTGAGCCAAATAAAATTTATGTACTATGTCCTCTAAAAGGTAAGGATATAGGCTTTAACGTAAAAATATATCCATATACTCGCCAAGAAATCTTAAAGAATAAAGGGATGACTGATTTCTTAATACGTCCATGTAGAACAATGGATAAGCTTTCCATTCAATAATCATTTAGTTTCAATTTTCAGATGAATCTTTTACTAAAAAAGCCCAACTCCCGTCAGGCCTTTTCCCCCATCAAACCCGACTTAAAAAATAGTCGAGTAATGCATCCCTTTCATCGGTGTTATTGGTCCCCAAAAGCTGAACCATCGCGCCATCAATCACAAATAAAAACATGTGTGCATCTTCAACTGTAGCAATCGCTTTTACAGTTAAAAGCAGTTTATGAATTTCTTTAATGAACCAATTTCGGTAGTCAATCACGAGTTTATAGGCCGCTGGATAAAGCTTTTCAATTTCAAAAATAGCTTTAAATGGCAAACGATAAAAGCCATCTAAGTTTGCATGTAAGAGATAAATTTTCTTGAGTTTATCGAATGCCATGAGTTCACGGTACGAATGAATAATTGAAAACACCTCATGTTTTAAGGCATCTATTTGAAAAGTTAAGCTCATCTGAATGAGCCTTTCTTTAGAGTGAAAATAGTTATAAAAAGTGGCTTTGGGGATTTTGGCTTCCTCAATAATTCGATCTATCCCAATGTAAAACCCATTTTGATTAAATAAATCTTTCGCTGCGTGGAGCACGCTTAATGCTCTAAATGATGCTTCTAAATTTGGCATTTTTATACCGTTTAAAATAATTTTTTGTTGTAAATAAAAGAGATAGAAATGCCGTCACTCTTAAATTGAGCGCTAAAAACAGGCATGCGAAAACGACACAAAAATGGTGTGCTCGCCTATCTCGGGTTTTATTGTTGCTATGATTTTTTAGTCGTAATGACCTATGGCTTAAAACCTAGAGTCGGTTAAACCTTTTTAAAGACCAGTTAGGTATAGACCTAAAGATTTTGGCAAATGTTGCCAATGAGAGAGATGAAATAGTACGCATATGGCGGACTCCTTTTGATTTAGAAGAGTCTTACCAATTACTGCTAAATAATGGTGGCAAGACTAGAAGGGTTAGCAGACTGGTACAAAAGGAAACCAGCACACCCGAAGGTGTCCCTCCTAGCCTCACCATAAAGGCGTGACTTAAGAGAACGCACAAAAACCAAAACAGCATTGTTGTGCGCCTTTTGTAGACGGTCTGCTAAAACCGACTGGCAATGTAGGCCAGCAGGCAAAGGATAATCCGCGTGTTTTGGAGTGTCAATGTAGGGTTGAACAGAAATTGGTTAAATAATTTTTGTTTTCATTCAATTAGATATTTAAGCTAAACAGTCATTCAATTTAAATTTAACGATATCATGGTAATAATAAAAATGTAGGATAGTGAATTATGATTGAGTTCATCATTTAAATGAGTAATCAATAATGATAATAAAGGGACCTCCCACCAGTTCAGAAGAATACCAACTTATCTTTCAGTGGCTTGAAGAGCGGTCCAATTATTCTATTGGGGCAATGGCTTTTCTTAATCAAACACAAGCTACCAATACCGAGTGGCAACTCTTACGGTTATATCACCCACAGAACTCCAAGCAACTTTTAGGAGTCGCGGTCATCGTTGCTGGCGGCACCTGCTTTTGGGTTCCATCAGAGGCATCATCTGGGGCATTACTCTGTACATCAATTTTAGAGCTTCAACCGCATCGGATTGTAACCACCGCAATCGGGCGAGACTTATTAAATGCCCAGATCAAACAAAAAGGGCATATTTTAAGAGAATATGATCAATCGATCATGGTTTGCTCACGCCAATTTTCTCAAGCTCAAGGCCGCTTGGCTGAACTCTCGGACATTGCCCGTCTTAACGAATATCAACATCAATACAATGATGAGCGCTCAGTGAATGAAACACCTGATTGGGAATCTCTGATTCAACAAGAAAAAATTATTGTGCTTGAAGCAGACGACCAAATCGTTTCCGTTGTACGTTTGGGAATAGAAACCGATCGGCTTATTTCTATTGGTGGCACATACACCTTCCCTGCTTATCGTCGAAAAGGTTTTGCCGAGCGCGTCTTACAATTCGCGGTCAATCGAATCGTTGCAACTGGACGGATTGCTCACTTAATTGTCGACATCGATAACACCCCAGCGGTTACCCTTTATCGGCAAATGGGCTTCGAATGTGTAGAGTCTTCTTACATTGCTTACCCAGAGTATTTATAAAAAATCATTCATTTTCAAAACTGCTTAAATGAACCGATTGATCGCGCCATAAATAAAAGCTACAGTAAATAAAGTTTGAATTTTATAACTTTAAATAAATTAATAACGCATGCAGGCAAAGACATGGAAACCATACATGATTTTTATCGCCGCTTTTCTTTAACCAGAGATAGCGATTACTCGGTTCCATCGACTTCGTTTGGACATTTTAATGTGTTCCAACGTGATGCCTGCTCGTTTCTGACGCCTTATAGCCGCCGCGATTATTATAAAATTTCACTGGTTTTAGGCACAGGCGACCTTCACTATGCCAACCGCTGGATACGGGTAGACCGCCCTGCTTTACTGTTTTCAAACCCGATGGTTCCCTACGCTTGGGAAATTAATTCCCCCGAACAGGCAGGCTGGTTTTGCCTATTTACCGAAGAGTTTGTAAACCAAGAATCAAGACAAAGCTTTTTAAAAGACTCACCGCTGTTTAAAGTCGACGGCGACCCGCTATATTTTTTAAATGATCAACAAGTTGATGAAATTTCATTTATTTTCAAAAAGATGATGACTGAAATAAATTCAGACTACATTCATAAATACAACGTTTTAAGAAACTATTTGCACCTGATTGTGCATGAAGCCATGAAAATGCAACCGACCCAACAGTTTGAAAAACATAGCAATGCTGCGGTTCGGATTTGCCATTTGTTCTTTGAATTATTAGAGCGCCAGTTCCCAATAGACTCACCCCATTTTCAGCTTAAACTCAAAACGGCAAATGACTATGCCTATGGCCTGTCGGTGCATGTAAACCATTTAAACCGAGCTGTAAAAGAAGCCACAGGCAAAACCACGTCTGAGCATATTAGCTCGCGTATTACGCAAGAAGCCAAAGCGCTGCTACAACACACCAGTTGGAATATTTCCGAAATTGCCTATAGCTTAGGCTTTGAATATTCAGCGTATTTCACCAACTTCTTTAAGAAAAATACCGGATTTTCACCTAAAAAGTTCCGTGAAGACTGTGTGGCCTAAAAACAGATTGTTTGAATTTTATAATTATTGGTTTGAATGTTATACGTCAGTTTAAGCCAAAGCATTTTATAGTTTTCCTACTCAAGTGATTTTGCAAAAAAGAGTATGAAAAATGAAATATAGAACTTTAGGACAAACAGGCGAAAAAGTATCAGCACTTGGTTTAGGTTGCATGGGAATGAGCTTTGCCTATGGTGCCTCAGACGACACACAAAGCATTGCAACCCTAGAAAAAGCCTTAGACCTCGGCATTAACTTTTGGGACACCGCCGACATGTACGGCAACGGCGCAAATGAAGTTTTGCTCTCAAAAGTTTTAGAAAAACACCGCGACAAAGTATTCTTGGCGACCAAATTTGGCTTTCGTTATAAAGAAGATAACCTCAACCCACAAAACTCATTAGAGTCTTATATCGACGGCTCTCCAGAGTGGATTAAAGTTGCGGTCGAAAACAGTTTAAAACGCTTAAATACAGACGTGATTGATCTGTATTATGCACACCGCATTGACCCGAATATTCCAGTTGAAGACACGATTGGCGCCATGGCTGACTTGGTCCAACAGGGTAAAGTTCGCTACTTAGGACTCAGTGAAGCTTCGGCTGAAACCATTCGCAAAGCACATGCGATTCACCCGATTGCAGCGGTTCAACATGAATATTCGCTACTTACCCGTGAGTTTGAGCAAACCCATTTGCAAACCATTCGCGAGTTAGGCATTAGCCTTGTGCCGTATTCACCGCTATCACGTGGTTTAATTACCAATACGCTCGATGTGGGCAACCTAGAAGAAAACGATTTCCGTCGCCAGTTACCGCGTTATCAGGGCGATAACTGGAAAAATAACCAAAGCTTAGCGCAAGCATTTAGCGAGTTTGCTCAAAGCAAAAACGCAACAGCGGCTCAACTGGCTTTGGCTTGGATTTTGGCGCAAGGTGAAGACATTATTCCAATTCCAGGTACGCGTAAAATCGAGCGACTTGTAGAAAATGCTGGCGCTGTAGACCTTGATTTAACAGCGGCAGATTTGGCAGAAATCGACGCAATTATTGCGAGATATCCAAACATGGGCGCACGCTATAACGCTGAGCAACTTGCTGCGGTAAATCATTAAAATATGGGCTGTAAAAAAAGTCCGACTTAGTGTCGGACTTTTTAATTTAGTCTTTGCTATAACTGCCTTGCTGGCGTCCATCGTTCCAAGTTACGTCTAACGATTTTTCAGAGATATTCAGACTTTCAGGAAATATACTTAAATTCTTTTTGAATTTAGAGTCTGGTTTTAAACCAATACAGTTACCATTTTTCCACCATGTGCCTTCTGCATATTGGTCTAAAGCGCCATAAGCTAACATCCATTTAAACTTACCGTCTGGCTGAAGTAAAAGTTCCGAACCGACTTCCATCACACCATTTAAATAATAGTGTCCACTCCAAGCTTGATCGGCTTGCTGAAATTTTACCTCTTTGCATACGCTCGTTGGCTCTGCATAAATTTGAGAAGAAATCGCAATCGTAGAAAGTAATAGCAACCGTGCAAATATATTCATTATTTAATTCCCTATATTTTTAGTGTTATTTTCCAGACTCAACTTTTAAATAAGTTCCATCTGCATACACGTTGTGTCCAAAGCCACAACCCGAGTTACCTTCGCTTTGTTTGACCTGAATGAAGTTTCCTAATTTCGCATTGGTTTTAAAATCGAGCTGAATGCGGCAGTCTTGATCTTTATAGACGATTTGCTTTTTATTGCTCGGCATTGTGGTGCCAAACTCACCCATGTTCGGGCCGTAAATTAAGCTTCTAAGGCCCATATATAAACCAGCATAGCTGATTGCATATTGCCCCTTCTCACGGCTTACCGTGATGTGGTCCCACTCACCAAAACCTGAGTAACGCACATATTCACCAGACAAGTCATTTGATGCTTTAGGTGCAGGTAATTGCTTAAGGTTAAATTGGCTCGATTTTGATTTGTCATCGAGCATAAACCACGATCTTGCCCAAAGTGGCTGACCCAATTTGGCATAGGCTAAACCCACGTTGTTATTGGCAACTTCAACATCTCGGTCAGTAAATTTAACGGTGGTTTCATCTGCATTGGCTTTACAAAACGCAGTCCAAGAGGCTTGATTCTGGAAATTTTCTAGGGCTTTTTTATATTGTTTTTGGTCGTAGTTTTTCTTACCTAAGCTCGCGTATTGCTTCACTTTATTACAGCTTTGCTGTAGCTCTTGTGCAAAAGAAAATTCTGCATGAGTAACCGACAAAGCCGAAAGTGTCAGAACCGCGCACCCTGAAATAATAGATTTAATCATTTTTAAAATTCTTTAATAATTAACTAATTATATAATATGAGCTAGTTCGACAAATCACAATTCTCTGCAACAAAAGTCCATTACAATGCTGGTTAGCTTAGGCTCTTTTATCATGCCATATAAAAAGGCCTGAACATTTAAGCTCAAGCCTTTTTGATTTTTAGATTTTAGCCAAAATTCAACTAAGAAGACTCACTTAGACTCAAACTAGAATGATGATTTTGACAAATTGCGCTTTGCAAAATTTTCATACTATTTTTAATCGCATCTTCGACCTGTATTTGACTCTCTCCCATGAAATGAATTTTTGCAGGAATATTTTCATAACTAAAATTGTTATGGTCACCACTTTCTTGAATTAACTGATAGGTAATCGTTTCATTCTCTAATTCTTTAATGCCATTAAATAAAAAGCCAGAACTATACGGATTCGGCATCATCAGAAAACCAGTGATTTTCGTATTTACTGGCTCTAGCGGAATATTCATTGCCGCCTTAATCCACATTTCATATAAATCGACTGACTCATTACGTAATGTAATGAACGGAATTTCCCCTCCACCGACTCGCCCGCCAACCTCTAAAAAGACCAGCTCACCTTTAGACTCAATAAATTCGAGATGAATCGCCTGATCTTTTAATTTTAAGAATTTACATACGTCTAAAGTAAATCGCTCTACTTTTTGAATAAACTCAGAATTATCAATCGTGACTGAGCCTAATGGCGCACCGTTTCTAAAGTCTAAACAGGTATTAATATATTTTGAGACTTTAAAGTAAGGCATTTTATTGTCAGAAATAATCGCATCTACGTGATAGATATCTCCCTCAATAAACTCCTCTACTTCGTAGCCAGCATAAGATGACAAATGCGGAATATCTTGCAACTCACTAATTTTGATCACACCTTCAGAAGCCGCACCTACCTGAGGTTTTAAAATAATCGCTGAGCCACTTTCTTGCAGAAACTTTTCAATGTCTTGGTGTGAAGACACTTCTGCATATTTAGGGTAACGGACAGTAGAATGAGCTAAAGCATCCTTCATTTTTTTCTTGTTACGGCACAACAAATTGTCTTCAACCGTTGCACCCACAATATTCAATTCAGTTCGAATGCGAGCGGCAGCGTCCAGATCATATTCCGAGATGGCAATAACATAATCTATTGGCTTTTTTTCATAGATTTTTACGGCTTCTTTTAATACATCCTCTTCATTTAATTGTTCTAAACCCGCTATGTAGTAACAGTTTGAAGAGGTGATATAGCGCATTGTGTCTACTAATGAAATATAAGAGACATGCACGGCATCGTGATCTATATATTTATTAAAGTCAGACAATTCATCGTCATATCTATTGATGATTAATACATGTTTCATATGACTTTCACCTGCTCATGTATATGTGTGACTAAACTACGGATCTTATCTTCACTTTCAGAACGAAGGATGATGTAGCCTAATCGTGAGGTCCAATCATGGTTACACGCCAGTTCATCGTCTGCTTCGTAGTAGAAATGATGGTGTACACATTCAGGCGCTTCTAACAGTTGCTCTAGCCCACTAAAACCTTTAAAAAGACGGTGGTTTCCTTGCGGAATAAAGGCAATTGCAGAGACCATATTTTTCTCTATTGAAGGTGAATATGGCAGGTCGAGATATTCACTCAATACCGCTTGTGCGAGGTCAAAATTAGTCGCCAGTTTAATTAACTCAACAATATTGTCACCCGGTAAACGTGCAGCTAACTCAATTGCGATCGCTTTCCCCTGAGGTGTTACTCTCAGCTCTAGGTGAAAAGGTCCGATGTTTAATTCTAAGGTTTGAATGACTTTTGCGGCATAATCAAAAACGTGTTCAGAAAATTGACCGTCATATTGATTACCCACAATATGCCCAATTTCGACAAAGTAAGGTTCAGGACCTAATAGCTTCTCTGTCAGTGAAGCGAAGGTTATATTTCCATCTGTATGGACAATTCCTTCAACACTGTATTCCTTCCCAACGATATATTCTTCAACAATTAAATCACCACTTGCATAGAAGCCAATATCATTCGGTTTAGATTTCCAGATCGCTTCAACTGTTTGTAAAAGCTCCTCAAAATCTGCAACTTTTTTAACAGACATACTGCCCGCCATATCAACCGGCTTCACTACAGCAGGAAACTTAAACCCTTGAGGTAAGCGGATCTCTTTACCTTGTGAAATTAAGGCATATTTAATATCGCTTAAACCTGACTTGGTTAGCTTGTCACGAAATTTGAATTTATTTCGAACCGTTTGAGCTGTTGTATATTCAAGAGAGTTTTTGGCAAATGAATTGCCTAGTTGTGCGGCCATAGGTACAGCATATTCAACCCCCGGTAATATCGCTCTTACGGTCTTTAACTCATTAATTTTAGAGAGTTGGCTATGAAAATCACTGGTATCTATTTTTATTATCTCTTTTGCTTTTTGTCGCATTGTTCCATCAATGCTGCACTCTCCTTCGTCAGTAGAAAAAACATATAAATCTATACCTAATTCTTGAGCGGCATTTAAATAAGTGACGCCTGAAGAAATAGGTTCTATAACTACTACAGTCATTGTTACAGTCTCCGTTAGGGACCAAAACTTTCCAACTCACACAGAGGCTGATTTAAAATTTTATTAATTATTGGGGTAGAACCGACACCCACTGTTAACTCGTGAGAGTCCAAATAATTTGAAAAATCAAATCCATTATTCGTCCACGTACAAAACGGGATATTTATAATATTGACCTCAGCTTCAACTTGCTCTCGAAAAACATTGACGCAATGTTGATGATAATGACTTAAAACTGACCGATTAATCGCATAGATATTCACTTTAGAAATAGGATTTTTTCGGATGAGATCCAATCCCCGAGTAAGTGCAGCACCCATGCCACTTCCACCGCTTACAATATTAAGCGTAGATATGGCCTTCTCGTATTCAGGTTCTATATGATTATTCAGGTTATATTCTAATTGGTCACCAATCGCTAGCTTTTGAAATAAGTTAGAAAATATTCCATTTGGTCTTAATTTTATGTGCAAAACAAAAAAATCATAATTTTTCACACCCAGTGAAACCACAGAGTAACTTCGAATTAAAGATTCTGATGGGTGTTTGATATTTACAATTGCTTTAGAACTAAAGAAGGTCCTTTTAATTTTAAATGTGAGCTCAACAATATTTTCAGAAAGAAAATTTCGAGTTATTAATTGAGCCACACTAAAATTATTAACCAATGGTGCGATTTCAACATCGCTCTGAGCATAGCTAATACAAGGCAAGAACTCTTTATCTATGGCAACGTGGTTTCCCGATTCATATACGACTCCACCTTTTAGTTTACATCGACAAACTCGGCACACACCTTTTAAACAGCCTTTCATCACCGTGCTATCAGGCACTGCATTGATAAGAGGCTGCTCAGAATCAGCAATGAAAATATGCTCTTTAATGCGAACATTCACCATTGGCATATTCTAATTCCATTGCTATGAAAGGGTTTCAGCACGCACAGCCTGAAAATACTCTCCTACCATCGGAACAAAACTATTGATATGCTTAATTGCAAGATCAAAGTCTTCTTGTGTTTTAATTACAGAAGAAAGCATATCTGTCATCATGCCGCTATGGTCTTCAGCTTCATCAAATGCAACATGCGAAGCTGCACCCGATACAGCCTGATTCCCCATATGAACACCCGCTTTTTGCGTAATAAAATTATTAAATTTGTCGCCATAATATTCGAGGAACCAGTCCCAAACGACTGCTGGCAATGCACCAAATTTCTCTACACAAAAGTTTAAATACCCCATCAGTTTCCATGTTTCAGGAAATGCATTTTTTGAAATAATCTGATCTGAAGAATATCCATATTTAGTCAAGTCTTGACCAAACATTTCATCGTGTCCAAATTCATCATATAAATAATATGAAAGCTGTTTTGCAGCAGAGATATTATTGATTGCAGCAACGCGTACAGCATTTGCATCTAACTCATTATTCATATGAATGCGAATAACGCACTCTAAAATATGTCGTTTATAATATTTTTCATCGAACCAGTCTTCATTATGAAATTTATGCATAATTTCATCTTTTTTAAACTCGCTATGCATAGCTTGATCAACCGCACTTTCTAATTTTTTCAGACTTTCCTGTGAAAAAAACACGTTTTATCTCCGTTATATTTAAATTATTATCCAAGTATTAAATACTTATTTAGCTAGAATTAAGATTATTATTAATTAAACTTAAAACAAGCAAATATTATGTTTAAATATATTTTATAAAATGTCAACAAAATATTATTTTTTAGATTTTCTAACTAAAGGAAGTATTATTAATCAAAAATAAAAGTAATAAATTTAATTAACAATTAAGCAACAATATTGTTTAAACAAAAAAAATTAATTCCAATTAATATTCACCACCAACAAAATTTAAATAACTTACACTTCATGGAAAAGAAGGAATTTAACAGGGCTATATTATTACAAAAAATAATGTAGAATCCTTGTGGCTAAATATATGGAAGTATTATAAAAGTGAATAATTTAATTATCGGAACCCTATTTGCGCTCTGTGCAGCTGCACTCAATGCCTCTATTGGTGTGATTAGTAAATTACTCATGCATAGTGGTTTAAACCCACAAGATATTGCCTTTTTAAAAACCATTATTGCCTTTTTCTTTTTAAGTGTTTTTTTATTTAAAGTCCCTGTTAGCCAGAAGATTGCATACATTAGTAGCACTCCGAGCAAGCTCAGTGTTTTTGCTCAAATTGCGATATGTGCCTTTTTAGGCATTTTCTCTCTATTCTTTTTCGAGACCATTGCCTACAACCACGGTGCTGCGGCCAATGTGGTCGTGGTATTAATGGCTTCAGCAGCTATTTCAGCTTTATTTTTTGGCAGATTAGTTTTAAAAGAAAGTATTTATATTCATTCAATTATTGGAACATTATTAGCTGTAACGGGTATTAGTGTAATTTCATGGAAAGGTGAAAATAGTTTATTAATGCTTATCAATGCTTCTATTGCAGGTATTGGATATGGT
Source organism: Acinetobacter sp. AOR14_HL (assembly GCF_027855175.1). Lineage (NCBI taxonomy): Bacteria > Pseudomonadati > Pseudomonadota > Gammaproteobacteria > Moraxellales > Moraxellaceae > Acinetobacter > Acinetobacter sp. AOR14_HL. The sequence continues at coordinate 237,469 of NZ_JAKTII010000011.1, read as the reverse complement.
TTATTTTCAGTATTAATTAAAAAATTCAGATTAAATGGTGGCTTATTTCTAACCAAGTACTTATTACTTTTTGGTAGTGTTTATCTTGCTGTTCCCTTTTTAATCAACTTTCATAGCATAAACTTTAATACTGATATCATTTTAGGTTTGGTTGGCTTAGCAGTCTTGCCAACCATTCTAGGCTTTTTCTGTACCACCAAAGCTTTGTCTTATATGAGTGCGGCAAAAGTACAAGTGACTGAGCTTTCTGAGCCAATTTTTGCGGCTCTCATGGCTTGGGTCTTCATTCATGAGCAACCGACTTTATCTTTTTTATATGGCGCAATTTTCATTATTTCAGGCATCTTTTTAATGAATAGAGCGCCTAAAGCATAATTTGGCTAATTTCATTTATATTGCTCTGCATGATGGCAAGCCACTTGCACCACACTGGCAAAATTAATTGCCATTTGTGAAGGGGCATGTTTTTTATATGCAAGCGCTAAACCCACCGTAGGTACTGGCGCTTGCAACGACCGATAAGCCACACCCTGTATTTGCAATTGTTTGGTCGACTCTGGAACCAAAGACACCCCCAAGTTTGCAGACACTAACGATAAAATTGACACAATTTGCGGTGCATTTTGCCCAATTCTAGGTTCAAAGCCACAGCTTTGGCATGCTTGTCTGATCGCATCAAAAAGCCCTGCACTAATTGAAGGTGGAGAGACAATAAAATCAAGCTCTCGCAGGGAAGCTAAATCAATTTCTTTTGATGACTCGTCTAGTTTAAAAGACTCTGAAGGTAAGGCTGCAATTAAGGGTTCAGCCAATAACTCTTGAACGATTAAGCTCTCTGGAATATGACTTGGAGGCCGAATAATCGCGACATCTAAACGATCTTCAAGCAGTAAGTCTATGAGCAGCAAGGTGTTAGCTTCTTCAAGCTTTAAATTCACTTTAGGATATTGCTGCTGAAAATAGCGAACGCATTTAGGAATTAAAGGATTCAACATTGAAGTGCCTGTAAAACCTAATCGCAATTGGCCAACTTCACCATTTGCCACTTGTTTGACTAAGTTCGCTGCATCTTCTACACGTTGCTGTACAGGCTGAATGGCATTTAAAAAGGCAAGCCCAGCTTCGGTCAGTTCCACCCCATGCGGAGAACGAATAAATAAATCTGCACCTAACTCTTCTTCTAAGTCTCTTATTTGCATGCTTAAAGGTGGCTGGCTCATGTTTAAGCGATGCGCCGCTCTGGTAAAGTTTTTTTCTTCTGCTACTGCTAAAAAGTAGCGTATATGCCTTAGTTCCATCGCTATATATAAAACATATCATGACCTATTGTTAAATATATTAGAAAAATACCATCTAAATTGCTAATTTTAATTTATCGAATTTTCTCGATGAAGCACGCCGAAAGGCGCTGCACCTCTTTTCTGTCATGGTCATGATATGAGCTCTTCATCTACACCCAGCACTTTAAGCACTGAAGCAACTTCTGTTCTTTCTCGCGAGTGGATTCACAAAGGTACTAAAGCCTATAAGCACGCTGGTTTCGCTTTATTCTTGGTAGGCTTTGCTAGTTTCTCTCTGATTTATTGCGTACAGCCGCTTCTGCCAGCGTTTAGCCAAAGCTTCCAGATTAGCCCTGCGAGTAGCTCTTTAGCCTTGTCTTTAACGACCGCCTTTTTAGCGATTTCAATTGTACTATCGAGCGCTTTTTCACAAGCGATTGGCCGTCGTGGTGTGATCTTCAGCTCAATGCTGTGTGCAGCTATTCTTAATATTGTGGCGATGTTTACGCCTAACTGGCACAGTTTACTGATAGCTCGAGCACTAGAGGGTCTGTTACTCGGTGGAGTACCCGCTGTAACTATGGCTTGGATTGCTGAAGAAATCGCACCTGAACACCTTGGTAAAACCATGGGTTTATATATTGCAGGTACAGCCTTTGGTGGAATGATGGGCCGTGTTGGCATGGGCGTTTTGATTGAATATTTTTCTTGGCGCACTGCTTTAGGCTTACTTGGGGCAATCTGCTTTATTTGCTCAATTGCTTTTTTGAACTTACTTCCTGCTTCGCGTAATTTCGTACAAAAAAAAGGTTTGAATTTAGATTTTCACATACAAATGTGGCGTACCCATTTAAGTAATTTCAAATTGCTACGTCTGTTTGCAATTGGATTCTTGCTGACCAGTGTGTTTGTTACCTTATTTAACTACGCTACCTTCCGTTTAAGCGGTGCGCCTTATTCACTGAGTCAAACGCAAATTAGCCTTATTTTCTTGTCATATAGCTTCGGTATGGTGTCTTCCTCATTAGCAGGTGGCCTAGCTGACCGCTTCGGTAAAAAAACCATGATGATGAGTGGCTTTGCCTTAATGATTGTGGGCAGTCTCATGACGCTACTCACCTCTCTTTTTGGCATTATTATCGGTATTGCATTTATTACGACGGGTTTCTTTATTACCCACTCACTCACAAGCAGCTCAGTGGGTGCTGAAAGCAAACAAGCCAAAGCCCACGCCAGTTCACTGTACTTACTGTTTTACTATATGGGTTCGAGCATTGTTGGCTCGGCAGGTGGCTGGTTCTGGTTACATGGCGGATGGAACGCCATAGTCGGCTTAACCGTTGTACTTTCATTACTTGGAATATTTTTAGCGGTTTATACCTCACACGCAAAAGCTCATTAATTTTTAATTTAAAGGAACCTCACATGTCGAGTTTATTTGTTTATGGCACATTAGGCCCAGGCCGACCTAATGCTCATATCCTTGAAAATATTGGCGGACAATGGGCAAGAAGGCTGGGTAAATGGGACCTTACGTAACGAAGGTTGGGGTGCTGATTTAGGCTATCCGGGAATTGTGCTCGATGATGCCGCTAATCAAGTTCAAGGTTTTGTTTTAGCTCAGAACATTTAAATGCAAACTGGAAATTACTTGATGACTTTGAAGGCGAAGAATACGAAAGAGTACCTGTTCAGGTTACTTTAAATAGTGGCGAACGTGTTGATTCGTTTATCTATGTGTTGAAAACCAACTAAATATGATAGCGTGCTGTCTTCACAAAAGCAGACCGCACGCATTTGCATATTTTACACGGTAGGCACAGTTCCACCATCAATCACAAATTCAGTTCCAGTAATTGCCGAAGCGCGATCAGACACTAAATAAGTAATCAAATCTGCAACCTCCTCCGGTCTATTTGGGCGTCCTAACGGAATCCCACCCAAAGCGTTCATAATGATTTGCTTGCCACCGTCATAGTTTGTTTCCGCTTCAAGTGCAAGACGTTCTGCCAAAGCCACAGCAGCTTCGGTTTCAATCCATCCCGGCGCCACACGCACAACACGAATTCCCTTTGGAGAAATCTCTTTAGATAAACTTTTACTATATGTAGATAACGCCGCTTTTGCTGCTGCGTATGCAGTTGTTGATTCTGGTAAAGGTAATTCTCTTTGAATAGATGTTACGTGAATAATAACGCCGGAACCTTGCTCTAGCATCAGAGGTATTAATGCCCGATCTAGACGAATGGCAGGCATCAAATTTAAATTGATTTCTCGCTCCCACTCTTCATCACCCAATACAGCAAATCCGCCTGCTGGGGCAGATGAACCACCTAAGACATGTACAACAATATCAATTTTCCCCCAGTGTTTCTGCACAGCCTGCGCTACATCACTGCATCCTTTAGCTGTAGTTAAATCAGCTTCAATAAAATGCACATTTTGTGGTAAATCCCGTACAGGATGGCGAGCAACAGTCATGACATCCACACCAACTTGATGTAATGCTCTTACAACAGCGGCTCCAGTTCCTTTGCTGCCACCTGTAACCAACGCCCTTTTTCCCAAGAGTTGTAAAGGAAAATTCATACTGTAATCTCCAATACTTCAATTTTTTCATCGTTTAGCTGGAAGGCATAATGTAAATTGATCGGGCTGCCAGGGAAGTTACCCTCCACACGTGCTACAACCAGATGCTGCCCATCTTGCACATCAATGCTCAGTGGTTCCACATGATATTCATATTGAGTTGAAGCCTGCTGCTTCCAGCCTAAGATGGCCTTGTGACCAACATATTCACGACCTTCATCGCGTACAACACCATGCTCTGAAAAACAAGCAACTACAGCTTCTGCCGTCTGCCGATCTGATTCAAAATAGTATTGAATTATTGATGGCAATAAAATTTGATGAACCATATCTCTAAGCCTTATGTGAGTTGATGCTTTTGATTGTAGCTTCACAATATTCTTGTTATAAGAGGGATAATATGGGATGAATTAATGCATAAATCGGGACAATGAATAACACAAGTCTAACTGACCTAAAAGCTGTGATCGCTCTTGCCAACCACCGTAATTTTCGGTCAGCCGCCGTTGAATTAGATATGTCATCTTCAGCACTCAGCCGAAATATTGCTCAGCTAGAACATAATTTAGGGATACGATTATTTAACCGGACAACCCGTAGTGTTTCACTGACCGAAGCAGGTCTACAGTTTTTAACGCGTATTACACCAGCTTTAGAACAAATTGATCTTGCTGTGCAAGAGACATTAGACCGTCGTGCCACTCCCTCAGGAACATTAAGAATCAATGCGGAAGAAGGCATGTCTCGGCAAATTCTGCATTCTGTAATCATTGAATATATACGTCGCTATCCAGATGTACGAGTTGATCTTGTTTCTGATGGAGAGTTTATTGACATTGTAAAAGAAGGTTTTGATGCTGGCATACGTTTCTCAAGTGCCGTCCCACAAGATATGGTTGCCATTGAAATAGGCCCAAAGCAATCCATGGCCGTAGTTGCAACCCCAACTTATTTAAATACACATGGCATCCCCCACATACCTTCTGATTTGTTAAAACATCAATGCATCCGTCTACGATTGCCTAGCGGTAAAATTTATAAATGGGAGTTTTCCCAACACAATGAATCTTTAACTATTGATGTTTCAGGACCTCTCACAATTGACACCTATATGTTAGCCATTGACAGTGCTTTATCTGGTATTGGCTTGGCCTATACAGGGCATTGGTTTGTAGCTCCGCTCATCGAACAAGGTAAACTGGTACGGGTTTTGGAGGACTGGACGCCTCTCTATGCTGGTTTATGCTTATATTACCCACAAGGAAAACACCCGAGTGCCGCATTACGTGCTTTCATTGACTTAGCACGTGAACAACGACTCATTCCTTCCCATCCAATTCTTTAAACTATCTTTCATTATCAGATGTGAAAAACCATCTAACTGCTCATTTTTTAGCTTGTATTTTTTTTAAGAAACTGTAAAATTCATTCCACATCGCCGGCATAGCTCAGTTGGTAGAGCAACTGACTTGTAATCAGTAGGTCCACAGTTCGAATCCGTGTGCCGGCACCATCATTAAACCTCATGAATATTTAATTTATGGGGTTTTTTGTTATCTGTAGGTTTAGCTCAATTCTGGCCCAACGGACTATTTTGTGGTCCATTTGATCGATAATCTGTTGGTCCAAATAGATCATTGGACCTGCTCTACTTCCCTATCCAACATGTTCCTCATATCGTTTCCAGCTCTTTGGCTTTCCATGCGAATTGCGATGTCGATACATCAACTTTTCATAGTTGCTATCGCTGCACAGAGCAGGACGCATTGAAAACTTAAAGCGTTAGGGGAATTTTCAAGGTTACTTGTATTTCCTGTTTCAAACAGGACATCTAGGCTAACCCCCTAAAAGTTCTGGGGAGTTTTGCTTTATATGATCCTATCTGTAGAACTATGCTATGAATTAGTCCCTTCTGAACAATCCCCCTAATCCTCTACAACCAATTAACGAATAATCCCTTTATCTTTTTTTCCCGCAACATTCCATCTATGATGCATTTATTACCAAAAAAAAACATTAGTTATTGAGCATCTAACATGAAAGACTATTCGGAATATTTCAATGAAGCTGTTGCTTCTTTTCTTGCACATAATCCTACTCTACAAAGAGAGTTTGCAAGCATTACTGTTGATAGAGCAGAGAGTATAGGAACTACAGTGGAAACACTTCGCTCACAAGTCATGAATCAAAAATTCGTTGAACATGCAGCCCTATTAGGTATAGAGCCAATTCATTTAGTCCTGCAACTCATTGATGCACCTGAAGATGAAAAGAACCAAATCCTAAAAAACCATCATCAGAAGCTTGCTAGTTCTATTGGTGTTGATTGGCAGAACTACATAGCAATAAACCCTCATTTATCCCATCTATAATCAAATTACTCCCCTGTTCTTGAGTAGGTTAATGGGGGTTTTCTTTTGCTTTCATTAATGAAAGTTTTTTATTGTGGCATTTAGGGAGGATTTTTTAAGGTTCCTTGCATTTTCTGTTTCGGACTGGACATCTAGGGGGAATGCCTGATGGTTGTGGGGAGTTTCTTTAAAATAACCACTCTTTTTATGGGGTAAAAATCGCTTGGCTCTTATGGATAGAGAGAACTGTTTCTGTATTTGCCTTGAGTTTGCATAGATATTATCTACATGGTCTATTAACCAAGGAGTGACCATGAAGAAATACTTTCCTGAGCTTGATAATGTTTCCGACATCCTTGCATCAATTCCTCATCCACAAATTCAATCTATTGCACATGCTATTCGTATCTGCAATGACCAAGATACGCATGTCCTCACCAAACTACATGCTGTAGTTGGGGTTATGATCTAAGTACATGGAGATAAAAATGAAAGCTTTGAAAGAGTGGCTCAAACAGCAACGTGAACTCAATGATCTGACTCAACAGCAATTAGCTCATAAGCTTGGAAAACCTTTGCAACACATTGAAGATGTGGAACATGGTGATTATCGCTTGGAGGTCATTGAATTTATTTATTATTGCCAAGCCTTGAATATTGACCCTCATCAGGGTATTCGCTTAATTGATCTTGATCCTCAAGAGCAAAACAAATAGGTCTCTTCTTAATAGTTATTATGATCCATATCAATTTCTTGATGCTGGAATCGCTTGCCTAATCTGCTCTAACCCCTCCTCTGGGGTAACTCCAAGTATACGGCAATACCACACATACTCGACAACATCTAACCGACGCTCACCTTGTTCAACCTTTTGAATGTACGAGTGCGGTTTACCCATGCGTTCAGCTAATGCACGCATAGTGAGATGTTGTTCTTCCCGCATTTGCTTCAACCACTTAGTTAAAGCCTGCATTTCTGGGGTATTAATACTTGCTGTCATGTACCTATTATCGATACAATATATCTTGTACCCAATATAGATACATTTAATATGTAACTAATCCTGAAATCAGAACTAAGTCTTCACTTCCTAACGAGAAAATATAAGGTGTATAAAGATGGGGTTTTCAAATTTAATTAGCTCTGCACTGACTGCAGTAGCTACATTCTCTGGTAATCCAGATGTTCAACAAGTTGCTAATTCTGCTAATGAATTGGTAGTTTCTTATCAAGCTCAGCAACAACAGGAAATGGCTCAACGAATCATAAGTTCGCCTGATGGCATTATCCCTGTAACTGAAAAAGGTAAAACTGTCTGGCGAGCTTTGAAATACAACGCTGACGGAGAAATTACTGGCTTTGCTGACTTTGATACTAAGGAAGAATATTTAGTGTTGAAGCAGCAGGAACTTCGCGCTCAACAAGCATTAGAACAGCAAAGGAAAGCTGAACAAGCTACCCAACGTCAGTCTACGACTCAAACCAAACGTGCAGGTGATGTCTCAATTGCTGATCTTGATGCATATTGACAAATGCTTGGCACCATGCAACAGGCTTCTATGGGTGCTTTGAAAAACTGCTCTCAATATGTTGAAAGCTCCCCCCCTTGGAATGCTTGCGTACAACGTGAAGTACAAAAGATTGAACAGCGTAGATAACTAAACCCATTATCAATTTATTAGTCCCGATGATCTTTACAGGTCATCGGGATTTTTTATTTCTAAGGAATTTCAACATGCAACAACGTGTATTCGACAAAGCGAATCAAACCCTGATCAAAACCTTTATTTGCAACAAGCTTTCTGAACGCTCTAAAGGTCAATTGCATTATCAACTTTGGCAAGACAATGAGGATTTATCTCTTGGTATTGCTTTGAGCCATAATGAATCATCGGGTGGATTTAGTTCTGAACTCATCAAGGTGGATGACATCCTCAAAACGGTCAAAGAATTATTACTCTCAGGGAAGCCATTCCATGCAACTGCCTTGAAAGGCTTATTCATTGGAAAATCCGTCAACAACTATAGTTTCTTGGGTGCAGTTTTAGTTGATCAACAGGTTATTCGCTTACATCCGCAAACAGCCCGTTTACTGGAAGTGATCGAGGAATATGAATTATGGGCTCTTCGCCTTGAAGAAATAGTGGGTAAAACTGATATTCAAGAGAATATAGTGACTAAGATTCCTGCCAAACGTGGTCCAAAACCTAAGAATCAAACTATCGAATCCGAAGTTGAGGAACAAGCAGATGATGAAATGCATTAAGACCAAAGATGATTTATCACATCTACACAATGAAGCGATTAAGGAAAGTATTTCCAATCACATCCAAACTTTAGAACAGCAGTATGATGCACCTTACCAAGCCACCCTTCATGGGTGGTTTATTATTTGTGAAGATGAATCTGATTTATCTGAACCACTCGCCAATCTGACCTTTAGCTTTAGCGATAAGCTTCACTTAGGTGAAGTGGAATATATCGAAAAGAAAGAGAACTGGTATGAGGTTTATGTATTGCTCAATGATAATGAAGGCATATTAATCTACGTTCCGAATGACGTATTCGACAATCATTCTTTGACAGAGATCTAAAGCTATATTAATAAAATTATCTATAAAACAAGACTAGCTCTAACCTTACCAATTTTAGAAACACCAATAACTCTAGCAAAGTCTGCATTAGAAATATAACCGTACTGTTTACCCTGATGACCAATCATATTTACTGCATATGGAAATAATAAGCTATAAGCCGTCGTATCTTTTCTAAACACACGTAGTTCATAATCTTTTTCACCGATTCTAGAAATAGCTACCATATCCCCAGTTGTGGCTATTTTAGTATAACGTAGTTTAGAAGTACCTAACCGAAAATCTAAGTTATTTTCGGCTTCAAAAGTAACTCTACACTCAGTATCAATCAAACTAAGATCTACATAGTTCATATTAATCAAACAAGAATAAGTAGCCTTATGACCTCTAGCATTTCTAATAGTTAATGGTGGGAAAAAATCATAGCAATCTTTACTCAGCCAAAAATATTGTGTTCCCTTAGCTGCATTAGAACCTTGAGCAGCATTAATTCGAGCTGTATCAGCATGGCTTAAGGTCAGTAACATGGTTACTTCTTCTGTATCATCTAATTGAATATCACCAGCTTTTTCATCATAAAGTAACTTCCATGCTGGATCAGTTAAACTGGATAAATTAGGTTTAAAAAACTGCCAACTTTGATTGGTAATACCATCAAACATATCATTCCACGAGAAATTCATACTTTTCGTAGAATCCTGATCTAAAAGCACTGCCATCTCTACATTTTGAGACATACCAGGAGCAGTGAAATTTCCAGATGTTACAATAAGAGAATCACCAGCACTTGACATAGTTCCATAAGATTTTGCATGCAGTAATCTTTTCCGATTAACAATATGGACTTCTGCTCCACAGTTCAGCATCTCTTCAACTACTTGTTTACTTGTTAAACGCGAAGAAGTGCTTCCTGAAAAAACTGCAACGATTTTTCCACCATTCGCTTTATGTTCTTTAAAGATTTCATAAAAACGAACTCCTCCATTATAATTTGCAAATCCAGAGATAATAAATATAGTTCCATCCCCAGGAGTATGTTCCTTTACCCAAACACGCTCCAAAAGATGTATTAGTCCTTTACTTCGCCCTGTCGCATACACATTAGGATGTAATGTTAACTCGTTCATATACTTCTTAAAATTATTAAAGTCTCTGTATTAATAGCATTATTTTGATGATAACCATATCTCTGATAGGTCTGTAATGGAATTGACTCTATATGCTTCCACCCACAATGTTCAGCAATTTCTGCTAAATGTTGTGGAGTATCAATATCAAATCTATGACCACTTAAGACCGTATGATTACCACCGATAATTAAACCAAATGGTGCATTTGGTTTCATCACAGAATGAACTGAGCTAAACATTTTCTTCATTCCTACGAAATATCGGTACAACAAAGTTGGAACTGCTTGCCGTCTAAATCCATCTTCTTCTGTTAGTGCATTCTGTAACATTATACAGTAGTCAGCTTGTGATTGAGGAAGGTTATCTGAATTTGATAATAAACTATTAAATAAATGGTCTTTAGCAACTTTGCCTCGTACTTCTCGGCTACCTATTAATCTAGATTCTAAAGGAAGAATTTCTGTTGGAGGAATTAATCCTAACCAGACCAGACTTAAACGTTGAGTATCAATATAAGGTAAAGCAGTAGCATAAGGAGGACTTGTAAGTGCCGCATCAAATTTAATTGAAAAATCATCCGACTTCACATTTCTAATATCTATATTGATTGCCTTGCTTGTTTCTGGACATTTTTCAATATATTGAATTACAGAAGATTTTCTTTCAATAAAGGTTAATACAGATCTCTTAAATACTTCTAAAAAAGGAGTTTCTGGTAATGGGCTTTTTCTACGTCTAATACGTAAATCGTTTGGATCTTGCTGTGAATATTCTCGTAATAAATTACTAGCAAGAACTAGTAAGATATTCTTAGAGTTAAGAGCATATACCTCAATTGTCTTTTTCAATTTTTCCAAGAGTTTATAAATATCTTGGTCAAACCATGACAATAAATATTCAGTTCTTTTGTCTTCAGGATCTTCGACTAAATTACACTCATTAACATGCTTAAGTACTGCTTCTAACTCTTCGCGTAGGCATAGTGAATCAATTTTTAGAGCTTCTAACTTAGCATTGGCTATATATACAGCTAGAGGATTAATATCCGTACCATTTGCATGAATCCCCAAATGAGCACTTTCAATCAAGGATGTCCCAGAACCACAAAATGGATCTAAAATGTGATCACCGGTTCTAACCTCAAACATATTTAATAGGGCTTTTACTACTTGGGGATTAAACTTACCTTTATATTCATGTAAGCCATGAACAGAATACCTTGTAGCTTGCCTGTTAGTATTTGTTGCAGTGTTTTCTAATAAAGCTTGAGTGGTGGGGCTTACAGATTTATCAGAATTTACTACTGAAGAAAAATAAACCAATCTTTTCAATACATCTGAAGAAACCTCTTTATTAGTGAAAAATCCATTATCAGTTTCTACAAGCTCAAAATCCGAAAGTAAAATTTCAGCTTCTCTCTTTGCAAATTCCAACTCATACGAAAAATATTTATAATAGTGCTTAATTAATTCAGTCATGATTATTTCTGTTTCTGTAAAACCAAAACAGTTTCAGTTTTGATATTGCCATATGAAGGGTTGAAAGATTTACTCTTAGAAGCAATTACTCGCTCTATCTGAGCAGTCTTTGTATAGCCATGTTGAGAAGCGACATCTTGAATGATATCTGCATTATCAATAATCTTTCCTTTAATCTTAGATCTGCCTATAACAAATGCGGTGTACCCTTTGTCTATTAAAACGTTATCTATAAGATCGAATGTCCCATTCATCTGATGCCAAAAATTTTCTTCAGTGTGAGCATTTTTTTTGAAGAAATGAGCACGAGCACCAATCTCTTTTTCTTTAACTTTTAAAGGATCAAATCCTAGCCACCACATTCTATATTTATGATAAAGCCAATATTCATACGCATTAGGATACGGTGGTGATGTCACAACCATACCTACATCTTTCTTAAAATCTTCAGGCTTAACTTCTAGAGTATTCGATTGAATAAGCTGTACATCTTTTAAATTCCAAGTTCTAGCAAGAAGAGCAGTGTGAATTTTTTTAACAGCATTGATGAAACTTGAAAACACATCTTTTGAAGTTATATTTTTTTCAACCGCAGCATATCTAGTATCACTATCTTGATTTGATACCTTAACTAAAATTGAAGAAAGAGATAATCGAAGAACATCAAATAAGATTTCATTGTCTTTAAACTTTTGAATTTCGTCTAATAAAACAACAATGGATTCTTGAATATCCTTTTTAAACCAATGATCAATATTTGGAATATCTAACTCCAAATCAGAAGATCGTCCTTGAGCCGAAGTGACTATATCCTCTGCATGCTTTAATAAATTTTCAGGGGTAGCAGAAGTTTTTACTTTCGTAATTAAGCATGCAATAGGGTTAAGGTCAATTCCAACTGCTTCTAATCCTAAGCGTTGTGCCTCCATTAAAGTTGTTCCGCTACCAGCAAAAGGATCAAGTACAGGCAACCCGTTATTAAATGTTCTAATTAAAGATCGTGGAAGTTCACCTATAAATTTGGCTGGATAAGGATGTAAAGACTCAATAGGATGGGCTTTCTCTCGGTTAGCAAAGCTCCAATCTATGTTTAACAATTGTTCATCAACACTTAATTGATTGATTAAATTGCCATTTATATCTTCAAACAACTTCAAATTACTCACTCAGACCACTAAAAAATTTGGGGGGAAATAATTTAGTAATTCTATAACATCTACCAGATATTAACTGCTAATTATTTATAAAAAGAATATTACCTAACATGAAAGCTCATCTAAAAAAATTATTAATCCCCTTAACGATAAAAACGTCTATCAGACGAAAAAGTTCAATTTACGAGCTCAACAGTTCTCAGATATATGGTTCGCTTCTTAACAAATACAAAAGGGTTTAAATGAATTACCACTAATATCATGTTTTTCATAAACATTTCTCTTTTTTCATTTGTATTCTCTGGTCAAAGAGACTCATCTATCGACCTCTCGGAGAGCAGAGAATACAAATGCGGAAAATATTTTCCGCATTGAAAATATGAAAATTCCTTTGAATATTATGGAAAAATAGCAAGAATTAGGGGGAGAAATTGATATAAAAGAAAAAAAATCCCGACACTCCCCTCTATCACTCATCGCATCATCTACTAGAACATGCTTACAGTCACAAATGATCAAAAGATTACGGTCATATCCGCTGTTCAATGATTTAACACGGTCATTTACGGTCTATCAAAATCTCTTATCTTTCTACGGTCTATTCTTACAGTCGGTAGCAATTTTACGGTCCATCAACGGTTTTGTACCAAATTTTCCAGAATGGAGGTCTTATATATCTTAGGCTTACAAAAATGAATATTTTCCTATGAGTCTATAAATTTTTGATCATACTCTTATTTTTCAACAACTTATAATAAAATAAATCCGGTCTCATTGATTTTATTCAATATTTTACAAATTTACGCCCGTACAATATTGAATTTATTCAATAAAAATAATAAGTTACTCTTACTTGTAATCAGTAGGTCCACAGTTCGAATCCGTGTGCCGGCACCATCATTAAACCTCATGAATATTTGATTTATGGGGTTTTTTGTTATCTATAGGTTTGCAATACGCAAAAATTATAGCTATTTCCAAAATCTGGTACAGATCTATTGATCTACACCCTTCAAATTATTTTTCGTATTTCTGCAATTCAGTAACCATCTCTTTTGCCGCTGCTATAATTTTAGGCAAAACATATTAATAATAGTTTTAAAGAATATCTTTTCGAGAAAAAGCTCTTGTCAAAAACTTTGTTTTTTAAATTCAATAAACACTTATTATAAATCTAAACTTCAAAATAACTTTCTAAAACCAATTTATTCTTTTAAAAGCGAAATATGATGCTGCTACTTTATTAAAAAATATAGGATTAAAATAAGAAATATTAAAAAGATAAGATTATAATGCGCCCCCAAATAAGGTCATGTTAATAAGACCTATTTTATAAACTTTAATTCATTAAGATACCAACAAGGAAAAATATGAAACTCCGTTTTATTTTATCTGCTTTATTTCTAATGTTGCCTTTAACAACATATGCCCAAGACACCACATCTCAAATTCAAAACGTTGCAAACCCACCAATTTGCTTAATTGAGGGTACTCCTTCAGCAGAACACTATAAATCTATTAAACGAGTCAAAGTCGCGAAAGGAACATATGGTGGTTTTGAAGAAATAAAACCTAAATTAGCCACTGTTGCCCGTAAATATGGTGCAGATGTGGTGATTAATTATCATCAAAGCCAAAGATTTGGTTTCTGGCCGTGGCGTATTGTTCGTCCTGTACTTACAGGAACTGCCGTGAAATGGAATACGCCTGTTGATTGTGCGGCCTTAGGTGGAAAAGAAATTCGTTAATACAAAATGAAAAAAGCCCAACATCCTGTTGGGCTTTTTTCGTATTTCGTTACTAGGTACACTTCCTGTAATACCTCACGTCCTGATGCATAAACTTATTGTTGTTGTTTTACGTTTTGGAACTTCCTGTTCCCGTTAAGTGCATCATAGGTAATTTATGAGGCCATAAAAAGACGCAAATTTCCCGAATGAATGTAAGAAAAAGCGTACATGGTTCTTTTAAATTTAAAACTTGATTTATCTATCATTGAAATAAAAATATGAATTTATAAATAAGTTCTGTTCGTCAATTAAATAAGAAAACGATATAATGAGTTTATTACTTTATTTCTAAAATAAATTTAAAAACAACAAGGAACGAGATGTTTACTTTGCCATCAAATATTTTTCAGCCCTTAGCGCTCATACTCGCATGCCTTATTTTTATTGTAAGTAAAATGCCTCAGCTAAAATTTAGAAAAACCATATTATTTTTAGCCATTGGCAGCCTTACTTTAATCATTGTTTTAGGAATATTTGGCTTCTTTAATTAAGTTTTATTTCTTGCTCTTCTCTATCATTTTTTCAAAGTGTTTAAGGTTTGGGTTGAGCGTATCCCAATTATAGGCTTGGCTCACAAAGACTTCCGCCCTAGGCTGATAGAGACTTGGGTCATCTAAAGTGCCTGCACGTATTGAAATCATTTCAGGGGCAATTTCAGGCAAGCCAAAAAGCTGAGAACCACAAGTCGGGCAAAACGCTCTTTTAATGGAACGACCAGAAGAACCTAAAGTCTCAAAATATTTAAGCTCGCCACTCACTGTTAATTCAGATTGATGAAAAAAAGCAATTGGCGCATATGCCGAACCCGTCGCCTTCTGGCAATCTCGACAATGGCAATTAAAGCTATAACGTGGCTCCGCTTCGCTTTGATAGCTCACAGCTCCACATAAACACGATCCTTGATATTTAGCTGACATGGCTCATCCTATTTTTTTATTGCTGTGATTTGAATATAACGTACATATCCATTTTGGTAGAGTTGTTGGCATAACTTTGCAGTCATTTGAATTTTAAAATTTGCCAACCCACGGCTTTGGTTTTGGTCTTGTTGATTTTGAATATATTGTGAAAAACCGAGTAATACAGGTTCTGATAAATCTTCAATTTGAATATCGACAAAACCTTGTTGTTCCAAGGCATTTCTTAGCATTTTCTCGTTTGGTACATTGTCCCAAACCACGTCTGCTGCTTTAAGCAGATAGCGATACTTTTGTTCTTGTAAGACTGTCATGTTTTGACATGAATCAGCTTTCATTAAGTAATGAAAACCTAATCGGCCTTTTGAATTTAAAACTGGAGTGACTGAATCTAGAAATGAATTTAAATTGCTGTGATAAGCCGCGTCGATACACAACACCACATCGAAGCGTTGTTTAAATTCAAATTGTTTTAAATTTAAAAATGAACCACAGAAAATCTGGTTTACTTCGGGAATAAGTTTTTGAATTTTATTAACACATTTAGATTGTAGTTCAACTGCACTAAGGCTTTTGGGCTGATAGTGTTGTACCCAGTGCATTAAACTTGCACCCTGTCCGCAGCCTAAATCTAATAGATGATCTTTTGAATTTAAATTGACAGCTTGTGCCAAATGGTCAGCCAATTGGCAACAAGCTTCACGGTAGTTTTGGGTATTTTTCCAAAAACCCAAATTTGTCCAAGCAAGCTCTTCGTCATCTCCCAAGCTTGATGCATCAATTGCATATTTATGAGGAATGAGTTTAGAAAGAGCTGCTCGAACTTTTGTTTTCACAATTTTAGTAACCGAGCTCAGGAGCAACTTCAACCTGAGGTTTTAAACCTACAAATGGTAAAGGTGCACCTAAAATTTCAGCAATGTGCATTGCAGAAGTCACTGCTGACTCTAAAATTGGCAAGCCATCACATGACCATGAACCACAGTAGAATACTTTACGGTTTAAGTCTAAATGACGTTGTTGCAATTCTTTATTTAAAGCAATTGTTTGCGAGTCAACTACTGCACGCGTTAAGGTCACTTTTGAAATAACTTTTTTAGGGTCAATATCAGTGACTGGACGCCAAGTCTGGAATACCGGATTTTTACCAACCAGTGTTGGCTCAACTGCATTCATCCAAACTGTGAATTGCTGACGCGTAAACTTACGATCCATCATATAGCTAAGCACCGACCAGTCTTTACGGCGTGGTGGCATGACTGTGGCATCTGTATGAATCACAAGATCGCCTTGCTCAAAACGGAATTGCTTCAGCAGCTTCATATCTTCAGCAAATTGTTCAGGGTTTAAAAACTCATCGATCTTAGATGTCGGAGTTGCAACAATCACGCGATCAAATAAATTCTGTTCACCTTGGCTGTTTTCAACCAGTACTTTTTCGCCTTGTAATTCAACTTTCTTAATCGCTGATCCGCTATGGATGTCGATATCTTTAATTAAGCTATCTACAAATGCAGGTGTACCACCTTTCATACGTAACAGCATGTCGCCATCAGTTAAGTGACGTAAAAACTCAAGTAGATTTTTTGCAGGCCAGTCGCCAATTGTTTTTGGGTTACAAGTACAAATGGTATATAGCACTGGCATTACCACACCATGCCAGAATACTTCTTCTATATCGTTCTGATTAATAAATTCAGCGAGCGTAATATCTTGATTTTTAGATTTAAAAAACTGGTGGATTGCAGTTTTTAATTGCAACATCCCTTTCACAAGACGCCAGCCATACTGCTGGATCCCTTTGCGGTTATTGATAATCGGGAAATTACCAATACGGCTACGAGATGTGGTTAACCATGTTTCAGTACGGTCTTCAAATAACCAGCTACATGACATATAAGTACGAACCGGAAAGGTTTTAATACCTAAATGAGCAGCAAGGCTGAGTGTGTTTTTCCACAAATGTGGATTCATAACACGCAGTGGTGCATCAATAATTCCACCATCGAACTCAATACTATGGCTATCCATTCCCCGGCCAGGAAGTGCTTCAAATATCGTGATCGTATGCCCTGCATCTTTCAGAATTCTTGCTGCCGCAAGACCTGCCATTCCACTGCCAATAATTGCGATATTCAAAATGATGTCCCATTTTTCGAGAATTTTTTTGATTATCACTCATACCCTAAAAAAACACCGTATTAAAAACTACCAGATTTTTATTTTTTACATGAATTTATATACAAAATATTTAGTTTCTTACTCATCTCTTTTTTTATATTTTCTTACAAAACCAAATAAGCACATAAAACCTTATATTCTTTGAAAATTTAAAAAAAATCTTTTAAATAAATAAGATAATTTAACTATATTTATATCATTTGTTTTACAACTATCTTTTTTTGGGATATCATGAGATCACAATAATGAGAACCCAATCACACAAAACAATGCCGCAACAACAATGAAATCCATCATAAAAACAGAACCTTTACAGCGAAAAAGCCCGCTATTCACACTTGATAGCGGGCTTTTTATTACTTTGCTTTAAAGGTTAATCAAGAGGATTTATCCTTCTTGCATGAGTGAACCGAATTTTCCACGATTAAAATCATTAATCGCTTCCATAATCTCAGCTTTGGTATTCATGACAAATGGACCATAACCTTCAATTGGCTCATTAAGCGGTTGACCTGTTAACACCAAAAATTTAGTGTCTTCTTCTGCATTTAGGGTGAACTCAACGCCTTCACGAGATAAAATCGCAACGGTTTTACCTTCAAGACGGTTTGAGTCATTAACCACAACTGCCCCATCTAACACCACAACAAGCGTCGTATGACCTTCAGGCACATAAAGGGTATGTTTTTGGCCTTCAACCAGTTTGCCATCCCATACATTTAGTGGACTAAATGTAGTTGCTGCACCTTCTGCATCTGCATATTCACCTGCAATCACACGCAAGTGACTACCATGCTCGTCTAGTGCAATGTCTGGAATATCTTTGGCTTCAATCGCCTGGTATTTTCCAGGGGTCATTTTTGAATTGGCAGGTAAATTTACCCACAATTGCACCATCTCAAAAAGACCACCATGCTCTGCGAACTCAGGAGAATGGAACTCTTCGTGTAACACGCCTGCACCAGCAGTCATCCATTGCACATCACCAGTTTTAATGGTTCCGCCACCGCCGCTTGAGTCTTTATGCGTCACTTCACCTTGGTAGGCAATCGTTACCGTTTCAAAACCGCGGTGAGGATGTGAGCCTACACCTTGCTGTTCGGTCGTTGGTGAAAACGTATAAGGCGCTGCATAATCCAGTAGCAAAAATGGGCTTAGGGTTTGGCCTAAACGGTCATAAGAGAACAGGTTATATACAGGGAAACCATCCCCCACCCAATGCATCTGGTTATTTTGATATGCACCAAGAAATTTCTTCATCTGATCTCTCCTATATATGTAGGATTTTCTTGAACTGGGATTGATTTTACGCCTCAATAATTGCAGTTTATAGATCAGGATTAGCAACACATTATTTCATCTATGAGACAATCGTGCCTTTTCAGAATATGTCTCGGCTATCGTCCTATTTTTAAAATTCTTAATCCTATTTTTTAGACTTAATCACAACATAAAACTCAACTAGCATAATTTTAGGCAATGATGACCTACTCAATAATTTTTCATCATTCATTTTGATAACATGAGGAAATAAAAAATGGCTCAAGATTACGTGCGTTTAGACAAGGATAATGCTGCAGTTCTTTTAGTTGACCACCAAGCAGGTTTACTTTCTTTAGTTCGAGATATCGATCCAGATAAATTTAAAAACAATGTATTAGCACTTGCAGATGCTGCGAAATATTTCAATTTACCTACTATTCTTACCACAAGTTTTGAAAACGGTCCAAATGGTCCTTTAGTTCCAGAATTAAAAGAACTTTTTCCAGATGCGCCTTTTATTCCACGTCCTGGCCAAATCAATGCATGGGACAATGAAGACTTCGTAAAAGCTGTAAAAGCGACAGGTAAAAAACAACTGATTATTGCAGGTGTTGTGACTGAGGTTTGTGTGGCATTCCCTGCTTTAGCTGCATTAGCAGAAGGCTTTGAAGTATTTGTGATTACCGATGCTTCTGGTACTTTCAATGAATTAACCCGTGATGCTGCTTGGGACCGTATGTCAAAAGCAGGTGCTCAGCTTATGACTTGGTTTGGTATGGCATGTGAATTACACCGTGACTGGCGTAATGATGTAGAAGGTTTAGGTGCATTATTCTCAAATCATATTCCTGATTATCGTAACCTTATGACCAGCTATAGCTTTAATACATCGCAAAAATAATGACATAACCAAGATTAGAATGCTTAAGCATTCTAATCTTGCATTTAAATGGATTGATCTGAAATTGATAAGCTCTTTTGATGATTTTTATTATTTCTATTTGGTCGTAAAGCACGGCGGCTTTAGTGCGGCCAGTGAAGCCGAAAACATTAGCAAGTCAAAGCTCAGCCGACGTATTATTGATCTTGAAAATAAATTTAATGTCAGCCTGATTCAAAGAACAACCCGCCATTTTAAAGTGACCGACTTGGGTCAAGAGTTTTATGAGGAATGCTGCAAAGTTATTGCTCAAGTTGAATGTGCAGAAAACGTTTTGTTAAAGCAAAAAAGTGAACCTCAAGGGTTGGTAAAAGTGAGTTGCCCACCTTTGATGATGCATTTTCAAATTAGAAAAATTTTAAATCAGTTTTTAAAAACCTATCCTAAAGTTGAAATATCACTCGAGCTTACAAGCCGTCGAGTAGATATTTTGCATGATGATATCGATCTCGCGATTCGGACCAATTTTGAACCGAATGAAGATTCAAATTTAATTGTTCGTGATGTGATTAAAACTGACCACTGTCTAGTGGCTTCGCCTGAATTACTTCAAGGCCGTACTATTGAGCATTATTCCGAATTAGAAGACTTTCCAAGTATTAGCTTGGGAACCCAAAAGCAAAATTATATCTGGCATTTATGCAATATCCGTAATGGCGAATCGGTTGATGTGCCTTATCAACCACGAATAAAAAGTAATGACTTGGCAGGTGTCTACTATGCCGTTATGGACGGCCTAGGAATCGCGGACCTTCCCTTTTTAACCGTTGAATCTGAAATTCGTAAAGGCAAACTTATTCATATTCTGCCTGACTGGAAGTCAAATATTGGCATGCTACAATTGGTTTATGTGTCTAGAAAAGGCCAACGTCTTGTGGTTGAAAAACTCATTGAAACGCTGATTGAAGAACTGCGACGTTTGCCTGAAAGCCATGAAGGATATCTGTCGACTTAAACTGAAAAAACCGGTCATGAATGGGCATGACCGGTTTTTGTGAAACATCACATACAGCATAACTGCATGTTTTCGTTCAGAACAAAACGAACTTGTTTTATTCCTTACTCAGATAAGTCTACGCAGAGGTATTTCATTTCGACATATTCTTCAATGCCGAATTTTGAACCCTCACGGCCTAGACCTGACTGTTTTACGCCACCAAACGGAGCGACTTCATTTGAAATCGCACCCGTGTTAATACCGACCATACCGTACTCAAGTGCTTCACCCACTCGCCATTGACGAGCTGTGCTTTGTGTAAACAAATAAGCAGCTAAACCAAACTCGGTATCGTTCGCCATTGCTACTGCTTCATCTTCTGTTTTAAAGCGGAATAGCGGTGCAAGTGGACCAAATGTTTCTTCTTTCGACACTTTCATGTCTTGCGTTACGCCAGTTAAAACTGTTGGTTCAAAGAATGTGCCACCAAGTGCCGAGCGTTGACCACCAATACGAATTGTTGCGCCTTTCTCGGTTGCATCTGCAATATGAGACTGAACTTTTGCAATCGCATCTTCATCAATTAAAGGCCCTTGAGTTGAACCTTCTTGGCGTCCATCACCAACTTTAAGCATAGACACCGCTTCAACCAGACGCTCTGCTAAAGCATCGTAAATACCGTCTTGAACATAGATACGGTTTGCACAAACGCATGTTTGACCGCTGTTACGATATTTACTTGCCATAATGCCCTGAACCGCTTGTTCAAGATTGGCATCGTCAAATACTACAACTGGCGCGTTGCCACCCAGCTCAAGTGAAAGCTTTTTAATAGTTGGCGCACATTGTTGCATCAAGATACGACCAACTTGTGTTGAACCGGTAAAGCTTAGCTTACGAACAATATCGCTTTCGCATAAAGTTTTGCCCACTTCAGCCGCATCACCACTAATGTTAATTAAAACATCAGTTGGTAAGCCTGCTTGTAATGCCAAAACTTCAAGTGCATAAGCTGTTAACGGCGTTTGCTCTGCTGGCTTAACCAACATTGAACAACCCGCAGCAATAGCTGGACCTGCTTTACGCGTAATCATGGCAGCCGGAAAATTCCACGGCGTAATTGCAGCAGTGACACCAATCGCTTGTTTAATCACGAGCAAGCGTTGGTTTGGTAGTGTCGGTGTTAAGACTTCACCATCAACACGGCGAGCTTGCTCGGCAAACCAGCGGATGAATGATGCTGCATAACCAATTTCACCACGAGCTTCTGCCAATGGTTTACCTTGCTCAGCAGTTAAAATCTGTGCCAGATTTTCTTTGTGCTCAAGCATGAGGTTGTACCATGCCAATAACACATCAGCACGAACCAAGGCAGTTTGCTTTTTCCAAGCAGCTTGCGCTTTTGCTGAACGGTTAATTGCGGCTTCAACCCCTGCACGGTCATAGGTTTTCACCCATGCCAAAGTTTCACCCGTAGCAGCATCATTTACCTCGATATAATCATTTGATGCAGGCGCTTCTAATGAAATATCAGGATGTTTTAATAAATACTGCAAATTGTTTTGAATCATGCAGATTGCTCCATTGCTTTTGCACTACCTGCTTTGAGTGTCACAAAACCTTGTTTCAGGATATCAAGGCCTTGACGGAATTGCTCAGCAGGAATGGTTAATGGATATAAGAAACGAATTACATTACCGTATTTACCACAAGTAAGAAGTAACAACCCGTTTTCCATTGCATAGTTTTGTACAACTTTTGCTTGCTCAGCAGTTTCTAGTTCTACTGCAACCATTGAACCTAATGCACGAATATCAGTCACTACATTGCCTGTTGCTTGCTGAATGTCTTTAAGCGCAACAACTAACTCGGCGCCTAGCTCATTTGCACGGTCGCATAAGTTTTCTTCTTCAATCGCATCAATCACTGCATGCGCGGCAGCAACCGCAATCGGACTACCTGCATAAGTACCGCCTAATCCACCTGGGTTTGGCGCATCCATCACTTCTGCACGACCAACTACACCCGAAATTGGGAAACCACCACCTAAGCTTTTCGCCATCGTGATCAAGTCAGCTTTAGTCTCGTAATGGTTCATTGCAAACAATTTACCAGTACGTGCAAAACCAGACTGAACTTCATCTGCTACCAATAAAATACCGTGCTTATCACAAATTGCGCGTAAACGTTTTAAGAACTCAGCTGGCACAACATGAAAGCCGCCTTCACCTTGTACTGGCTCAAGCACAATCGCTGCAACATCATGTGGTGCAATATCTTCACTGAAAATATCTTCAACGCTTTCAATTGCCGCGTCTACTGAAATACCTTTTGCAGGCACAGGGTAACGTGCGTGGAACACACCAGCTGGCATAACACCGAAATCACGTTTGTAAGGCGCAGTTTTACCTGTCATTGCCATCGTCATGAATGAACGACCGTGGAAACCGTTACCAAAAGTGATAATGCCGTGACGACCAGTGTAACAACGGGCAATCTTCACTGCATTTTCAACAGCTTCTGCACCTGTTGTGAAAAAAGCAGACTTCGCAGGACCCGCAATTGGCGCACGTTCATTAATACGCTCAGCTAAAGCGACATAGCTCTCATAAGGTGTAACTTGATAGGCAGTATGAGTAAATTTAGTGAGTTGTTCAGTTACCGCTGCAATCACTTTAGGGTGGCGATGGCCTGTATTTAAAACCGCGATACCACCAGCAAAGTCGATAAATTGGTTGCCTTCCTTGTCCCAAAGCGTGGCATTTTCAGCTTTTTCCGCATACCACTGACACATCACGCCTACACCACGTGGAGTTGCTTGCTGTTTACGTGCGTTAAGTGCAGAATGTTGATTATCCATTTGATTCCCTCATATTTTCATCATCAGTTGCAGCTTTGGTTTTTACATCCTGTGCTTAATTTTCAGGGTGCTTTACAACAACTGCCTATGCATGTAATTTCGCTCGTCTGGCGGCAACTGACGAGAGCCATTTTTTAACTGTAGGAGAGAGCCAATTGCGTAGTTTACTTGGAGATCATTTGTTACAACGGCTCCAACAGGACATCGAGGGTAAACTCCATCAGCGACTTTTTCGTTGTCTACGCGCTGCCATTATTGATGGAGTGGTTCAACCAAAAACGCGCTTGCCCGCTTCACGGGATTTGGCCAGTGAAATTCATGTTTCGAGAAATACAGTTCTTACTGCCTACGAACAACTACAAGCTGAAGGCTATTTAGAAGCACGTACAGGCCATGGCACATGGGTTGCAGAGAAACTACCCGAAAGCTTTTTAAATACAAAGAATGAAAAAAAGAAAACTAATATTCATAAGGTTCAAAACTCTTATGCGCTATCGCAACGCGGTTCAAATTTATTAGGCTATGCAGCAGCCTCTCCACATCAATGGGGTGCATTTGTACCAGGAGCTCCGGACGTTACCGAGTTTCCACATCATATTTTTAGTCGTATTCAAGCAAAATTAAGCCGTGAGCCAGACATTAACCGCCTTATCTATAGCAATGCGGGCGGATGTATTGAACTTCGAAGTGCATTGGCAGACTACTTACGGGTTGCCCGTTCAGTCCAGTGCGATGCCGACCAGATTATTATTACCGAAGGTATTCACCAAGCGATTGATTTAGTCTCACGTGCGCTCAGTGACATTGGTGACCGGATCTGGATTGAAGATCCAGGCTATTGGGGAATGCGTAATACTTTACGTATCAATGGCGTTGATATTCAACCAATGCCAGTCGATGCCGAAGGTATTATCCCCGAAGAAAATCCGGTTAAACCACCTAAACTCATTTTTGTCACGCCCTCACACCAATATCCACTGGGCTCACATTTAAGTCTAGATCGCCGACGCAAATTGATTGAGATTGCCCGCCAGCACAATAGCTGGATTGTAGAAGATGATTACGACAGTGAATTCCGTTTCTCAGGTCAGCCTTATCCATCTTTACAAGGTTTAGAAAATGATGCGCCAGTGCTGTACATGGGCACGTTCAGCAAAACCATTTATCCATCTTTAAGAATTGGCTATTTGGTAGTGCCTAAGCTACTCTTTTCACCCTTACGGATTGTGGCAGCTGAACTCTATCGTGGTGGGCATTTGCTCGAACAAAAAGCTTTAGCTGAATTTATTCGTGAAGGCCATTATGAAGCACATATTCGTCGTATGCGTCTGCTCTATGGCAAACGGCGTGATTACTTGGTGAGCCTGATTAAACGCTATCTAGGTCCTGAATTTATCCACGAATACGATGAAGCAGCAGGGTTACATCTGGTTTTAAAACTACCAAACTCTTGCGATGATGTCGCGATTGCAGCCACTGCACTTGAACGTGGTGTCAAAGTTCGCCCACTTTCACAGTATTACATGCAATCACATGCCCACGCGCAACGTGGTTTGCTCATGGGCTTTGCCTGCGTCAATGAAAAAGACATGGTGATGGCTTTTGGTGTGCTACTCCAGTGCTTACGTGAAGCAGGCGTATCAACCCTGAATTAATTCTTTAATCTCATCATACTGAATAAAAAAGAGCCTCATAAAGAGGCTCTTTTGGTTTCTAAAATATTAAACTAACTTTTCTTCTTGAGTATGAGTGAGATGAGTTGTTCTACGGTCTTTGCCCCAACCCAGTTTTTCCGACAATATTCCAAAGAATACAATAATGCCGAACAATGCTGTGGTGTAAATCACTTCTTTGAAATATGTGCCTTCAATCAGCATGGTGAGAATTGCCCCAATAATTGCAAAGATCACCACATAAGTCAGATAAGGGAACATCCACATTTTAAAGTCAATTTTCACACCTTCAGCTTCTAGTTTTTTACGCATGCGAAGCTGAGAGTAAGCAATGGTCAGGTACACATACAATGTTGCCGCACCAGTCGTTAGCATGAAAAAGTCATACACATCCATACTCTTGGTGGCAGTTAAAATCACGGCAATTACAGAGAAAAAGCATGACACAATCACACCAACCCATGGGCTGCTTTTACTGTTCACAGAACCAAAACTTTTCGGTGCATCACCACGTTTAGCTAAAGAGAACAACATACGCGAACACGTGTAAAGTGCTGAGTTAAAACAGCTACACACCGACGTCAACACCACAAAATTCACAATATGACGAGCCCCCGGAATACCAAGTGCACTTAACGTTACGCTATAGGTTCCCCAAGTCGAATCTTTCAAAAGTTCATTATTGTGTGGAATTAAACATACCGCGACAAACATTGAACCCACATAGAATAAAATAATTCGCCAAACCACTGAGTTAGAAGCTTTACGAATTTCTTTAGAGGGATTTGCCGATTCTGCCGCCGCTACAGTCACAATTTCAGCACCAATATAGGCAAACATGACCCCAAGCAAGGCGGTAATGACGGATGATCCTCCATTTGGCATAAAGCCTTGAGAGGTTAAGTTACTAATACCAGAAGCAGCCGGATTACCCCAAGGCCATAAATGCATGATGGCCAAACTACCAATCACAAGGAAAATAACAATCGCGATAACTTTGATAAGGGCAAACCAGAACTCAAATTCGCCATAGTTTTTCACGTTTTGTAAATTGACTACGACCAATGCGACAATGACCACGACCATATAGGCCCAAATTGGTATAAACGGGAACCAATTGTTTAGAATTTTACCTGCCACATAGGCTTCCCATCCCATGAGCATTGCGAGAGTACACCAGTACAACCAGCCAATTGAAAAGCCTGCCCAACGGCCAATCGCACGGTCTGCATAAGTTGAGAAAGAGCCACTGTCTGGGTTTAAAACTGCCATCTCGCCTAACATCCGCATGATGAACCAAACGAGTAGACCACCCAAAGCGTAGGTTAGAAAAACAACAGGGCCCGTATTGTAAATAATGCTACCTGAGCCCACGAATAGAGAACCACCAATAACCCCTGCAATTGAGATCATCGTTAGGTGGCGTGATTTAAGTCCATGTTTTAAACTTTGGGAGTGATTGGCTTCAGAACCATTTTGATGAGCTGCCATATCATTTTCCTTAATATATGGAGGATATTGGCCAATCTCGGAAATCCTCCGAAGCCAACTATATCCCCTAAAAATTTAGCCGTTTTGCCCAATTCCTAAAACAGAAAATTCACTGAGCTTATCCGGCGCTTCCGTATGCATACTTCCAATGGCTTTAATTTGTCGTTTCGGCCCTGAAGAAACGAGAGCCATTTTTGGAATAAAAGAGAGAGCCAATTGCAAAATTTATACGCAAAATTGGCTCTTTTTAGATTGCATGTAGGTAAATGGTTTTTAGTTTTTATTTTAAAAATGAATAAGTTTTACTTTAATTAGATTGGAATTATTTAGTTTTGCTCAGAAATTAATAAAGCTTTCGTACCTTTTTCTAAAGCTCTAAATATATGTTTTTGATCGGCGGGGTAACAAATGTAATCTCCAACACTGAGTTCAACGGCCTCATCAATTAGACCAACCAGAGCCTTACCTTCCACCACAATAATATGCTCCACAGAACCAACGGGGTGTGGCTCTGAAAGACGGTCTTCACCCGGTTCAACAATCAGTAAATAAACATCTCGACGCGCATGCGGCGGGCAAGTCGCCAACAAAATCGCTTTGTAATTAGCAATCTCTGAACTCACTGTTGGGCCATCTCCACAACGAATCACTTGCACCTGATTGCTTGGCTCTTCCATCAAACGCGCAAAAGGAATATTTAGTGCAACACAAAGTGCCCATAAGGTTTCAATGCTTGGGTTACCTTGCCCTGCCTCTAATTGTGAAAGTGTAGATTTTGCAACGCCTGCACGACGAGCAACCTCTGCCAAAGAAAGCCCCGCTCTTTGGCGTTCACGATTTAAACCTTTGGCAATAATTTCAATTGGCTGAGACATTCACCACATCCGTTCTATAAAAAAAACGATCGTTCGTTTTGACAAAACAATCAGACTTATTCATTATAATGGAAAATCGTTCGTTATATCATCCCATGACCACATACACTCTCATTAAGAAACTTAGTAAAGACACCACCCGCTCGATTTTCTTTGTGTGTCTAGCGACCAGTGTCGTTGGTATGTCTTTAGGTTCACTGGCTGCAAGTTATGGCTTAGCACTCTGGATCCCGCTTTGCCTATCAATATTTGTGCTCGCAGGAACTGCTGAATTTATCTTTATTGGTTTTTTAGCAGTAGGTGGTAGCCCGATTGCTGCTGCAATTGCAGGACTACTCGTCAATTTACGGCATTTACCTTTTGGTATTGCGGTCAATGAATTAATCAGAGGTAAATTCTCTCGATATTTCGGGGCCCATATCATGAACGATGAAAGTGTTTTGTTTGGTATGGCACAGCCTGATTTTGAGACTAAAAAAGCTGCTTATTGGTTGTGTGGTATCAGCATTATGCTGAGTTGGCCACTCGGTGTCACTGCGGGTTATTTTATTGGAACCGCTATTCCAGACCCAAAAACATTTGGTCTAGATGCCATTTTCCCTGCCATTTTAATTGCACTTACTTTTAATGCTTTAAAGAATAAATCTACTCGAAAAGCTGCATTTGCTGGATCAACTTTGGCACTGATTACCACACCTTTTTTGGCCTCAGGACTTCCAATTCTGCTTTCACTTTTTGGCTTAATATTTGGTAGAAAAAAATGAATCAACAATTACTGATTATTTTGGGCATAGGCTTGCTTGCACTCGGTACTTACAGTATTCGTTTTGCTGGTTTTCACTTAGGTGCAAAGTTTACTTTTTCCGAAAAATACCAAGTTTTACTCTCAAATGGTGCAACTGTTTTACTTTGTGCTATTGCGGTGACGACTACATTTTTTGAAGGCCAAGATTTTGCAGGATTCGCACGTATATTCGGCGTTGGGCTAGCACTTCTCTTGGTTTGGAAAAAAGTACCGCTGTTATTGGTAATTTGCTTGGCAGCCGCTGGTACAGCACTGTTACGTTTGCTTGGAATTGAGTAATAAAAAAGGCGAGATAAACTCGCCTTTTTTAAAATTTTGCTTAGAACGGTAAATCGTCGTCTAAATCAGCTGGTGCAGAAGCTGGTTGCTGTGGAGCTTTTGGAGCAAAACCACCACCTTGCGGGCTGTTGCCACCATTACCAAAACCAGCTGGGTTGCTGCCATAGCCGCCACCACTATTTTGGTTATAACCACCACCTTGGTTATTATTATTTTGATAACCATTACCACCTTGTTGAGGTGCGTTAAAACGTGGTTGATTAAAATCATTACCGCCAGCGAACCCTTGTTCACCTTGTTGACGACCATCTAACATTTGCATCTGTTCGCCACGAATTTCTGTTGTATAGCGCTCTTGACCATTTTGATCAGTCCACTGACGCGTGCGTAATGAACCTTCAATATAAACCTTAGAACCTTTACGTAAGAACTGCTGAGCAATTTCCCCTAAACGGTTATGCAAAACAATACGGTGCCATTCTGTTTGTTCTTTACGTTCACCTGAAGTTTTATCGGTCCAAGCTTCACTTGTCGCGATTGAAAATTGAGTCAGCGAGCCCCCATTTGGAAAAGTTTTTGTTTCAGGATCACGACCCAAAGTACCAACCAAAATAACCTTATTTACACCACGCATTAGCTGTCTTCATCCTATACATTTCTATGTTTTACTTTATAAGAGTTATGCTTAAATGGCTACCTCTTTACCGAACAACTGCGTTAAATCACGTCGCGCAGCCTCATCAAGAGTCTGTTTATCGACTTTAATATAAGCAACTTGCTGGTCAGGCATCACCACAACTTCTTCTATACCACGAATTGCCAATAGCTGTGTGGTCCACTCATTCACCTGTTGCACTTGCGGCAATGGCAACACAATCGATGACAAATACCGCGGCTGAGCTAAACCAAAACTAATTAGCAACCATATTATAGCAATCCCTGTTAAGACACTCCATCCAATCGCAGTATTATGTAACATCAATAATTGACCACCTAGTGTGCCACCAAAAAAAGCACCTAAAAACTGACTACTGGCATTTACACCCATAGCAGTTGCTTTTGACTGGATTGGAGCACATTTTGATAACCACGATGGCAATAATGCTTCCATCACATTAAATGCAATGAAGAAAATACCTAGGCCTGCGAGTAATACATATTTTGATTGATAACCAAATATGAGTAACAGCAAACCTGCAATAATTCCTGTAATTGCCGTTAAGAAAATTCCTCGCATTTTGCGATATTTTTCAGCCACGATAATGCTTGGAAATGCAAAGAACAGACTAATGACTAATAATGGTAAATACACCAAACCATGGCTGGCCAAAGGAATATGTGCAAACTCGATGAGCTGTGAAGGCACATAAATAAACATGGCGGTAAGCAGTAAGTGCAGTGCAAAAACCGAAACGTGTAAACGGTTTAAATCACCCATTTGAATGACTTGCTTAAGCTGCGCCATGTAACCTTGCTGATAATTACGATGATGACGAGTCACTTTAGGTACAAGCAATAGCATCAAAATCGCGATTAAGCCCATAATGGTCGTGACAAAGAACAAACCAGAAATACCCACAATGCTTGTGAGCCAAGGTCCAAGACTAAAAGCCACCACAAAAGACAAACCAATACTCATACCCATGGCAGCCATGGCTTTAGTACGTTGCTCTTCACGTGTGACATCTGCTAAAAGCGCCATCACGACTGCTGAAACAGCCCCTGCACCAGCTATAGCACGGCCAATAATCACGCCATAAATCGTGTCAGATAAACCGGCAATCGCACCGCCAATAGCAAAGAGTAACAAGCCAAGCACCACAAGAGGTTTCCGGCTAAAACGGTCAGCAAGTAAGCTAAATGGAATCTGTAAAATCGCCTGACTTAAACCATAGACGCCCACAGCCAAACCAATGAGTGCTGGAGTCGCATATTGATATGACTGCCCGACTACAGAAAAGACAGGAATAATCATGAACAAACCCAACATGCGTAGTGCAAAAATACTACTTAAGGCAAAAGTTGAGCGACGTTCCAAAGCATTCATCATATCAATACACGTTTATCAAACTAGGCAAATTATAAGCCGATTCGTTTCTAAAAATACGGGACACCTTATTTAAATTAACGATTTCAGCTTAAAAAAATAAAGAGGCATTTAGCCTCTTTATTTTAAACATCTTTACTGAAAATTAGCTTAAGACGAATGTGGATGGCGTTTACTATATTGAATTGAAGCAAATACAGCCCAAACAATAAATGCTACACCAATTAAACCTGTTACCACTTCTGGTACATGTACGCCTGTACCACTTGCAATCATAATGAATGCTAAAGCACCAATTGCATAATGTGCACCATGTTCTAAGAACACATAAGCATCTAGCGTGCCTTTTTCAACAAGATAAACTGTCATTGAACGGACAAAAATAGCACCAATTGCAAGACCAAGCATAATCACGACAACATCGCTGGTAATTGCAAATGCACCTATCACACCGTCAAAACTAAAAGATGCATCTAATACTTCTAGATATAAGAAGCCACCGATACCCGCTTTAACTACACCAGAAGCAGCGCCTGATCCATCTTTCATAATGGCGTTGCCATCTTCATCAATTTCAGGTTCACCGCCTAACATATGGCTTAATACTTCTACACCGATATAAACCACAATGCCCCAAATACCAGCCATAGTCACAACAAGGCGCTGCGATTCATCAACATTGGCTGCCATAATTAACATCGCGATTAGGGCAATAAAAACAGACATCGCCGGTACGCTAGCTAAGCTAGAAAGTTTAGCTTCAAGCCATCTGAACCAATGCGTTTCTTTTTCCTCATCAAAGAAGAAGTTTAAGAAAACCAATAATAGGAAAGTTCCACCAAAAGCTGAAATCTCGGCGTGGTGGGCCATTAAACGTTCAGAATAAGTTTTTGGATCGTTGAGTGCTAATTTAGCCACCTCAATCATTCCCATATCCGCAGTCACGGCAACAATCGCCACTGGGAAAATTAAACGCATACCAAAAACGGCGATTAAAATACCCACCGTCAAAAACAGCATTTTCCAGAACGGATCCCAATTACGCAGAACCGATGCATTGACAACAGCATTGTCAAAAGATAAAGAAACCTCCATCACAGCTAAAATGGCTGTAATCGTTAAAGCTTTAAGCATGGTAGACACGCCAGCTTCAGGTCCATGGGTAAAACCCCAATACGCGGATAGTGCTAAACACACTACCGTAAAAAATATCGAAAATCGGAAATGCTTCATGGATCAGACCTATACCAAGAACTAAATTTAATCTTTCTTAAAACCGTCGCTATTATATCGATAATTAACCACAAAACGATGTTGTTTTGTGCCGTTCTTCCCTTTACTTTATCTCTCTGTTTAATAAAGAAATTTATAATATTTAATTAACTTATTAATCGTATTAAATATTTTCTTCCGATATATCTATCATTATTATTCTTGTATTTTAAAATTGATTTAGAATCCAGCCTTGCACGTCTTATTTTAAATGGAATGATTTTATGCTTTTTTCTCAAGAACTCTGGCAACGTAATTTAAATTTATATCAAAAAATTCTCGACCTGCCTTTTAATCAGGAACTTGCTAACGGTACTTTAGATAAAGAAGCTTTTTGTCATTATGTGATTCAAGATGCTCAATATCTTGTTGCTTATGGCCGCGTGCTTGCTGTAGCAGCAGCAAAGGCTTTTGAAGCTGACGATATCATGCAATTTTCAGATGCAGCAAAAATTGCAATTGTGGTTGAACGCAGTTTGCATGATGACTTCATGAAAAATTTTGGTGTAACCAAAGAAGAATTTAAAAATACGCCATTAACTTTGGCCGGCCATCATTACACTTCATTTTTAACAGCAACTGCTTGGTCTGAAAGTTATCCTGTTGTGCTGGCGGCACTGTTACCTTGCTTCTGGATTTATGCCGAAGTCGGTAAAGATATTGTAAACAAATCAATTCCAAATAATCCTTACCAGGCATGGATTGATACCTATGCAGGCGAAGAGTTCCATACCGCCGTTCGTAATGTCATTGCGACAGTTGATAAAGTTGCAGCACGTTGTGATGCTGATACTTTAGAGAAAATGCATGCCGCATACACCATGGGTGCAAAACTTGAGTGGTTATTTTGGGATAGCGCCTACCACAAAAGACAATGGTTAGGTTTAGATCATATTTAAAACTTCAAAAGAATCGGTCAGATGGTTCAATACTCTGATCGATTTTCAATAAAATGCGAGACAGATATGTATATCGGCGAATTAGCATCTTTAACTGGAGCCACTCCTAAAGCCATTCGGCATTATGAGAAATTAGGCTTGCTACCTGTGGCAAAAAGAAAGGGAAATTATCGTATTTATGAAGCGATTGATGTTCAATCAGTTAAGATGATTCGCCTCGCGCAAGCTGTCGGATTTAGCCTTTCAGAACTGTATGATTTGTCAGCTTTAAAATATAAAAATAATCGATTTCCTGTAGAAGTTGCACAACAGCTCATTCAGAAAAAGAATCAACAAATTATTGAGCAAAAAGCAGCGTTAACGCGTTTACAAGAAGATTTAAAGCAACTGGAGAATGAGATTATTCAAACTTATATGACCAATAAGATTTTGGCTTAAAACAGTCCATTAAAATTTGAAATAGCTTTCAAAATTAGTGCTTGACTCTGACCTTAGGGTAAAGGTTTATCGTAATGACTTCGTTTATTACGGATAAATAAAATGAGCGCTCATCTTTCTACATTTAAAAATTCAACAGCATTAATTACAGGAGCATCTTCAGGAATAGGCAAAGCCTATGCTCAAAAACTTGCATCTTTAGGCATTCATTTAATTTTGACTGCACGCTCCGAACAAAAGCTGAATGATTTAGCTGATGAACTTAGAAAAAAATATAACGTAAATGTTGAAGTTATCGTTTTAGATTTAGCTCAATCCAATTCAGCTCAAATATTATTTGATGAAGTGCAGGCTAGAAAATTATCGGTAGAAATTTTAATTAACAACGCAGGATTTGGAAAATGGACTAAATTTCTAGATCAATCTGTATCTACCTATCAAGAAATGATCACGCTGAATATCAGCAGCGTAACGTCTTTATGTTATTTATTCTTGCCTCACATGCTTGCTAACAAAAAAGGCATCATGATTAATATTTCATCTACAGGAGCATTCCAACCTCTCCCATACATTGCTGTTTATGGGGCAAGTAAATCTTACGTATTACAATTTACTGAGGCACTTGCAGGAGAATATTCATCTTCAGGCGTTAAATTTCTGGCAGTTTGTCCGGGCAATACGGAAACCAATTTTACTCAGGTGGCAAATGCCGATACGAGTGGCATGAAAAGCTCTACAGTTGAGGATGTTGTATCTGCAACGGTTAAAGCATTAGATAAGAATAAACCAACTCTTGTTGTAGGTTGTAGCAACTATTTAACGTCTCAACTGCCTCGAATTCTTTCTCGCAAAAAGATGATCAATTTAGTTGAAGGGATGCTCAGAACCCGCGTTATCGATCCGTCATAAAGCTAGTTCAATTTAAAAGATTAAGGGCTATCTCTTAATCTTTTAATGCTGAAATAGTTGCCAGCCATAAATTAAACCTGCCGCGGCAACCACCCAACACAGTGTTGCCAAACCTAGACACGACCACATCGACAGACGCGTTGCAAGTACATAGACCGCCACTAAATAAATGGCATATGGAATAAGTGACCATAGGCCAAACAGAGCTGTTTTCTGTAAAGCCTCAGCTCCTTTTTGCTGATAAACAATCACATGAGCAATCAAAGCGAATGTAGGAAAAAGTGGGACTAAACCTGCAATATAAAATGCCTTACTTTTCGATAAAACCGAAATGATGAGAACAACCCCAGCCCCCAACATACATTTTAAAAATAACGCCCACATGCACTTATCCTATCTGGTCATTTCCATATCAAAACGCTGTATTGTGCGCTTTTCAGAGAAAATTAACAGCGACCAAAGCAATCAGTGCTGGAACTGCCTGAATATAAATAATCTTTTTACTGGCTGTCAGTCCACCATAAATACCCGCAATGAGCACGCAACCTAAAAAGAAATTAGCAATCGATGTCGCAAACGGTGCATCTGCAAATAAAGCCCAGAATAAACCAGCAGCTAAAAAGCCATTATAAAGACCTTGGTTTTGTGCCATGACTTTGGTGAGTTTTGCTTTTTCTGCATTATTTCCAAAGGCTTTCATGCCATAGGGCTTGTCCCACAAAAACATCTCTAACACTAAAATATAGACATGTAATATTGCAATTAAACCCACTAAAACTTGTCCGATCATACAATTTTCCTTTTTATTTTAAAGATATGAAAAAAGATCAGTCTCTCGACTGATCTTTTAATGTTTTACGGCTTTAACAATACTTTGCCTTGACGAGCACCTTGTGTTGCTCTTTGGGCAGCTGTTTTAATCTCATCGAAACTAAAAACGCCTTCTACAGGAAGGATTAATTTTTTCTGAGTCGCTAACGTTAATAACTCGACAATAAGCTCTTTTTTACGTTCTGCTGGCATTTCTTTGTTAACCACACTCGCCCAGAAACCTTTTACAGTTGCTTGTTTAAAGATGAGATCACCAGATGAAATTTGCATGGTTTCACCTGTCATACTTCCAAACGAAACCAATAAGCTATTTTCACTGAGCAGATTAAGCATTTCACCACTTGCACTTCCGCCAATCGAGTCCACACCAGCAATTAAAGGTTGGTCACCATGAAGCTGTTTAACTTGCTCTTTCCAGTTAGGCTGATCGGTTGCTACAACATGTTGAATGCCTAATGCTTGCATCTCTGCAATTGCGTCAGTACGACGAACTAAATTAATTACGGGTAAACCACGTGCCTGCGCAATCATGGCAACAGTTTTACCTACTGCACCATTCGCTGTGTTTTGAATTAACCATTGACCTGGTTGAACATTTACAAAGTCCAACAGCATGAGGGCACTAATTGGCATACCAATCAGCTGTGCTGCTGTTTCGTCATCAATTTCATTATTGAGTGGAATAAGCCCTTGAGCTGGTGCAATAAAGTATTCAGCCCAACTACCATGCACAGCTGCAACTGCAATACGTTGCCCTACCTGTACATGAGTAACGCCTTCACCCAGCGCATCTACAATACCAACAGCTTCACTACCACCAATAGCGGGTAAAGTAGGCTTGTAGCCATAACTTCCACGTACCGTCCATACATCATGGTTATGGATTGGAGACATGATTGTTTTAATACGAACTTCACCAGCTTTTGGTTCTGGCTTTGGCATATCCGCCTGCTCTAAAACGTCTACAGGTTCGCCAAAATTACCATGGATAATACTTCGCATGCTTTATTCCTCTATCGGTTTTAAGAGTTGTTGGGTAGTTTCTAAAGCTAGATGTAGATGCGCTTTGTCTTGCGACAATTTTGTGAGTAAAGCGGCACCTAACCATAACTGATACATGACTTGCGCAGTTTTTAAAGGGTCAATGTGTTTTGGAATTGATCCTTCTTGTTGGCCTTCTTTGAGTAGCAAAGCCAAACGTTGCGTTAATTTGTGCACACCGTCATTGAGAATTTGACGCATATCTTCTGACAAGTCAGAAACCTCTGCCGCCAACTTCACAATCAGGCAGTTTTCAGCCCAGCTACCATTTACCGGATCATCAATCCATGCCTGCCATAACGCCATTAAACGGGCGTGGGCACTTTGTTCACTGTGCTGCCAAAGCTGTTCCATACGAACTTTATAGTCAGCCATGTATTGCTCTAGCAACGCACAGCCAAACGCCTCTTTCGAAGCAAAGTAATGATAGAACGAACCTTTAGGTACGTCACAAGCTTTTAAAATTTCTTGTAAACCAACGCCGACAAATCCTTTGTGTAATACCAGCTCAAAACTGGTATCCAAAATGTGTTGTCGCGTGGTTTCACTTTTATTTAGTCGTTTCATGCATACACAATACTCCACTATTAGACCAGTCGTCTAGTAAAATTATGTTGCTCATTAAAATTTGCTAAGAGTAGAAATCAAAAGAGAGGAATGTTAAAAATACAACCTGCTTAATTAAACAAATTTTGTCGATTGTCGTTTAACCGTCACAATTTGTCGCTTTAAATCATTTTGTACCACTTGAACAATTTTAAATCGTTATCATATATAGGGTCTGTTGTTTATAACCAGTCACACTGCACAAGACTGATTAATCAACACCTAAATTTTCATTAATACATAATTGAGATGTTTTATGAGCCAAAGTCATATCCGTATTCGAGGCGCACGTACCCATAATTTAAAAAATGTGTCTCTCGATATTCCACGCGATAAATTTGTGGTAATTACGGGGTTATCAGGTTCAGGAAAATCTTCTCTTGCCTTCGATACCCTCTATGCCGAAGGACAACGCCGCTACGTCGAATCACTTTCAGCCTATGCCCGCCAGTTTTTATCGCAAATGGAAAAGCCTGAAGTAGACTCGATTGAAGGTTTATCTCCAGCGATTGCGATTGAGCAAAAATCTACCAGTCATAACCCACGTTCAACCGTGGGTACCATTACCGAAATTTATGACTATTTGCGCCTGCTTTATGCGCGTGTCGGTACACCTTACTGCCCTGAGCATGATTTGCCGATGGTCGCACAAACTGTTTCTGAAATGGTCGATGCAGTAAAAACACTTGAAGAAGGCACAGCACTGATATTGCTTGCCCCTGTAGTTCGTGAACGTAAAGGTGAATACAGCAACTTGTTCGAACAGCTACAAGGACAAGGTTTTGTTCGTGCGCGTGTCGATGGCGAAATCATTGATATTGATACGCCACCTGAACTCGATAAAAAGAAAAAGCACACCATTGAAGTTGTTGTTGACCGTTTTAAAGTACGCGAAGATTTAGGTAACCGTATTGCCGAATCATTTGAAACAGCATTACGTTTGGGCGGTGATATTGCGGTTTTGTCATGGATGAATGGCGAACACCCAGACCGCGTTTTTTCTGCAAAACACTCATGTCCTAAATGTGATCGAGCTGTAGCAGAACTTGAGCCTCGTTTATTTTCATTTAATAACCCGTTTGGTGCCTGCCCTGTTTGTGATGGTTTAGGTACACGCAGTCATTTTAGCTCTGAAAAGCTCATTCCAAATCCTGAGCTTGCGATTAGTGAAGGTGCAATTCGTGGTTGGGATCGTCAACGTCCATATTATTATTCGATGCTGCAAAAAGTTGCCGACCATTTTGGTTTCCAACTTGATACGCCTTGGAACCAGTTAGATAAAGATACTCAAAAGAAATTTTTACAAGGTACGGGCAAAGAAAAAGTCGATTTAAGTTATATCGATGAACGTGGCCGCAAACACACGCGCGTACAACCTTTTGAAGGAATTTTGCCGCACCTTGAACGTCGTTACCGTGAAACTGAAAGTAACTATGTACGAGATGATTTAGCTCAATATTTATCTAATGCCGCTTGCGATGCCTGCGACGGTTCGCGTCTAAATGAAATTTCACGCAACGTTCGGGTCAAAGATAAGACGATTGCACAAATCACCAAGATGTCGATTGGTGATGCTGAAAACTATTATCAAGATCTCAATCTTGAAGGCGCTAAAGGTGAAATCGCCGATAAAATCTTTAAAGAGATTCGCGAGCGTTTACACTTCCTGGTCAGCGTCGGTCTAAATTATCTCAGTCTCGCTCGTTCGGCAGAAACCTTGTCAGGTGGTGAAGCTCAGCGTATTCGTCTTGCTTCGCAAATTGGTGCAGGTTTGATGGGCGTCATGTATGTACTCGATGAACCATCGATCGGTCTGCATCAACGTGATAATGACCGCCTACTACAAACCTTAATTCGCTTACGTGATTTGGGTAATACCGTGCTTGTGGTTGAACACGATGAAGATGCAATTCGTGCTGCGGATCATATTATTGATATCGGACCTGGTGCAGGGATTCATGGCGGTGTCATTATCGGTGAAGGTAGCTATGACGAGATTGCGAGCAATAAAGACTCTCTTACAGGTCAATATCTTTCAGGCAGCCTAAAAATTGCGATACCTACGCAACGTACCCAATCGCCACGCCCAGATGAATTCATCAAACTCTCTGGTGCAAGTGGTCATAACCTTAAAAATGTCGATTTAAAAATTCCGCTCGGCATTATGACTTGTGTGACTGGTGTTTCAGGTTCCGGTAAATCGACGCTAATTAACCGTACTTTGCTTCCATTGGCAGCAACACAGCTCAATGGTGCAACCACGCTGACCGCAGAAAAGTTTGATTCGATTGATGGCTTACAGCATTTAGATAAAGTGGTTGATATTGACCAAAGTCCAATTGGTCGTACCCCACGTTCCAATCCTGCTACGTATACAGGTTTATTTACGCCTATTCGTGAGTTATTTGCGCAAACACCTGAAGCCAAAGCGCGTGGTTATAGCGCAGGTCGTTTCTCGTTTAACGTGAAAGGTGGACGTTGTGAAGCTTGTGAAGGCGATGGCATGATCAAGGTCGCGATGCATTTCTTACCTGATATGTATGTGCCTTGTGATGCTTGTCATGGCAAGCGTTATAACCGTGAAACTTTAGAAGTTGGTTATAAAGGCAAGAACATTTCAGACGTATTAGAAATGACCGTTGAAGATGCGGCTGAGTTCTTTAATGCAATTCCTGTGATTCATCGTCGTTTAGATACTTTAATGCAAGTAGGTCTGGGATATATTCGTTTAGGTCAAGCTGCAACGACACTTTCAGGTGGTGAAGCGCAACGCGTTAAATTAGCTCGCGAGTTAGCAAAACGTGATACAGGTAAAACCTTATATATCTTGGATGAGCCGACGACAGGCTTACATTTCCATGATATTGCCAAGCTACTCGACATTTTGTACGAGCTACGCAACAAGGGTAATACCATTGTGGTGATTGAACATAACCTTGATGTGATTAAAACAGCGGACTGGGTTGTCGACTTAGGCCCTGAAGGTGGTTCAGGCGGTGGGATGATCATTGCCGAAGGCACACCTGAACAAGTGGCTGAGGTCGAGATTTCTCATACTGGACGTTTCTTAAAACCGATGTTGAAGTAATTTATTGAATGAAAAAGCCGGAAATCATTTCCGGCTTTTTTTATCCCTCAACTGCATTTCGCCCTCGGGCTTTGGCTCTTAATAGCGAACGGTCAGCCCTCTCTAAGAGCTCTATCCAACTCGCCGCCCCTATCGCAAAACCAATACTGACAGAGACATGCAATTTTTCATCTGAACCGGACAAATCAATTTCTTGTAAAGAAATCGCAATCCGAATTTTTTCTGCTAAAAGTCGCGCATCTATAAATTGCATCTGCTCTAATAATATT
Organism: Acinetobacter sp. AOR14_HL; assembly: GCF_027855175.1. Lineage (NCBI taxonomy): Bacteria > Pseudomonadati > Pseudomonadota > Gammaproteobacteria > Moraxellales > Moraxellaceae > Acinetobacter > Acinetobacter sp. AOR14_HL. The sequence goes on along the minus strand of NZ_JAKTII010000011.1, from coordinate 197,481 downwards.
AAAAACTCATCTCCGCCATAACGAACAATTAAATCTGAACTTCGTATATTTTGCTTTAATTGCTCGGCAATATTAACAATGACATGATCACCTACAATATGCCCATATTGGTCATTCACCTGTTTAAAACGATCAATATCTATAATCATTAAACAAGTCTGCGTAAATTTTTGAGGGTAACTTTCAACAATTTTTAAATATTCAGATAAAGCGAGACGGTTGGACACACCAGTTAATGGATCAGTATTGGCTATATTCTTTAATTGAAATTCAAAAGCATCGCGTTGTTGCAACATACGCTGTAATCGATCAATCGCCTCAAATAGGGAAAAAAATTCACCTTTTGTTGTTACATTCATCTCATCTGTCCAATGATCAGAACTATGCGACAAATCTAAAATTAAAGTCCTCGCTTTTATTAAAGGAGAAAAAACCCTTCTTTGCGCATAATTAAGCGTAAGTAACGCGGTGGCTAGAGAAATTAAAGAAATTAATAAAGTTAAAAGAAAACCATTTCGAGCAATTACATTTTCTTGAGTGGCAATTACAACACTTTCATCAAGAATATAACTTTGTAAATCAACCACAGTAGTAAATTTACCCACGATTGCTTCTGTCAATTGAGTGCCATTTAAATAATATGGCTCCCCCTTTTGGCTTTCTTCTAATAACTTTTCTACAATCGGAATACCTTTGTCTATAAATTCTGATTTCACTCGGGAATATAACCGACGGTACTCTGGGGTCTTTGCCTGTTCAGGCTGCAATGTATCAACCAAAATCCATAGATATCTAGATTGATGCTGAGTTTGTAGAGAACGCGCACGATTATTACTTGGAATTTCTTCATTAAAGCTCACAGGAGCAATAATATTAGATGCCATACGTCCCGCCTGATCTCGCATATCGGTGAGAACTATAATCAGCGTAAAGTAATTAGAAATACGGCTATCTTTACTTTTTAGCTGCAACATCAGTTTTTGCAGTATTTCCCTACAATTATCCCATGCTCCAAACATCCCCAAAATGGCATTATCCATTTGGACGGAAGTTCGCGCTCCATATGGAATTTCACCATAATAGTCGACCACATGCCGAGCTTGTCTAAGATTTTCTTTGAAGTTGGTTTGCAGCTCATTTGCTAATGAAACATAACCTGCTTGTTTTAAGATAAGAATACTTGTATCAATTTGCTCATCGACAATTAAACGAAATTTTTTTAATTCTTGCTGATTCTTTAATAAATCATGAGGACTGCTCGACATCATTTTGTTGGCTGGAGCACGCTCCTTAGAAATTTTATAGGCAATATCGGCTACAGCTCTTAAAGTTTTTATTTCGGCTAAGGCTTGTCTAGTTTTTATATAATCCTGATAGCTTCCCACAATGAGGGGAATCGCCATGAATAATAAGGACAAAATAATAACCAGCATAAAAAAGAACAGTCGATTACTAATATGCTCTGAACGTAATCCTGACATTTCTAGCTGGTACTCCGTAAATGTCCTACCATTTTTACTACGATATAAATTAGGCTTAAATCCATCCTAGCATTTTAATAACTAGAATTTCATCAATAAACCTTTCATTTCTCTTTTAATAATTATACGTTTCCTACATTTTAGTAAGCTTAAACAATAAACGGGATCGAAAAATTAAATGATATTTATAAAAAAACTCTATTTTACAGATTAAAAATTTTTAGCAATGATAGTAAAACATATTTAGTTATCCTCTTGGATGCACTTCTCCCAGCATCCACTGCCCAGCTTTAAGCTGGGTTCTTTTTAATCTATTATTTTCCAATAAATTTCATATAACTTTTCTTATAATTTTAAGATTTTCTTATAGATAAAAAAAAGCTCAACCTTGGGGAAAGCTGAGCTCGTAAAATCTGATGTGCTACGCACATCGTATCTGGGAAAGCACTTTAAATCCTAAAAACGTTAGGTAGTGAACTTTGCAATTGAATTATGTGACTTATCTCTACTTTTGTAAAGTCGATTAAATTAATCAGAATTTAAAATTTAATCGATTTTTCAACTTAAAATAGAGATTTATTTTATCTTATTCACTTATATAATAATTAAAAATAGTTAAATTTTTTAGTTAAACTAATCTAAATATTGTTAACTATTCCTCAAAATATTACAAATTCGATAAGAAAACGATGATTTTTTATTCGCATTGTAAACAATATTATACTTTTATTAATGTTAAAACCGATTAACATAATCTATTTTTCCAATCACAATTGTAATAACTTTTAAACATTTACTTCTAAATTCCCTATGAAATATAATTATTAGCCTCTTGTAAATGTTCATTTTTTTATCAGGTTGACAATTTACTTTTCATTTGATTAGTTTTTCACCAATTTTAACATAAGTGTCAAATATCTTTAACATTCCTTTTTTTCATTATTGACTTCATAAATTGTTACAATACAATGACCCGAGCTTTATCTCTTGTTATTGCTGGAAATGATTATGAAAAAACTTGGTTTAGCCACTGCTGTATTATTAGCCATGACCGGTGCTCATGCTTATCAATTTGAAGTTCAAGGTCAATCTGAATATGTTGACACAACTGCAAACGATAAAAACTTCACTGGTACTGCTCAAGGTACTTATTACTTAAAAAATGTTGATGCTTCTAAAGGTCCTTTAGCTGAAGCAGCTTTCTTAAACCAAGCATCTAACGTTTCTGTTGCTTATAACTATATTAAATATGATGAGAAAGACACTGTAAACGTTGAATCTCACACTTACGGTGTTAAAGGTGAAGCATACCTTCCAACTCCTTACCTACCAGTTTATGCTAGTGCATCTTACAACCACACTATCAATGACTTTAAAGATGGCGTAAGTGATGACAACGGTGACCGTTATGCATTAGAAGCTGGTGCAATGTTGTTACCTAACTTCTTAGTTGCTGTTGGTTATACAAGTGTTGCAGATCAAATTTCTTTAGATGCTTTCGGTGTAAATAAATACGGAATCGCTAAAGCAGTTGGTGAATCAGTTGCTATTGATGAAAAACAAGATGCTGTAACTGCTCGTACTAAATACGTTGGCAACATCGATGGTACTAATATGGCTATTGGTTTTGAAGCATTCGGTTTATTTGCTGAAGACAATGCTTATGGTATGAAAACTGACCTTTACGTAACTCCTAAGTTAAGTGTTGGTGCATCTTTTGCTGATGTGTCTGCATTTAATTCTGGTTATGATCATGTTTGGGGTGCTCACACTGAATACTTCATCACTCCTGCAGTAGCAGTTGGTGCTAACTTCGTTAAAGCAAATGCGACAGATGGCAACCCACGTGATACTCAGACTTATGGCTTAAATGCTAAATTCCGTTTCTAATTTAATTTAGAAATCGAATAAAAAAAGGACTCTATTGAGTCCTTTTTTTATACCTAAATATTAGCTTCGTACAATATTTAAGAAATACAGATGACGTTCGTATTGATCAATAATGTCTTGAATTAAATCTTCTTGCGTCCAATCCATTACATCATAGTTCTGGCCACCTTCTCGTAAAAACACTTCAGCCTGAAAATATTGCCCATCTTCTGCTTCTATACGCCCCATAAGAAAACTTGGTGGCAATGTTTCACGTGAAACAACTTTATAAATAAAATTAATTTCATTGTGATGGTCTACCCTAAGCTGCATACCATCTTCAAGCTGACTAATTGAGACTTCTAAATGACGGCGTTTCAACTCATGCTTAATATTTTCAAAAGCACGGCTTACCTGATTTTCAATATATTGCTTTACTTCGTCTTCACTATGAGGATAGTGCATGATTAATCCTAGACGCTGTTGCCAGCTTCGTGGATTATGAATAGCACGCGGTGTAATTCGTGCTTCCTGAATAGCAGTCATTTTAGTGACATCAAGATGCAATGCTTTGATTAATCCCCAACTCATTAACAGCATGACGACAGTAAATGGTAATGCACTCATAATGATTGAGGACTGAAGCGCAGCCAACCCACCGACCAACAACAGAATAATGGCAAGTACAGCCATAAGTACTGTCCAGAACAGACGCTGCCAAGTCGGTGAGTTTTCTGTTTTTGCAGTTAAATAGTCGGTGACTAATGCACCTGAGTCTGCCGAGGTCACAAAAAATAAAACCACTAAAACAGTTGCCAAGACATTCATTACCCCAGAGAAAGGTAAATGATTTAGAAATTCAAATAATGCGACTGATGAATCTTGTTGAACCGCCTGAATTAAGGTGGTTTGATGCTCATGGATAATGCTAAATAACGCAGCATTTCCTAAAAAGCCCATCCAGATAATCGTAAAGCCAGTTGGAATAAGCAGAACCCCAACAATAAATTCTCGAATGGTACGACCACGTGACACGCGGGCAATGAACATTCCAACAAATGGCGACCAAGAAATCCACCAAGCCCAATACAAGATCGTCCAGCCCCCAATCCATCCATTTGGCTGATAGGCATATAAATTGAACGTCATGGTAAAAAGGTTAGAGAGATATTGCCCAGTATTTTGAATAGTGGTTTGGAGTAAATAAATGCTTGGGCCAGCAATAAAAATAAATACTAAGAGAATTACAGCTAAAACTAAGTTTATTTCTGATAAACGTTTTACACCTTTATCTAGACCTAAAAATACAGATAAAGAGGCCAGAATACTCACAAAAATAATGAGTAGAACTTGAACATGAGTACTTTGCTCTACACCAAATAAATAATGCAAACCAGAATTGATCTGCGTTACCCCAAAGCCAAGAGATGTCGCGACACCAAATACAGTTCCAATCGTTGCAAAAATATCAATGCTATCGCCCAATGGGCCATAAATCTTTTTTCCAATCAGAGGATAAAGTGCGGAACGGGTCTTCAAAGGTAAATTATGTCTATAGGCAAAATAAGCTAAAGCCAGTCCGACTACAGCGTAAATCGCCCACGCATGTAACCCCCAGTGGAAAAAGGTTACTCTTAGTGCTTGCTGTGCTGCATCAATGGTTTGTGCCTCACCGCTTGGCGGGGTAACGTAATGCATGACGGGTTCAGCAACACCGAAGAACATCAAACCAATCCCCATCCCTGCTGTAAACAGCATGGCGAACCAAGACCCATTATTATAATCAGGCTGACTATGGTCAGGCCCTAATTTAATACGTCCAATCGATGAACAGGCGATATAAATCAATAAGATGAGAAAGAAAGCAACAGATAAAACATAAAACCAGCTAAATGAATCAGTGATCCATTGTTTTAATTGTTGCGTTAGAAGCTCAAAAGAACTCGGAGCAATCACCACTACTGCTAAAAACAAAGCAATAATAATGACCGTACCAAAAAATACGTTAGGATTAACGTTTGCGAACCAACCGGACTGTTTGGAAGGCATAAATCCTCCATGTTATTTTAATGACGAGTGACAGGCTTAAATGCCGATAAGATATTCATAGAATGAACAAAGCTAGGGCTTTCAATAGAGAAAGCCGATAACACTCTAAATAAACTTAAAGAATATTGCAGTTACAAAGGTGTAAATAAATTAAAACACCTCCTCCATTATTTATCTGAATTTTTTTTAGGGAGGTGGGTAATATATTGTAAAGCAATTAATCGAGTTACGATTAAAGCCAAATACATGACTCCACAGAACATTTGGAGCATGGCTAAAACGCGCGCTGGTGGGCTCAGAGGCATTAAGTCAGATAAACCTGTAGCCGATTGCAAGCTAAAGCTGAGAAATAATAGATCTAACCACGTCTGTAAATGGTGAACGTTATTTGGATTTTGAAAGCTAGACGGAAGAATAAGCTGACAAATGTTATATAAAAATGCAAAACCCCAAGCAATAAGCGTAAAAACTGCTGCTGCCGCAAACAACTCATCTCTTGTTAAATACTGATCGGCAAACATATAACGAAATAAGCCATAAGCTGCTGAAAAGTAGGCTAACGCTTCACAGCCATGTGCAAAAACCTGAACGTATAAATTGCCATAACCCAATAAAATAAATACCGAGGATATAATCGCCCCACTGACAAATGTTAACCCGAGAAAAGTAAACATTGGGGTTTGACGGATAACCTTGGCAATAATGAGTAAGGCCAGCACTCCTAAAGCCCATGTTAGGGTGCGGTAAAATACATCATGAAAAGTCAGCATAGCCAAAATGAGTAAGATAAATTGCACAAGCAGCAACCAAGCGGAAGGCAGTAAGCGAAAACTTGCCCAAAACTCGATGATAGATCGCATTATTATTTTCCTTGTTTCATTATGCTTTTTGAGGTCTAGCAAATCATACTGTACACAAAACAAGGCAAACAAGTTGTTCTTTATTAATATCTAAGCCTTAAAAATAAGTATAAAAAAAGCCCCGTAGGGCTTTTTTTAAGAATTAGATAGCAATATTGCACTTAGTGATCCGATGCACCAGATGCCCCAATACCTGTCATTGAACGAACATATTGAGCATCGAAAGCAGCACGCTCTTTTTTAGCACGTGCAGAGTTATCGGTAACCGAGAACAACCAACAGCAAAGGAAAGACAACGGCATTGCGAATAATGCAGGACCATTGAATGGATTGATTGGTGTATCAGAGATTTTTAAAGTATCTACCCAAACTGCTTTAGATAGCACAATCAATACCACTGCTGTTACAAGACCAACCACACCACCAATAACTGCGCCACGAGTCGTTAAACCTTTCCAGAACATTGAAAGAACAAGTATTGGGAAGTTTGCACAGCAAGCTACAGAGAATGCCAAGCCTACCATGAACGCCACATTTTGCTTTTCAAACAAAATACCTAAAATCATGGCAAAAATAGCTAAACCAAGTGTCGCAATTTTTGACATGCGAAGTTCAGAAGCAGGCGTCGTTTGACCTTTTTTGAATACGTTAGCGTATAAGTCATGAGAGATCGCAGATGCACCTGAAAGTGTTAAACCAGCAACAACAGCAAGAATGGTTGCGAACGCTACTGCTGAAATGAAGCCCATGAATAAGTCACCGCCTAAAGCGTCACTTAAATGCACGGCTGCCATATTGTTACCACCAACAAGCTCAAGTTTGCCTGTTACTGCCATTTTTGCAACGTCAAGGAATTGCGGATTGTTTGATACGAAAAGAATCGCACCGAAACCAATAATGAAAGTTAGAAGGTAGAAGTAACCAATAAAACCTGTCGCAACCACAACCGATTTACGAGCTTCTTTTGCATCTTTTACTGTAAAGAAACGCATAAGAATGTGCGGTAAACCAGCTGTACCAAACATTAATGCCAAACCAAGAGACAAGGCATCAATCGGGTTTGCAGCAAGTTTACCTGGCCCCATAATTTTTGCAGCATCGGTCAAGCTTACATCATGCACTTTACTGAATACTTCAATTGATTGGGTAAACATGTTGCTGAAACTAAAGCCAACTCCTTTCATGACCATGAATGCCATGAAGGTTGCGCCACTGAGTAACATTACCGCTTTGATAATTTGTACCCATGTCGTTGCCAACATACCACCAAAGATTACATAGGCCATCATTAATAGACCAACGATGACTACAGCAATGTTGTAGTTCAAACCAAATAGTAATTTGATGAGCTGACCCGCACCTACCATTTGAGCAATCAAATAGAATGCTACAACAACAAGTGAACTGACCGCAGCTAAAGTACGTACTGGTTTTTCTTCAAGACGAAATGAAACCACATCTGAAAGGTTATATTTACCAAGGTTACGCAAACGTTCTGCAATTAAGAATAAAACGATTGGCCAACCTACCATGAACCCAAGCGAGTAAAGTAAGCCATCAAAGCCCGAACTAAACACAAGTGCAGAAATACCAAGGAAAGATGCAGCAGACATATAGTCACCCGCAATTGCCAGACCATTCTGGAAACCGCTGATACCGCCACCTGCCGTATAGAAGTCTTGTGTTGATTGAGTTTGTTTTGCAGCCCACTTAGTAATGAACAAAGTGAAACCAACAAAAATTAAGAACATGATGATGGCATGCCAGTTTGTCGCCTGTTGCTCAGCTTCACCTAAGTCAGGACCTGCCATAGCTACCGTTGAATATAGCGATGTTGCTGTCAGCAAGACTTTCGCCTTTAATGAATTCCATTTCATATTAGTGTAGTCCTTTATCGTGCGTGATGGCTTCAACTTCCTTCAACGCTTCTTCACTCAACTGATCAAGGGTGTGATTTGCAATGAAGGAATACACACCACACAGTAGGAAAGATAAAACAATAATTCCTAAACCTAGCGGGATTCCCCATGTCGTAACACCACCACTAAATGAACTCATCAAAAATTCTTTGTTGTAGCCCACAAGTAGCATAAAGCCCACATAAAGCACTAACATGATGACTGTAAGCGTCCAACTTAATGCACTTTTTTTCTTGACCATCTTTTGAAACTTTGGATTGCGTAGAATCTGTTCTACTTGGTTCTGATCCATAACCAAACTCCTTGCCCAGTGCCCAGCCTTGGCCACTTTTTTAATAGTAGTTTCTCAGGATTTAAGTTAGCAAAATTCCGTGTAATTCGTAACTTAGACTTTGGTCGTTAAAATTTAATCAATTTATAGCTTTGTTTCTGCTTGGGGTATGATAGGCACAAGGTTTTAATCATGTGAGTCATATGAACAGCTGGCTGATTATTGGGGTACTCACCCTTTATATAGCACTCTTATTTATTTGTGCTTTTTTTGGTGAAAAGCATGCCAGCCGTCTGAGTACACGTGGCCGCATGTTCTTGTTCAGCTTAACCTTAGGTGTTTACTGCTCATCATGGACATTTTATGGCGCAACAGGAGCCGCTGTTCGCGAAGGCGTGATTTTCTTACCGATTTACTTAGGTCCACTCTTATTTGTCTGGTTCGGCTATGACATTTGGCGACGTTTAGGTCGAGTACGCCAACACCATGCTATTTCATCAATTGCTGACTTTATTGCTGCACGTTACGGGAAAAGTGGGGTATTGGCATCACTGGTTACCATTTTGGCCGTAATCGCAATTATCCCCTATTTGGCCCTACAGCTACGTGCGATTGCTTTAAGTACATCTGTCATTATGGAACAGAATGCTCATATCCATACAACCACCAATAGTGTTTTGCTTTTAACCAGTGTACTGGCTATTTTGGCCATGATTTTTGGTACAAGGCAAATTGCCAATACCGAGCAACATGGCGGTCTCATGCTCGCCGTCGCATTTGAATCTTTTGTAAAATTATTCGCACTCATTTGCGTCGCTTTATTTTTTATTTTTGAAACACCAGCGAACCTAGTCCAAGTTACAGCCGATGTAAACCAAACCTTTCAGGAAGTTCAGTTATTTGGAGTACCTGAAACATTCTGGATTCAGACCTTATTGGCAGGTTTAGCAATTATCTGCCTACCACGTCAGTTTCATGTGGCAGTGGTCGAGCTGCGTGACGAAAAGCATATCCGTGGTGCGCGTAAATGGTTTGCGGTTTATCTCATTTTAACAATTTTAGCCATTATTCCGATCGCAAGCTGGGCGTTGCATGCAGCACCGAAGTTCTTGACTGTACCTGATGTTGCCGTGTTGTCATTACCCCTTAGCTATAACCAAGAAGGACTGGCTTTACTGGCTTTTTTAGGTGGGTTCTCTGCATCGACCGGTATGTTACTGGTTTCGTCAGTTGCCTTGTCTATCATGCTGAGTAATGACTTAATTATGCCTGCACTCTGGCGTTTTAAAGTGCTCTCGCGCCATGATAAGCATCTCCCTAAAGTTCTTAAGTTTAGTCGCCGCATTAGTATCGTTGCAGTGATGCTACTTGGCTTTTTATTCTTCCATTTCTTTAATGATATTAACCAGCTTTCAGTATTTGGTTTATTGGCTTTTAGTGCTGTGGCTCAATTTGCCCCTGCTCTTATTGGTGGTTTGTACTGGCGTGGTGGAAGTCGTCAAGGCGTATATGCAGGCCTCATCATTGGATTTTTAATGTGGAGTTATACTTTACTATTTCCAACGATCTTACGTAGTTTGCCAGAAGCCTATCAGGAAGCGTCTCAGAGTATTTTACTTTTTGGCCCTTTGGGAATCAATGCGTTACGCCCTGAATCATTATTTGGTTTTGAATCATTTGCACCACTCACACATGGCGTAATTTGGTCGCTTGGTTTAAATATTCTTTTATATATCTGGATTTCTAAACTCTACCGCCCAAGTGTGGCAGAGCAAATTCAGGCGGAAAGTTTCTTCTATTATGAAACAAAACCATTGCCATCACCGCACACCTCTACCGATTTAACCTATTTACCGCATGATGCAGCACGTTTAAAAGTAGGTGATCTCTTTGCACTTGCCAAAAGAATTACTGGTGAGCAACCAACAACACAAGCCTTTGAAAATTTCTGTGAACAAAATCATTTAATACTTAATGAAAATAGCATTGCGAATGGTATGTGGTGGCGGTTTACCGAGCAATATCTAGCCGGCATTATTGGGGCAGCCTCTGCACGTACTTTGCTCACTACAGCAATGATTAATAATGGTCTGGCTTTAGGCCAAGTTGCTAATATTTTGGACCAAGCCTCGCAATGGCAACGTTTTAACCAAAACTTACTCATGACCATGATTGACCACATGACCCAAGGTGTCAGCGTAGTTGATAAAAACATGTGTCTGGTGGCATGGAATAATCAATATTTAAAACTGTTTGGTTACCCTAAAGACTTGGTGTACGTTGGCTGTCCAATTGCCGATTTAATTCGTTATAACGCTGAACGTGGTGAATGTGGCCCTGGTTCAGTCGAAGAACATGTACGCAAACGGTTGCACTGGATGAAAGTTGGAAGTGCTCATGAATTTGAGCGTATTCGTAAAGATGGTCGGGTTATTCAAATGCGAGGTAACCCAATTTCAGGTGGGGGCTTTGTTACTACGTTTGCCGACATTACCGCCTTCCGTGCGAATGAAGCAATACTCGAAGCTCGCGTAAAAGACCGAACTCAACAACTTGCCGGTGCTTTAACCGAACAACAGCTGGCCCGTGAACAAGCTGATATGGCCAATATGTCTAAAAGCCGATTTATTGCTGCGGCAAGTCATGACTTATTACAGCCTATGCATGCGGCTCGTCTCTTTAGTACCGTTCTCGAACAAAGCATTGCAACTGAAGAAGACCGTCAAACTTTGCAACAACTTGACCGTGCGTTGTATGGTGCAGAAAGTATGCTCTCTGCCCTACTCGATATTGCCCGCTTAGAAGGCGGCAGCATACAGCCAAAAAGACAGCCTTATCCACTACATGATTTACTCAGCGATCTTGAACTACAGTTTAAATCGATTGCTGCTCAGCGAAATATTTCACTGAAAGTTCATGATGTATCTTTCTGGATTGACACAGATCCACAATGGATTCGACGTATTATTCAGAACTTTGTCAGCAATGCTTTACGCTATACAGCAAAAGGCCGAGTGGTTGTGGGTGTTCTACGCTCGGCGCAACAGTCGGGTCATATTCGTATTGGGGTGTGGGATACAGGACCAGGAATTGCGGAAGAACAGCGAATTAAACTGTTTCAAGAATTCGAACGCTGTGGACATCTATCACCTTGGGGGGAGCAAGGTCTAGGCTTAGGGCTGGCTATTGTGCAGCGTATGACAGGTTTGTTGAATTATCCAGTTCATGTTTACTCGCAACTCGATAAAGGCTCATGCTTTATGATTGAAGTTCCAGTCGTAGAAGCGCCAAAAGTCATTACCCCAACCGTGCAGACAGTACCTTTAAAAACCAAAGCCTACCGTATTTTATGTCTGGACAACGATGAAACTATTTTAGAAGGTATGAGTAGTTTATTAGGTAAATGGGGCTATCAGGTCTTTAAAGCCACTGAACCCGAACAAGCGCTTGAGATTATTCAAAAGGAAAATATTCAGGTCTGGCTCATCGACCAACACCTGAATAACAACCAACTCGGCGTCGATTTTATTATGCAAAATCGACAGCAGGATATTCCAGTTGCTTTAATTACCGCTGACTCTCACCCCGAGTTACCTCAGCAGCTTAAAGAGCTGAATATTGTTTTACTCAAGAAACCACTTAAACCTGCTTCATTAAGAGCTTGGTTATCTGGGCTTAAAATTGCCAGCACAGCAGATTAAATATTTTCTCTTCCAGACTTTTTATTGGTTTGGGAGAGATCCTTGGCAAAAATTATTGGCTTAATTTAAGCCAATAGGCAGAACTGCTCAAAAAGCCTACTTTTACCCATGAAATAATTGACCAAACTTTCCAATGCCCCTTTTCCTATGGCAAAGCCCACCTTTTTTGTAAGTGAACACGTGTACACCTAGTTACAATTTAATAAGCTTATATTTTTTATAAGAAAATAAACCAAAAACTCTCATATACAACTTTAGTCGTATTCCACTTGCATTCTTCATGTTCCATAAATAATCGATGTGCATTTTATATGCTTCAAGATTTCATAGCCCATTTCCAATTTATAAAACATCCATACCAACTTATTAATGCAAAGGACAATTGCCATGAATACTTTTGATACATCCCCACAAGGGCAACTCTCATCTCAACAGTTTTATCGTCAATACAGTGCCAATGCTTTACTTCCTGAATTAGATTGGCAAAGTATTTTTCCCAACAGCAAACTCAATGAAGCACATATCAAAGCATTAAATACCATTTATCAGTGTGCTGTTCCGCTCGCGCTCAATATTTTTCATGATTTGAATTTTGATGTATTTGCCCCAGCTGCTTACCATCCACAAGGTTTGGGTCTATTTGATAAATTAGGTCAACAAGAAGAAAACTTCTTACAAGTCCTCACTACGGAAAGTGAAAATCTAGATCACGATACCCGTCATCAAATCTGGAGCATGCTGCTTCGCGGTGGTGCTGTACTCGTTTTCAAAGCTTGGCTTGGTCATGTCAAACTCGGAGAAAATCAGTTAGACATGACTCAGTTTGATGAACTCTCTGACTTACTCTTTATTAAGACTCATCCAGATCAACTTGCTGAACGTCTACATGTTGATGCAAAAGCAAAACTCGACCATATCTTCTTAATGTATGGCAATGATATTTTTCTAGATCGATTCAACAGCCTAGAAACAGCTGCCCTGTTTGTTGATTTGGGTGTTTATGATGCGGCGTTCTTAAGCTTGCGTGATGACCGCGTGGCTGAATATTTAAAAATGAAGGGCTATGTAACTCAAGAACAAATTGATGATTTGCAATGTGCACTCAACCCGTTGTACTGCGACAGCCTAACCCCAAAACAAGATTGCCTTGCTTAATTCACACATAAAAAAAAAGACCTCAATTGAGGTCTTTTTTTTAATTTTTAGATTTTTCTATCTTCAATATTTAATGCACTAATTGCCAGTACAGCTTGTGTCCGATTTTGTACACCCAATTTTCTAAAGATGGCTGTCACATGGGCTTTAATCGTTGCTTCTGAAACATCGAGCTCGTAGGCAATCTGTTTATTTAATAAGCCTTCTGCAACCATCATCAAAACACGGAACTGCTGTGGTGTTAATGACTGAATACGTTCTGCCAATGCAGTTTCATCTGCCGCTCGAGGGTCAAGATTAAGGTTAGATGGCAAGTTAGGTGGTAACCAGATATCACCTTCTAAGACTTGACGAATCGCTTCACCAATATGACTTGGATGCGCAGATTTAGGGATATAACCCATCGCGCCATGTGCAATCGCACGCTGAATGATTGAAGTTTCTTCATGTGCAGAAACCACAATAATTGGAATAGCTGGATACTGTGCTCGCACATAAACCAAAGCAGAAAAGCCTGAAGCACCCGGTAAATTTAAATCGAGCAATACCAGATCAGGTTCTGCCCCATTTTCCAAACGCTCATAAAACTCATCAACCGAAGCTGTTTCATGAATTTGTGCCTGTGGCAGGCTATAACGTACTGCTTGAATTAAAGCATGACGAAACAAAGGATGATCATCAACGATTAAAATATTCATAAGCGATTAAAGTAATCTTGAGCATAATTGTGGCCTATTGTAACCCTACTATTTAGATGAAAGATACGTTCATCTTATCCATTTTTATGCAAAATGTTGATAAATGCAGAACTCAGCAAAAATTTTCAGATGTTTTTTAACTTTTAATCAAAATTAATCTGTTTTTTATATAAGCTTCCTTTTTATTATAAAAAATATATCACCAATAATTATATAAAATAAAAACAACCACTTAATAAAAAAACAAAGTATAAAAATCCACTATTTATCTTTTATATTTAAAACAGATAAGGTTGACCAATTTCGTTATTTTACAGTTTACCGTCGTTGTTGATTAATAGGTTCAATCACCTTTTTTAGGCTTAGGAACCAAATTATGACTGGTATCACATCACCAAAACCTTTGAATATTGTTGCTGTTTCTGGTGGCTTAAATACCCCATCTAAAACGGAAAGTCTGGTTCAAGCCATTCTTGATGAATTATCTGAAGCAATCGATATTAAAGTTCATTTCATTAAATTAAGCGAAATTGGGCCTTTATTAGGCGGTGCATTTTATCGCAACCAACTTCCACAGCGTGTACAAGACGATCTTGCAGCGGTTGAAGCAGCAGATGCTTTAATTGTAGGTACACCTGTTTACCGTGCTTCTTTTACGGGTCTATTCAAACATTTCTTCGATTTTGTTGAGCAAACTGCATTGGTCGATGTGCCTGTACTTTTAGCAGCATCTGGCGGTAGTGATCGACATGCGCTTGTACTAGAGCATCAGCTTCGTCCATTGTTTAGTTTCTTCCAAGCACAAACTTTACCAATTGGCGTATATGCAACAGATCGCGACTTTACCCCTGAATACACGGTTAAAAGTGAGCAATTAGCAGATCGTATTACGCTAGCAGTAGCTCGCGCATTACCAATTTTAGAATGGGCACCAGCCAAAGGTAAGCGTGCTGAAGTCATCAAATCTAAATCTCAGCAAGCGAACCAAGAGCTTGGGATTAATAAACAGATTGAGCAAGAAGAAGTCTTACCTTCAGCAGCCGTTCCAGATCTTGATGCAGCGGAATCTCGCTTACATCACAAGTCTGGCAAATCATTAACGCATGTTGCCTAACCGCAATATGTCTAAATAAAAATAACGAATTTGGGAGAGCGCACCATGACGCAATTACAACAACCGATTAAATTTGCTTATTGGGTACCAAATGTAAGCGGTGGCCTTGTAGTAAGTAACATCGAGCAGCGTACAGACTGGAGTTACGACTACAATGTTCGACTTGCACAGGCTGCCGAAAAAAATGGTTTTGAATATGCGCTCACTCAAATTCGTTTTACGGCGGGCTATGGGGCAGAAAATCAGCATGAATCAGTCAGTTTCAGTCATGCATTATTAGCAAAAACTGAAAAACTTAAGGTCATTGCTGCTATTCTGCCCGGCCCTTGGAAACCGGCACTCGCAGCTAAGCAACTTGCAACAATCGACTATCTAACCGAAGGCCGTATTGCCATTAATGTGGTCAGTGGCTGGTTTAGAGGAGAGTTTGATGCGATTGGTGAAGAATGGCCAGAGCATGACCAACGCTACGTCCGCTCTGAAGAATTCATTCGCACTCTAAAAGGAATCTGGACCACTGATAACTATAGTTTCGATGGTAAATACTACCAATTCCAAAACTACACACTTAAACCGAAGCCTTTACAAAAACCTTATATTGAAGTGTTTCAGGGTGGTAGCTCCCGCGCTGCACGTGACATGGCTTCTCGTGTATCTGACTGGTATTTCACCAATGGTAATACGGTAGAAGAGATTCAAAAACAAGTCGAAGACATTCGTACTAAAGCAAAAGCCAATAACCATCATGTCAAAATTGGGGTGAATGCCTTCATTATTGCCAGAGATACCGAAGAAGAAGCAAAAGCGGTACTTCAAGAAATTATTGATAAAGCCAATACGGAAGCGGTGAATGCATTTGGCGATGCAACACGTGAAGCAGGTGCAGCCTCACCAGAGCAACAAGGTAACTGGGCGAAATCAAGTTTTGAAGATCTAGTGCAATATAACGATGGTTTTAAAACCAATTTAATTGGTACACCCCAACAAATTGCAGAGCGTATTGTGGCGCTTAAAGAGGTTGGTGTTGATTTGATTCTTTCTGGATTCTTACATTTCATTGAAGAGGTAGAATATTTTGGGGAAAAAGTTCTACCGCTCGTGCGTCAATTAGAACTTCAACAAGAAAAGGAGATAGAACTTCAAGCCAAATCAGCCTAAAAAACTTCAGTAAAAGCAGCGCAAGACAATAAAAACAATAAATTAAAAATAAAGACTTATTGGCTCCAAGACTCGGCTTGGAGCCTTTATTTTTTTAAGATTTTTCAACTTCTCGAATCACTGTTTCAACCGAATAGCGACACCATATTGAAAGTTTCTCGATAAATTCATTTAATGCGGAGGGCTCGAAATGGCTGACAATCATATAGCAAGCATTGCCCATGACTTTAAAGCATTCATCGATTTGTTCATATTGCTTAACCAAATTTTCAATTTCTTCAAATGCGCGTTGTTCATTTAAATGCAAATGAATAAATTGTTTATGTGAATACTGCACGGCAATGGTGTAATTTTTGATAACCCCTGCATCCATCAACTGGGCTATGCGCGCTCCTACAGCCTGCCCTGTCCGGTGAACTCGCTGCCCAATCTCTTTATTTGTTAAACGGGAATCTTGCTTGAGTAATGCAATAATTTTTAGATCAATCGGGTCTAATTCAATATTCATTTTTCATGGCGAAAGAAAACTGGCGGTAATGCTTTCATCTGACTATAGCCGATTTTGCGAGCAGAGAATAATCTTGTTTTATCTCATATCAACAAGAGTGATCTCATGAAACAAGCACTATTAATTATCGATGTACAAAATGATTATTTTAAAAATGGCAAAATGGAATTGGTTGGGCCAGATCAAGCACTAGAAAAAATAAAACAGCTTGAACAATATTTTAGTGAGAAAAATCTTCCAATTATTTATGTACAACATATTAACCCACCACAGGCGAGCTTCTTTCAAGAAAATACCGACGGTGTTTTACTTCACCCTGAACTCAACGCTCAAAACGACGCATTAATTGTGATAAAGCATTATCCAAACAGTTTTTTAGAAACCAATTTAGATGAACTTTTAAAAGCACATCAAATTGAGCAACTCGTGATTACAGGCATGATGACGCATATGTGTATTGACTCAGGGACACGTGCCGCTAAGGAGTTAGGTTATCAACCAATCTTAATTGCAGATGCCACCGCAACACGTGATTTAAGCCATGACGGAAAAACTGTAAAAGCTGAAGACGTGCAAACTGCTTTTTTAACTGCGCTTAGTACATTTGCGAATGTACAAAATACTGCTGACTTTTTAGCAAACTCTTAATAAAGCTTAATAAAAAAGCCCCAAATGGGGCTTTTTTAAAATTAGTTTTGCTTATCAGGATAGACCGTTGCGATTAACTGATCTACGACAGCAGGCTCAGCCAAAGTTGAAGTGTCACCTAAACTATCCAGCTCATTTGCCGCAATCTTTCTTAAAATACGGCGCATGATTTTACCCGAACGCGTTTTAGGTAATGCTGGTGCCCAGTGTAGTGCATCTGGCGAAGCCACTGGTCCAAGTACTTTACGTACCCAGTTAATTAACTCTTTACGCAGCTCTTCCGACTCTGGCACACCCGCTTGCAAGGTCACAAAAGTACAAATACCCTGCCCTTTAATATCATGTGGCATTCCCACAACGGCAGCTTCTGCTACTGATTCATGCGACACCAAAGCACTTTCAATTTCAGCCGTACCTAGGCGGTGGCCTGAAACGTTTAAGACATCATCTACGCGGCCTGTAATCCAGTAATAGCCATCTCCATCACGGCGAGCACCATCACCTGTAAAGTAGTTATTTTTAAAAGTCGAGAAATAAGCCTCAATAAAGCGGTCAGGGTCACCCCAAATGGTACGCATCTGGCCTGGCCATGAATCTTTAATGACTAGATTGCCTTCTGCTATACCTTCTAGCTCATTACCTTCACCATCTACAATGGCAGGTTGAATACCAAATAACGGACGTGTTGCGGAACCCGGTTTTAAAGCTGTTGCTCCTGGCAATGGCGCAATCAAAATACCGCCAGTTTCGGTTTGCCACCATGTATCAACAATTGGGCAACGGCCTTCACCAACTACATTGTAGTACCAGTTCCAAGCTTCAGGGTTAATAGGTTCACCGACCGAGCCGAGTAAACGTAAACTGCTACGATTACTTTCTCGCACATAAGTGTCACCCTCACGCATCATGGCGCGAATCGCGGTTGGAGCCGTATATAAAATAGAGACTTTATGCTTATCGACCACATGACCAAGACGTGCCCATGTTGGATATTGAGGCACACCTTCAAACATTAAGGTTGTGGTGCCATTTGCGAGTGGTCCATAGATCAGATAACTATGTCCTGTAATCCAGCCTACATCGGCTGTACACCAGTACACATCATCTTGTTTTAAATCAAAAACTTCTTTAAAGGTACTTGTAACATAGACCAAATAACCGCCTGTGGTATGCAAGACCCCTTTAGGTTTACCTGTCGAACCTGAAGTATAAAGAATAAATAATGGGTCTTCTGCCTTCATAGGCTCTGGAGGGCAGTTTGCATCAACCTCCATAATAATAAGGTGATACCACAAATCACGGCCCGGCTTCATTTCAATTGGGTTTGCATTACGGTAAACCACAATCACGTTTTCAACACACTCAGTACCCGGCAACGCTAAAGCCAAATCAACGTTTTCTTTGAGTGGTAATAGTTTTCCGGCACGTAGACTTGAGTCTGCGGTAATCACCAGTTTCGCTTGGCTGTCTTCAATACGACTTGCCAAAGAATCTGGCGAGAACCCACCAAATACCACACAGTGAACCGCGCCAATACGAGCACACGCTAACATGGCAATTGCAGCTTCAGTGACCATTGGCATATAGAGCACAACGCGATCACCTTTACCAATGCCATATTTCTTTAAAACGTTGGCAAAGCGGCAGACTTCATCATGTAATTCTTTATAAGAAACGATTTTATGGCGAGAAGGATGATCACCTTCCCAAATAATTGCAGGTTTATGAGGATGTTCTTTAAGATGCCTGTCTAGGCAGTTTGCCGACACATTCAACTCACCATCAGCAAACCATTCAATTTTGAAATTGTCTTTGTCAAAACTCGTATTTTTAACTTGGGTAAATGGCTTTATCCAATCGACAATTTTAGCTTGCTCTGCCCAGAATTCATCTGGGTTCTCGATAGAGTGTTGATAACGTTTAAAGTAGTCTGCTTCAACAGTACGAGCTGTTTTTTTAAATTCCTCTGGTACTGGATAGATCTCATTCATACGCAACTTCCTTGATCTTGTGCATCCCATCTCGAGACTGTGGCTATTATTTTACTGGATCTTATTTGCATGCCTTTGCAGTATGATGACTCTTTCAAAGTCCAAACAATGCGACTTTGGTCATATATTAACCGCTTACTCAAGCATACGAAATTGTGAACATTTTTATAAAATTAAGTTGATTTAAAACATTTGTCTATAGCTTTTACTTTTATAATTTTTTCAAGATTTGATGGTTTTGATCATCAACAAAGATTATTTTGTCTCTCATACGCAACACAGGAATAAAATAATATGTTTGCCCAAACAACCTCTTCACGCCCACCCCAGCTTCCTTTTAAAGATAGCCCTTTTTCAATTCATGGGCGCTTTAATCGTATGAGCTATTTAGGTGGGTATGGTCTCATCTATTTGCTTACCATAGTAGGCTACTTTATTTTGGCCTCGTTTCTTGGAAGTTTTCAGCTATCCAGCGATCTATTTAATTTTGAATTTTATAGCTCTCTTTCAGGCATTAGCGCTTTAGTCATCTGGGCTTTTTGGCTGTTTTTAATTTATTTAAATATTGTTCTCGTTGTTCGACGTCTGCACGATTTAAATAAGAGCGGCTGGATGGGTTTGCTGTTGCTTATTCCGGTTGTTCAATTCTTTTTTATGATTTATTTACTGCTTGCCTCAGGTACGGCAGGCACTAATCAATATGGCCCTGTTCGACCATCAACATTTATAGAAAAGCTCATGGCTTGGCTTATTTTAGTGGCTATTTTAATTAGCCTCATTTCAACAGCAGGAATTTTTTATTATTTCTCAGGAACCGATACCCTAGAGACACCGACACAAATCTTACAAAAAGGAACGGAATACTTTTAATTAAAAAACACTTTATTATTCAGATGAACTCATTATAGTAGGCGCACATTTTATCTCCTACTATGATGAAAGCCGAAAATCGCTTTCATAATTTTTTTTAATTGAGACTTGTCGTGGCTGATGAACAAAAATCCTTAACAGATGTCGCAAAAAATACAGGTGAACTTTTGCAAGAAGCGGGTACTAAAACCACTCAAACAGTTTTAGCCCATACTGAAAAGTATCATGATGCCTATACCACAATCGATAAAATTGTGGATAGCTTCTGGGAACGTGTGCCTTATATTTGTATTGCGATTATCGTTTTTATTATTTTTTGGCTACTGACCAAATTATTTAAATTCTTTGTTCGTAAAACATTAGAAAACCGCTCTTACACGCGTCAAAACCTCGTTTTGGTCTTAAACCGTGTAGGCAGTACAGCGATTTTATTCTTTGGTTTCTTAATTGCTTTAGTTATCTCGATTCCGGGGTTTACGCCAGGGCAATTAATGAGTGCACTAGGAATTGGTTCCGTCGCAATTGGTTTCGCATTTAAAGATATCTTTCAGAACTTACTATCAGGCATCTTAATTTTACTCAGCGAACCTTTCCGTATTGGCGATGACATTATTGTCAACAACATGGAAGGAACTGTAGAAGATATTCAAATCCGTGCGACCTTTTTACGTTCACCCGATGGCCGTCGTATTGTTATTCCTAACGCGACTGTTTACACCAGTGCAGTAACTGTAAATACTGCCTATCAACGTCGCCGCTGTGAATTTGTAGTCGGAATTGGCTATGAAGACGATGTCCAAAAGGCAAAAGCTGTCATTCTTAAACTACTCGACAACAGCCGTAATGTGCTTAGCCAACCTGCATTTTCGGTCAACGTAACGGCTCTTGCAGATTTCTCTGTCAATCTAACCGTTCGTTGGTGGGTAGACACAACGGAAACAACCACCTCTGCTTCGATTAGTGAAATTCAGGAATTGGTTGTAGATGCGTTTGATGAAAACAACATCTCAATTCCATATCCGGTACAAGAAGTAAAAGTGTATCGTGGTGATCAACCAACTGAAGAAACTGTTAAGCCAAATGCTTAAGCTGCGAATAAGCGTCCTAAAATATAAGAAATAGACGTCTCAGTTCTTAAAATACGGTTGCCTAAGCTCACTGCTTGGCAGCCGTTTTTTGTGAGCAAATCAACCTCATAAGGGATAAAACCACCTTCGGGTCCGACCACAACACTACAGGCGTGATCAATATTAATTGGCATATTTTGCTCTGCATATGGATGGGCTACATAGGCAGGGCATACTTCTGAAATTAAGATAGGCAAGACATCTTCAACAAAAGGCTTAAAGCGTTTATACATTTGAATTTCAGGAACAATCGTGTCCCCTGCTTGCTCAAGTCCCAAAGTAACGTAGTTGTCGATTTGCTGTAAAAAGGGAGTCTGCCAGTAACTTTTATCGACCCGATAACTATGAATCAGACTAATTTTTTCAACACCTAAAGTCACACTGTCCATAATTAAACGGCGTAAAACTTTAGGTCTGGGTAATGCCACAATTAAATGAACCGGAATTTTTGCAGGTACAGCTTCTTCACTGATAGGCTGAAGACAGACTTCTTGCTCGTTAATCGAAACAATTTCCGTGATATAACGTGCGCCGTTACGGATACCAACTTTTAGATTTTGGCCAACCGTAATATCAAGATGTTCACGTAAATGCTGTAATTGGCGCTTTGAGTGAATTGACCACGTGTCTGACTGAATATCTTCAGGCTCTAGTAAAACGATATTCATGGTTTATCGGCCAAATACCGGTTAATTACGCCAATATGTTTTTGCAATGAGCCTTGATTACGTTGTAAGACCTTATGCGCCTGCTCAACTACTTGCTTTGCTGCTTCCGGCTCGGCTAAACATGCCATCCAGATTGCTACAACTTGCTCGGCGTCTTGGGCAATCAGTACACCATTTTCATCAATGAATTCATCAACAATCGTTTGGAAGTTAAAATAACGTGGTCCAATTACTGTTGGAACATTTAAAACCATAGGCTCTAAAATATTATGTCCACCGCCTGGCTCATTTAAAGAACCGCCCACAAAACACACCTGACTTAAGGCATACCATAACCAAAGTTCACCCATGCTATCGGCTAGATAAACCTGTGTACTGGTATGAATACTTTGGTTCAAACTTCTACGATGAGTAATTAAATCTAAGTTTTGGCAAATTTCAAATACTTCATCGAAACGTTCAGGATGTCGAGGTACAACAATACAAACTAAATCTGGATCTGACTTTAAATAAGGCTGAAGTGCCTGCAAAATTTGTTGTTCTTCTGGTGCATGTGTACTGGCAATTGTCAGGACTTTCCGTTGCCCCAAATACCATAGCTGGTGTAGCTTTGCAGCCTGATTTACAAATGTTTCAGGGGCGTGAATATCAAACTTAATATTTCCAACCACCTGACTTTTTTGTTGATCTAAGCCAAGTTCTACATAACGTTGTCGAGTCGCATTATCTTGTGCCAACACCCAGTCAATTTTTTTCAGCATTCCTGCTGTTAGACCTGTAACTCGCCCATAACCCTTCGCTGATTTTTCTGATAACCGTGCATTTAATAATAAACATGGAACATGCTGCTGTTTGGCCTGATCAATTAAATTTGGCCAAAGTTCTGTTTCAACCAATGCTAAAAGTTTTGGCTGATACAACTCAAAAAATTGTTTTAAAAGATGCTTCTGGTCAACAGGCAAATAAACTGCTTGAAACAAGTCTAAATAAGGGGCTTTTAAAAATAACGATTTGGCACGTGCCTGCCCCGTTTTAGTCGTATTGGTTACTAAAACAGGTTGTCCAAGTTTAAGATAATGCTCGATTAAAGGCTGAGCAGCGTTAGTTTCTCCAACCGAGACAGCATGGAACCAGATTGCTCTCACATTCTTCGGAGATTCAAACGGCCCAAATCTTTCAAGACATTCCTGATTATATAATTCCTGGCTTTCTGCACGTTTTTTTATCCGCCAGCGGTAAAAGGGTTTTAATAAATGAAGTGCGGTGTTGTACCAAAAAGGGGTCGCCAAGCGGTTTGCCTCAAATAGTCAAAATTTAAAAACTGGGGAAAATATAACATAGATAGAAAAAATGGCAGAGTTTCGATACCTAAACTCTACCATTACAAGAAAAGCGATTTACTGAGTTCATAAATAAACTAGGTCAGCAAACAGTCATTTCAAAAAATTTACGAAGCTTCTAGCGTTGGATAGTCTGTATAACCTTCAGCGCCTTTAGCATATAAAGTCGTTGGTTGAAGTTCATTTAAAGGCAAGTCTTGCTCTAAACGCTGTAAAAGATCTGGGTTGGCAATATATGCTTTACCAAAAGATACTGCGTCAGCTTCACCATCACGCAAAATACGTTTTGCCGACTCTGGTGTTAGATTTTCATTCGCAATCCATACACCGTTAAATTTTTCACGAAGTTTTGGACTAATGCTGTCGGCAGCTTCATATTCACGAGAGAAAATGAAAGCAACATTACGTTGGTTCAACTGCTCAACCACATAACCAAATGTCGCTAACGGATTTTCATCACCCATATCATGCGAATCACCACGCGGTGCAATATGAACACCAACTCGGCCAGCACCCCACACTTCAATAAACGCATCAATCACTTCTAATAATAAACGTGCGCGGTTTTCAACTGGACCACCATACTCATCATTACGTTGGTTGGTGTTACTTTGAAGGAACTGGTCAATTAAATAACCATTTGCCGCGTGTAACTCAACACCATCAAAACCAGCTGCTTTAGCCAATTCTGCTGAATGTTTATATTGAGCTACAACCTCCTTAATTTCTTCAATTGAAAGCGCGCGTGGCGTTACATATGGACGTTTAGGACGTAATAAACTCACTTCACCCGCAGGTTGAATTGCACTTGGTGCAACAGGAATATCGCCATCTAAAAGTTCAGGATGCGAAATACGGCCTACATGCCATAGTTGAGCTACAATTTTTGAACCTTGAGCATGAACTGCCTCAATAATTTTATTCCAAGCCTGTGCCTGCTCTTGTGACCATAATCCTGGAGTTTCTGCATAACCTACAGTTTTTGAACCAATCACTGTTGCTTCAGTCAAAATAAGACCAGCATTTGCACGCTGTTGATAATATTCAACCATTAAATCATTCGGTACTCGGCTTTCACCACTACGCGCACGCGTTAAGGGAGCCATTACCAATCGATTTTTAATTTCAAAATCACCAACCGTTAAAGGAGTATTGAGTTCAGCCATAGTCGCCTCGACTTACACTTTAAATAGTAATTAAAGTGTTTGTTTTAAATGTTCGATATATTGCTGAATCAAAGCTTCGTTACGTGAAAAATAAGACCATTGACCATATTTTTGGACCTGAATTAGCCCCGCCTGTTGTAAAACAGACAAATGATTAGACATTGTAGACTGTGCTACTTTACCCAATCGTTCAATATGACCTGCACAAACACCCTTCTCAAAACTACCACCACACTCTTCCACCGGTAAATAATGTGCAGGTTCTTTCAACCATTGCAAAATTTGCCGACGTAGCGGATTGGAAAGGGCTTTGCTAATTGCATCAATATCCATAGGCTCAACACGTCTTTTAAACGAACAAAGCTTTATTCAGCATTTCGAAAACATAATATCGCATTTTTGCGATATTCATATCTATTTTTTCCGATATTCATATCGCATTTTTTCGATTAACATTTGAAGGCTGAACTGCTTTGCCGTTTTAATCGCTAAAAATCCAAGAGTTCTACATATTCATAGATGAACTGTATTTAAACTAAAAGTTCAGCAGACTCTTATAAACCTTGTTTTAAGCTCGCCTCAATAAAGCGATCAAGGTCACCATCAAGAACAGCACCCGTATTAGAGTTTTCAACGCCAGTACGTAAGTCTTTAATACGCGAATCATCTAATACATACGAACGAATCTGGCTTCCCCAACCAATATCAGACTTCGAGTCTTCTAAGGCTTGAGCCGCTTCATTACGTTTTTGCATTTCCAACTCATACAGTTTCGCACGTAACTGTTTCCATGCATGGTCACGGTTAGCATGTTGTGAACGTTGGTTCTGACACGCCACCACAATACCTGTTGGAGTGTGAGTCAAACGAACTGCCGAATCGGTTTTGTTAATATGCTGACCACCAGCACCAGATGCACGGTAAGTATCTGTACGAACATCAGAAGGATTAATATCAATCTCAATATTGTCATCAACTTCTGGGGAAATAAACACCGCAGAGAATGAGGTATGACGACGGTTACCACTGTCAAATGGTGATTTACGAACTAGACGGTGTACACCTGATTCAGTGCGCAACCAACCGTAGGCATATTCACCTTCAACACGAATCGTTGCAGACTTAATGCCCGCCACATCGCCATCAGATACTTCCATGAGTTCAGCTTTGAAGCCATGACGTTCGATCCAGCGCATATACATACGTAATAGCATAGATGCCCAGTCTTGCGCTTCAGTACCACCCGAACCTGATTGAATCTCGACATAGCAAGGATTCGGGTCCATCGGGTTGCTAAACATACGACGGAATTCAAGTTTAGCCAGTTCATCTTCTGCAGCGCCAAGCTCAGACTGAACATCTTCAAGTAGGCTTTCATCATCGGCTTCTACGGCCAAATCTAGCATTGCTTTTGCATCTTCAAGTTGTGTTGACAAGCCATCCAACACATTAATAACGTTTTCTAGTTCGCCCTTTTCTTTCGCCATTGCCTGAGCACGGCTTTGGTCATTCCAAATCGCAGGGTCTTCTAACTCACGTAAAACTTCTTCTAAACGTTCTTTTTTCAGATCGTAGTCAAAGATACCCCCGTAGTGTTTGGCTACGATCAGTTAAGTCTTTCAATTGGTTTAGATAAGGATTAATTTCCACGCGAGTGTTCCCATAAAAGCAGATAAACAGTCGATTATTTTAGCATAGCTTGCCATTCTCAAACAAAAGGACTAAAACTTATTGTTTTTTATTATTTTAATCGTGATAAACAAATATAATAATATTGATTAATATTATAAAAACATATTAAAATTAACAACTTAAAATCTTAATAACTTTACAATATTCATTACTAGAGTTTTTCTCATGAAAAAATCAAATATTTTATTCGCAATCCTTACTGCTACATGTGCTTTCAATGCAAATGCCTATCAAACTGAAGTTGGTACAATGTACGAATTTACAGATATGGATGGGGGAGAAAATAATAGCTTCGGTATTAACGGCAAATATTATTTTAATCCAGTAGAAGCAAAAACTTTCCCTTTAGCTGAAGCTGCTTTTTTAAATAAATCTTCAAATATTGGACTAGGATATGCATATAGCAAACTAGAAGATGATGAAGATTCTGGAAAACTCGAATTTAGTTCTGTAGGCATTACAGGTGAATACTTTATTCCAAATACCCAACTGTATTTATCAGGAGCATTTAACCGTACAAAAACCGAAGTCACTGCAAATGATTTTGGTTCGGTTGATGATAGTGGTAACGGCTATGCTGTAGAGGTCGGTTTCCTACCAACCGATGGCTTATTATTGGCTGCTGGTGTAACAGATTTGTCTGAAAGTTTTGATCCAATGCAAGCAGCTAAATATGGCTTTATTACTTCGCTCTCAAATTCCGCAGCCGTAACTGGTGAAGATGATGATACAGCCGTAACTCTACGTGCGAAGTATGTAACTCAAATTTCTGGTTTTTATACTAATTTTGAAGGCCAAACTTATATTGGAGATGAAACTACTTATCGTTTAGGTGCAGATCTTTATCTTGATCCAACTTTAAGTATTGGAGCATCTTTTGCAGACTCAACAGCAGAAGATTCAGATACAATTTTTAGTCTTCGCGCACAAAAATTCTTTACACCACAAGTAGCAGTAGGCTTAACTTATACGACTGTTGAGGATGCTGATTCTTTTGGTATTAATGGAACATTCCGTTTCTAATTCATAAGAATTTATTAATTAAAGATATAAACGCTTGGATAGATTTATCTGAGCGTTCTTCAGTTCATTTTAATTTTAACCAGTAACATCCTCATACAAAATTGGGTACTTTTACAGCAATTTTTATGATCTACACAAAATCTCCTCAATTTTAATAAAATAAAACATTATTAACTTTTATTTAATAATCAATAATTTAAATAGATCAAGTTTACAGAAAAAACACATAGTTACAGTATGGTTACTTGAGCAAGATTGACGCATAAGCATTTTGGTCTAGACTAAAAGTTGTAACAAAACATTTATAAAATCGCTTTTTAGAGGGGAGAGATTCCATGAAAAAACTAGCAATTGCATCAGCTCTTTTATCTGCACTGGCAGTAAGTGGCGCAGCAAACGCTTACCAAGCTGAAGTTGGTGGTTCTTACAATTATCTTGATCCAGATGACGGCAGCAGTGTAAGCAAATTCGGTGTTGACGGGACTTATTACTTTAATCCTGTTCAAACTCGTAACGCTCCACTTGCTGAAGCAGCTTTCTTAAGCCGTGCAAGTAATGTTAACGCTCTTATCAACTATGGCGATAACAGCGGTACTAAAGACACTCAGTATGGCGTAGGTGTTGAATACTACGTTCCTAACTCAGATTTCTACCTTAGCGGTGATGTAGGCCGTAATGAGCGTGAAATCGATAACACTAATATTGATAGTAAAGTTACGACTTATGCTGCTGAAGTAGGTTATTTACCAGCTCCAGGTTTATTACTTGCTCTAGGTGTTAAAGGTTACGACGAAAAAGACGGTAAAGACGGCGCTGATCCAACAGTTCGTGCTAAATACGTAACTCAAGTAGGTCAACATGACGTAAACCTTGAAGCGTTTGGTGCGTTTGGTGACCTTGACGAATATAAAGTTCGTGGTGACTACTACATCGATAAAACTTTAAGTCTTGGTGTGGATTACTACAATAACGACTTAACTGATAAAGATGAATTTGGTATTAATGCTAAAAAATTCTTAAATCAACAAGTAAGTCTTGAAGGTCGTATTGGTTTCGGTGACAACGATAACACTTATGGTGTTCGTGCAGGATACCGTTTCTAATATCGCTTAAAAAGCACATAAAAAAATCCGCTCTAATGAGCGGATTTTTTTATTGGTTTAAATGCACAATACGCAATTGTAAATTTACATTGCCATTAAATGCATTACGATCCATTTCATATACTAAATGAACTTCATCTCGCATAGGATTAAATTCAAAACGACCAGCTGCATTAAATGCAATCGCATCAAAAGTATATTGATCTAGGGCTAACCTAAGTTTTAAATGTGTTTCTTTAAGCCAGCGATAATCGACGACCTTAAATTTCCCTTCAAACTGAGGAAAAGGGAATTTTTGCCCCCATGGTCCAAGCTGCTCTATCCAGTCCAATGTGTCTAGTTGCAAAGCAGAAGCTGGTAACTCTCCATCCGTCCATAGTGTTGCTTGGAATAGAGATTCTTCCATGGCTGCAACACAGCCAGTAAAAACAGTTTTAAAAGCATCAAAGTTTTCTTTTCGAATCGTTAAGCCAGCCGCTGCCGCATGTCCACCAAAATGGCTCACCAATTCTGGATGTTGTTCAGCAACTTGTTCAATTGTATCTCGAATATGCACGCCATCAATTGAACGCGCAGAGCCTTTAATATGGATACCATCTTCATCTGGTGCAAAAACAATGGTTGGTCGATGGAACTGTTCTTTTAAACGACCTGCTACAATCCCAATCACACCTTGATGCCAACTCTCTTCAAAGAGTACAAGGGCTTGTGGAATATCTTCTTTTGAGAGTTGCAAACTATCTAAAGCAGATAAAGCTTGTTGCTTCATCTCCCCTTCTATCTGGCGCCGCTCTATATTGAGTTGATTTAATTGCTGAGCAATTGGATAGGCAGTTTCCATATTCTCTGCAAGTAAACATTCAATCCCAATACGCATGCTTTCCATACGTCCAGCAGCATTAATACGGGGGCCTATAACAAATCCTAGATCTTGTGCACGTAATGAACTCGCCTCTCTACCAGCAATATCCAATAGCGCTAAAATTCCAACTCGGCATTGGTGTTGTTGGATTCGCTTTACACCTGCATCCACCAATATACGGTTGTTATAATCTAATACAGCAACATCGGCATAAGTTCCCAAAGCTACTAGATCTAGATATTGAGTGACTTTACTTGTGCTTTTGCCTTGCTTGTTACGTAAACTTGCCAAATTTGCCAGCACATAAAATGCAACGCCAACACCGGCAAGCGCCTTACTTGGAAAATCACAACCTAACTGATTTGGGTTAACAACTGCTTGCGCCGGAGGTGTTTCTTTAGTTGTTAAATGGTGGTCGGTAATAATGACCTGCATATCCAAGGCCTGAGCAGTTTCTACACCTGCATGGCTGGAAATTCCATTATCGACAGTAATTAATAGATCTGGTTGATAAGTTTGATGAGCAAGCTCTGCAATTGCAGGCGTAAGCCCATAACCGTACTTAAACCGATCGGGAACCAAATAATCGACTTGTGCCCCCATATCGCGAAGCACCAATACCATTAACGCGGTGCTGGTTGCTCCATCGGCATCATAGTCCCCGACAATAACAATTTTTTTCTGCTCATCAATGGCTTGATCCATTAATGCGACAGCGGTTTCTAGACCTTTGAGCTCTGGAGCAAGTAAATTCTTAAGCTTGAGCTCTAATTCCTGTTCAGATTGAACTCCACGTCTTGCCAAAATCTCGGCAATAAACGGCGGCACGCCCTGAAACTGTTCAGGGCGTGTCAATAAAGGTCTTTGTTTGATTTGTATTTTTGTCATTTAAGGCATCAGCCGGTGCAGCATCCATTGACCGTCGATTTTTTCATAACTCAAGCGGTCATGTAAACGATTTGGTCGCCCTTGCCAGAATTCATAATAATCTGGTTGCAGACGATAGCCTCCCCAGAACTCTGGCTTATCAAGCACTTCACGGCTTTCGACTTGCTGTTGTAAGTCTTGAAAGCGCTGCTGTAACAGCTCTCGGCTTTCAATTTTGCCACTTTGTGGAGTACTGATATGCGCTGCAATCTGGCTATCACGTGGTCGTTTCCGATAGTAATCTGTAGATTCCTGTTCAGAAATTTTTACTACATGACCACCAACTCTTACCTGACGCTCTAGACTCGGCCAGTAAAATAATAATTCAGCATATGGGTTTTCTGCCAAATCTATACCTTTCTGACTGTCATAGTTAGTATAA
Source organism: Acinetobacter sp. AOR14_HL (assembly GCF_027855175.1). Lineage (NCBI taxonomy): Bacteria > Pseudomonadati > Pseudomonadota > Gammaproteobacteria > Moraxellales > Moraxellaceae > Acinetobacter > Acinetobacter sp. AOR14_HL. The sequence continues at coordinate 166,899 of NZ_JAKTII010000011.1, read as the reverse complement.
AAATCATACCCAGCTTCTGTAGCACCGCGCAACAAAACTGTTCGAACATGTGGTCTGCCATTAGCACCCACTGTTGCTAACGACATGGCATAAGGTTCATGCAAATTGGCGGCTAGAGCATGGTTAAACCAACCAAGAAACTGCTGATGAGGGTTTGACTCAACCTGCCCCTCATACAACTCGCCTTGCTCATAGCTCAAGCGTAATTCACTTAAATCTTTGATGACATCACTCATGTCATGCACCTTATGCGACTTGTGCTTGTGAACGAACTGAATCTGCTAAATGCTGAGCTAAAGCATTCACTTCTTGCTCATCATCACCTTCAACCATGACACGAATCACAGGCTCTGTTCCAGACTTACGAATCAAGATACGTCCACGACCTTTAAGCTGTGCCTCTGCTTTATCAAATTCAGTAACCAATGCTGGAATAGAATATGGATCAAGCATTTGTTCTAAACGTACATTTAAAAGAACTTGTGGGAATAGTTTAAAGTCTTGCACCAATTCATGAAGAGCCTTATTTTGCTCGACCATCACAGTTAAAACTTGAAGTGCAGCGATAATGGCATCACCAGTCGTACTCTTGTCTAGAGTTAGAATATGACCAGAAGGTTCGCCCCCTGTCACCCAACCATTTTCTTCTAAAGCCTGTAATACATAGCGGTCACCGACTTTTGCACGAACAAAATTAACATTTGCTTTTTCAAGTGCAACTTCAAGTGCCATATTACTCATGACAGTACCAACAATACCAGCTGGCTTATTTTGCGCCTGAGTCGCCAAGATATATAGGATATGGTCGCCATCAATTAAGTTACCAAACTTATCAACCATCACAACCCGGTCAGCATCACCATCAAAGGCAATACCTAAATCTGCTTGGTGCTCAACCACTGCTTTTTGCAAGTGTTCAGGATGTGTTGAACCACAGCTTTCATTAATATTTAAGCCATCTGGTTCATTATATAAAGCAATGACTTTTGCACCTAGCTCACGGAAAACTGAAGGGCCAACGCTATATGCAGCACCATGAGCACAGTCCAACACAATCTTTAAATTATTTAAATCAAAGTGGTAAGGGAAAGTAGATTTACAAAATTCGATATAACGACCGTTTGCATCATTTACACGAACACTTTTACCTAAGTTTGCAGTGTCCTCAATGAATAAGTCTTTTTCTAATTCAAGGTTAATTTCTTCTTGTAATGAATCAGGTAATTTTTTGCCTTCACTTGAGAAGAATTTAATCCCATTATCATAATATGGATTATGTGATGCAGAAATAACAATACCTGCATGTGCATGCAAAGCACGAGTAAGATGTGCAATTGCTGGTGTTGGTAATGGACCAAGTAGATGAACATATACGCCAGCAGCGTTTAAGCCTGCCTGCAAAGCAGATTCTAAAATATAACCAGATAAACGTGTGTCTTTTCCTAATACAACGAGCGGTTTATTTTTTGGACTCGTTCGTTTTAATACCTTCCCTGCAGCAAAACCGAGTTTTAAAGCAAACTCTGGAGTAATAGGCATTTGCCCAAATTTTCCACGAATACCATCCGTTCCAAAATAACTCATAGCTTATCTCATTCTTACGCCACTTCAGCGGTGGCACACTTCATATATGGCAATTCCGCCATATTTCTTTTCGTTAGATTTACTTTACACCAAAAACAAAAAGCCGTCAGTGTAATGACGGCTTTCTTCATTGTTTTGGTTACCAAAATCTAACCAACACGATAGTTTGGAGCTTCTTTAGTAATCGTTACATCATGAACATGTGACTCAGACATACCTGCTGAAGTAATTTTCACAAATTTCGCATTTTGGCGAAGATCTTCAATCACAGATGAACCTGTATAACCCATCGATGAACGTAAACCACCCATCATTTGATGAACGATGTTACCCATTGGGCCTTTATATGGAACACGACCTTCAATGCCTTCTGGTACTAACTTCTCAGCACCCGCTTTTGAGTCTTGGAAATAACGGTCAGCAGAACCTGTTGCTCCCGCCATTGCACCTAATGAACCCATACCACGATATGCTTTGTAGTAACGACCTTGGAAAAACTCAACTTCGCCAGGCGCTTCTTCAGTACCAGCTAAAAGTGAACCAACCATGATTGTACTTGCGCCTGCACCGATCGCTTTTGCCATATCGCCAGAGAAGCGGATACCGCCATCTGCAATTAAAGGAATTTGATCTTTCAATGCATTAGCAACGCTGTCAATCGCAGAAATTTGTGGCATACCAATACCTGCCACAATACGTGTCGTACAGATAGAACCAGGACCAATACCCACTTTTACTGCATCTGCACCTGCATCTAACAATGCTAATGCAGCATCACCAGTTGCGATGTTTCCGCCAATTACTTGTACTTGAGGGAAGTTTTGTTTCACCCAACGTACACGTTCAATTACACCAGCTGAATGACCATGTGCTGTATCAACAACAATTACGTCAACACCAGCTTCAACCAATGCTTCTACACGACTTGGTGTATCAGCACCTGTACCAACCGCAGCACCAACACGTAAACGACCAAGATCATCTTTACAACTGTTTGGATAACTCTCAGCTTTACGGAAGTCAGTCACTGTAATTAAGCCTTTAAGTTCGTTGCTCTCGCCAACGACCAAGACTTTTTCAATACGGTGTTTTTGCAATAATGCTTGAATATTTTCTTTAGACTCACCTTCACGTACAGTCACCAAACGATCTTGGCCTGTCATGATGTTGCTAACTGGTTGTTCTAAATTGGTTTCAAAACGTGTATCACGGCCTGTCACAATACCAACAACCTTGCCGTCTTTAACAACAGGTACACCGCTAATGTTATTAGCAGTGGTAATTGCAATCAGTTCACGTACTGTAGTTTCAGGCGTTACAGTGATAGGGTCTTTCACCATACCCGCTTCGAATTTCTTTACACGGCGTACTTCTGCAGCTTGAGCAGCAATATCCATGTTTTTGTGCAAAATCCCGATACCGCCATTTTGTGACATCGCAATCGCCATACGTGACTCAGTCACTGTATCCATTGCAGCAGAAACTAATGGGATATTTAAATGAATGCCGCGAGTTAAACGTGTCTTTAGAGAGACATCTTTTGGGAGAACAGTAGAGTAGGCAGGAAGTAATAAGACATCATCGAAGGTTAGCGCTTCTTGAACGATGGTCAGCATAACAATCTCACTGGTAAATTCCGTGAGCTATTATAAACAAATTTCAATGCAATTTTCATATTATCTTTGCCTTTTTCAGCAATAGATATCGGCCTACTCTAAATAATTCCCACTTAATTATACTTTTAGCTCTATTTTCTAGCTCTTATCTTTTTATAACCCAGAACTTCATCTGGGTTAATTATTAGAAATAATATTTAGATTTATGCAGGGCAACTAAAAATTTGCTCTGACATTAAATCGACACCACAAGGTAAAGTTTCAATCCAATCTAAAAATTGATTAATCATTTCTTTACCAATAAATGGGCTTCCATGCTGGGGAACAATCATTTCAATATCCATCTGACGGACCATGTTGACCCATAAACGGATGACCTTATTTGAACACATATAACGTTGGTGAAAAGCTTTCATTTTCATAACATGCGTATCGAAATCTGTTAAAGGTTGACTAGCGTCCTCAACAATCGAGGCACCCATATCACCAGAAAACAAAATTTTAGCGACTGGATCATAGAACTGAAAATTACCCACCGAATGTAGAAAATGGGCTGGAACCACCACAAGCTTTGATTCTCCTAATTGAATCACTTGACCACGATCTGGTAGTTCAATAAGGCGATCTTCCCAATTCCCTTTCATGCGTTCACTCATGAATGCAGAATTTAGGTGCGGTAAAAATCGTGCCCATAATTTAGAAGCGACCACTTTGGCATCGGTATAGACTAACCAGCGCGGCATTGAAGTAATAATGTCTGGATCTTGATGAGAAGCCATCACATAATCCAGATTTTTCAATCGCGTATATTTATTAAGTTCCATAGTCAACGGAACATAGGTCAAATCGCCACCTGGGTCGATCACCGCAGCTCGTTCATGATCAATAATTAAAAATTGATTGGCTTGTATGCCTTCCCCTTTGACCAAACTGGTAAAACTAATACATTTATGTACGCCATTATCAAATAATATCTGCGATGTTGTTTTTTCAAACCCCATACAATTCCCCAAAAAACTTTAAATATTAGATATTTTTATATCCATACTAAAATAAAGGGATTCGATAATTCTTGCAATGAATTGCTTTATTTTTCTCATAATATTTTAAAATAGCTTTTGCTTTTCTTATTTTATAAATGAATCATAATGTTATTTAAAATTAACTCACAATAAATTAAAATAATTCTCATTATCAGTTTTTGTCTTTTGCGCTGTCTAGGCCTCCCATGAACCAAGCACCTTATTTTTCAAGCTCCAAAACATTGTTAGCAGTTGCTATTTTTAGTTTGATGACAGCAAGTCATGCTGATGAAACAGCAGAACAAAAAAGTTCGACCAGTGTGCTACCCACAATTTCTATTCAGGCGCAAAAAGAAACCACCTCCCCGTATGTCGCAACGAAAGCAACCTCTGCCTTAAAATCAGATGCGCCCTTGTTTAAAACTGCTCAATCGGTTTCGGTGGTAACACGTGAACAGCTCGATCAGAAACAAGCAAGAACCTTAGCAGATGCACTTGAAGGTGTTGCAGGAGTAGAAGCTGGAAAACTAGGTCGTCGTGGTTGGGATGATTTCGTTATTCGCGGGCAGACATCTTCTGATTCGGTTTATGTAGATGGCTTAAGAGTCGGTCAAAGCTCACCAACTCCATCTGTAGCAGCTGAAATATCAGGTATGGATCAAGTACAAGTTTTAAAAGGTCCCGCATCTATTAATTTTGGTTTAGTTGCCCCAGGCGGTATGGTGAATTTAGTCACTAAACGCCCTCAAGCAGAAAGTTTTGCACGTGCTAGCACGACTTATGGCAGTTACAGCCTTAAAGAAGGCACATTCGATTTAAACTATAGTCCTAATAATAGTGAAAAAGGTGCTTTCCGCTTAAATGGTCGTATCTCTGACCAAGATGACCCGACAGATTATGTGTATTTTAAAAATTACTATATTTCCCCTTCTTACAACTTTGACTTAGGGGATAACACCGACCTTTCTGTCATCGCTAGCTATCAACATCGCGAATATATTCGTCAGCAAGGTCTACCTGTCATTGGTACTTTAAAAGATAATCCTAACGGCGCTATAGACCGAAGCTTGTATATTGGCGATCCTAATTTCGGTAAATATGAGGCCGATGTTTACCGTACTGGTTATACGTTTAAACATGCTTTTGATAATGGCTGGAACTTCAATCAGAATTTTGCCGTACAAAAAACTGAAATGGATGGTACAGCTGTTTTTGCTCGAACAGGCACAAATTTCTGGGCAAAAAACAAACAAGGTGAAATCGACTACACGACCATTAGCCGTAAAAATAACAGCCGCCATCAAATTATTGATAACTTAAGTTTTGCCATCGATAACCGTTTAAATAAACAGTTTGATTTATATGGCATGCAACACGACGTTAATATTGGCGTAGATGCTTTTCAGGAAAAAAGTGATTACACCAATGATAAATATGACATTGGCGATTTAAATATTTATAACCCCGTTTATGGTCAAAACGTGACATTGACGCAAAATGTTCGTGATATTAATCGCCTCAAATATTTAGGGCTCTATTTACGTGACCGTATTCAACTTAATGACCAATTGCTTTTAAGCTTGTCTGGACGCCAAGACTGGGCACAAACCCAAAGCACCAGTTTAGTTACAAGTAATGCAAGTAAACAATCAGACAATGCATTTACGGGTAGCGCCTCTGTCATGTATACCCTTAATGACATTGTGGCTCCTTATGTTAGCTATGCCACTTCATTTACACCTAACAGTGGTACTGATGTAAATAACAATCCGTTCAAACCTGAAGAAGGGAAACAGGTTGAAGTGGGAATGAAATTACAAAGCCCTAATCAACGAATTCAAGGCGCTATCGCTTGGTATGATTTAAAACGCCAAAATGTTTTAGTTACTGATACTGTGAATAGTGGCTATAAAGTACAACGCGGCGAACAGTTAACACGTGGTATTGAAACTGAACTCAGCGCAGAAATTTTAGAAGGCTTAAAATTAACGGCTGCATATACCTACACAATTGATGCGGAAATTAGTAAAGATGCAAACACGAGTAATGTAGGAAAAGGACTCGACAATATTCCTGAGCATGCATATAGCTTGTCAGCACGCTATAAATTTGACCCTGCATCAAAACTTGGTTGGTATGTTGGCGGCGGGTTCCGCGGTGAAACGTATAAAACTGTCGATGGCTTAGATGTTCATGTTCCAGGCTATACAGTCTTTGACACTGAAGCTGGCTATGACACTGGGCATTGGGGCGCTCAACTTGCTATCCGCAATCTATTTGATAAAGATTACTATGCAGGTGCGCTGAATGAGAATTTAGTGACGCTCGGCAACCCACGCCAAATTAACTTTACAGTGAAATTTAACTACTAAAACGATCGACAAAAAACGCACTCGAATTGAGTGCGTTTTTTATGGCAGCTTTAAATGTTTTAGAAGAAATAATGCTGTACTAAAGTAGAGACACCTACAATTAAGAAAATAGCCGCACCAATTTTATGAATGAGCGAGATAGATAAACGTTCAGCTAATTTATTACCAATAAATACAGCTGGTGCATTGGCAATCATCATACCTAAAGTTGTACCCAGCATAACCCAGAAAATACTGTCGTAACGAGCAGCTAAGGCCACTGTTGCAATCTGCGTTTTATCACCAATTTCAGCTAAGAAAAACAAGATAAAGGTTGCGCCAAAAACACCAAATTTTTGCCATCTATTAATGCTATCTGTTTCATCATCTAACTTATCTGGAATAAGCATCCAGAACGCCATACCAATAAAACCACCCGCAAGAACCCAAACTAATATTTCGGGGCTCAAGACGGTCGTAATCCACTGTCCAAGCACAGCAGAGATACCATGGTTAATTAAAGTTGCTAACAGAATCGCAATGAGAATAGGGATTGGCTTACGGAAACGTGCAGACAGTAAAAGGGCGAGTAATTGAGTTTTATCGCCCATTTCAGCTAGGGCAACAATTGAGGTAGAAATCAGAAATTCTTGCATGTCGTTTCTCTGGCTAGCATAAATGCCCATGACCTACCCCTCCTGCTAGCCAAATATCTGCAGAGTGGTAAATCAAAGGTCTTGCCAACTCGGAAACGATGAGACGTTTAAGCTATGATGACCATGTTCTGTTGAACAATTATGTTGATCATCACCTATTCATTCAGAAATGAATAGCGGCTACTCCCCAATGAAGTATGTGCTTATTATATTCGAGCAGTTCTATTTTTCAAACAAAAAATTTTATCCATGCCCACACTAACAACCGACCTAAGCCCAATAGTAAGGCTAAACAAATACTTAAGTTAATAAACCCCAAATTGTTAATGCCTGCTATGTGCTGTGACTGAAATTCAAATGGCAAAATAAGCATTGCTACAAATACTTCCAACCCCATTGCAACATAGGTCATCCATTCCCAAGGAAAGTGTAAAACACTGATCCATACCCCCATTAATAAAAATACAATCAATAGGATTGGTACCATGATTTTTAAAAAAACCGCCATTTATTATTTCTCCTTTACCTAATAACGAGAAATTTCTCCTCTCTCTCGATAATTCATATCTAATCTTTAGATTAACCTAAAACCAATTAAATTAAATATCAAAATAAAAACCCCGCCGAAGCGAGGTTTTAATGATTCATTTCAAAATATTAGATTAATAAAGTACGAATATCTTTAAGAAGTTTCGTAAGTTTATTGGTAAAGCGAGCAGCATCTGCACCATTAATTACACGGTGGTCATAAGACAACGACAACGGCAACATTAAGCGTGGATCAAAGTCTTTACCATTCCAAACCGGTTGCATCGTTGCAGGTGAAATACCCAAAATCGCAACTTGCGGCCAGTTTACAAGTGGTGTAAATGCTGTACCACCAATTGCGCCTAAACTTGAAATGGTGAAATTCGCACCTTGCAAGTCTTTCGGTGTTAATTTCTTATCACGTGCTTTTTGACCTAACACACCCAATTCAACTGCAATTTGCTTAATTGATTTTTGGTCTGGGTTACGAAGTACTGGCACAGTTAAACCATCAGGTGTTGCTACCGCAATTCCCATATGGATTTCATTGCGCAAGAGCACTGATTTACCATCATCAGATAGATGACCTGCGAACTCACGCTCTTCTTTCAGCAAATACGCAACCGCTTTGATAATGAATGCCATAATCGTCAGGCTGATACCTTCTTTTTTGAAGTTGCCTTTTAGCTCATTACGCCAATCTTCTAACTCAGTAATGTCAGCCAAATCAAACTGGGTGACTTGCGGAATAAAGTTGTTCAATGACAATTGCGGAATTGATACTTGCTGCAAACGCGTCAGTACTTTTTCTTCCACTCCACCAAACGCAGTGAAGTCAGGAAGCTTTGGCAAACCTGAAACTGCTGGTGCAGCCGCAGCTACTGGAGCCGCTTGTGGTGCAGTTAAACGAGTCTTCACATAAGCAAAGATATCTTCTTTAATCACACGACCATGTTCACCAGAAGTTTTAACTTGTGATAAAACCACACCAAGTTCACGAGCAAGCTTACGAACAGCAGGGCCAGCATAAACTTTAGCGTTTTCAGCTTCTTGCTCTTTCGTTAACTTATCACTACCAGAAACTGGAGCAGATACAGCCTGAGTCGGAGTAGGAGCTGCCGCTTTAGGTGCTGCTGCCTGTGGAGCTGGAGCTACTTCTGCTTTTGCCGCTGGTGCCGCAGCAGGTGCTTGGCCTTCAGCTTCAATTGTTGCAAGTAATATACCTTGTGAAACCTGTTGGCCTGCTTGCAAGTGAATCGCTTTCACAACACCAGCAACAGTACTTGGAACTTCTACAGTTGCTTTATCAGACTCAACCACAACAAGGCTTTGGTCTACATCAACTTTATCGCCAACTTGTACTAAGATTTCAGCAACAACTGCTTTATCTACGCCCAAATCAGGAACGTTAATATCAACTGGACCAGATTGAGTAGCAGCCGCAGCTACAGTTTCTTGTTGAACTGGTGCAGGCGCTGACGCTGGGGCTGCTATAGAAGCAGGAGCTTCAACTGGCGCACTTGATGCAGATGTTGTTTTCACTTTAATGAGCACAACACCTTCTTTAACTGTATCGCCTTCTTTAACTTGAATGCTTTCTACAGTACCAGCAACACTGCTTGGCACTTCTACAGTTGCTTTGTCAGATTCAACAACAACGATGCTTTGCTCAACATCGATTTGCTCGCCAACTTTTACTAAAATTTCACCAACTAGTGCTTTTTCAACACCAATATCTGGAACTTGAACTTCAACCACTTGGCTAGTGGTTGCAGCTGCTGGTTGTACAGCAACTTGTGGAGCTGTAGCAGGTGCTTCTTTTTCAGCTGCTGGTGCAGGTTTTGCAACTTCTTCTGCTTGAGCTACAGGTGCAGCACCCTCAGCTTCAAGTTCAAACAATACCGTACCTTCAGTTACGCTATCGCCTTCTTTGATCAAGATGCTTTTCACTACGCCTGCTGAAGTGCTAGGCACTTCAACAGAGGCTTTATCTGACTCAAGCAAAACAAGGCTGTCATTTTCAGCAATGCTGTCACCAACTTTTACCAAAATTTCAGCAACAACTGCTTTATCTACGCCAATATCAGGGGTCTTAATTTGCATGCTTAGTTCCCCTCACCTGTTTGCGCTTCATGGTATTCAGCTACTGCTTGAACTTCTGGATGTGCTTGTGGAGCCCATGCCACTGGACGATCAGTATCTAACTCAAAGTTAGAAATTGCATCTTTAACTAAACGTGCATCTACTTCACCTTCGTCAGCTAATTTTTTCAAAGTAGCAACAACAATATGTGCAGCATCAACACCAAAGAAACTACGCAAGTTAGCACGTGTATCTGAGCGACCATAACCATCTGTACCTAATGCAACAAATGGGCGACCATCTGGAAGATAAGCACGGATTTGTTCGCTATACGCACGCATATGGTCTGTTGCTGAAACAACAATACCTTCTGTACCACGTAATTGTTTAGACACCCAAGACTCTTTCACTTCTTCAGTAAGTGGGTGTAAACGGTTGTATTCTTCACATGCCATACCATCACGCGACAACTCATTGAAGCTTGTTACACTCCAAACGTTTGAATGGATTTGGTATTCATCACGTAAGATTTTCGCAGCTTTGATCACTTCACGAAGAATTACACCTGAACCCATCAATTGGACAGTTGCTTTTTCATCTTTTTCGAACAAGTACATACCACGTTTAATGCCTTCCTCAGCGCCTTCAGGCATTGCAGGATGCTCGTAGTTTTCGTTCATTACAGTTAGGTAATAGAACACACGCTCTTGGTTCACATACATACGTTGTAAACCATCATGTACGATTACAGCCAACTCATAACCAAAACATGGATCGTAAGATACACAGTTTGGAATCGTGTTCGCCAAGATATGTGAATGACCATCTTGGTGCTGTAAACCTTCACCGTTCAATGTGGTACGACCAGCAGTAGCACCCAACAAGAAACCTTGAGCTTGTGCATCACCCGCAGCCCATGCAATGTCACCAATACGTTGGAAACCAAACATTGAGTAGTACATGTACATTGGAATCATTGGCAAGTTATTCGTCGAATAACTCGTTGCCAACGCAGCCCATGCGCTCATCGCACCAGCTTCGTTAATCCCTTCTTGAAGCATGTGACCGTCACTTGCTTCGCGGTAATGCATTAACTGTTCTTGGTCTTCTGGAGTATATTTTTGACCGTGAGCGGCATAAATACCAAGCTGACGGAACATACCTTCTAGACCAAAAGTACGCGCTTCATCTGGAACGATTGGCACTACGCGGTCTTTAATTGCTTTTTCTTTAAGTAAAGAAGCAATTAAACGAACCATGACCATGGTAGTTGATTGTTCTTTGCCAGCAGAACCTTTTAATACTGCATCAAATACAGATAATTCAGGAATCGCTAAAATTTCACTCTCTTTACGACGTGCAGGTAAATAGCCACCTAAAGCTTCACGACGCGCCTTCATATACTTCATTTCTGGAGAGTTTTCACTTGGGCGGTAGAATGGAAGCTCTTCTAACTTATCATCTGTAAATGGCAGGTTGAAACGGTCACGTACATATTTCAAAGAGTCGATCTGCATTTTTTTGATTTGGTGAGTTTTGTTCACCGCTTCAATTTCTTCAGACAAACCGTAACCTTTAACAGTTTTCGCAAGAATAACTGTTGGTTGACCTTTAGCTTTCATTGCTTCTGCATAGGCAGCAAAAACTTTGTACGGGTCATGACCACCACGGTTAAGATTATCGATGTCTTCATCGCTTAAATCTTTTACAAGTTCCGCAGCTTCTGGGTACTTGCCAAAGAATTTCTCACGTGTATATGCACCACCTTTCACTTGATAGCGCTGATACTCACCATCAACTGTTTCGCCCATTACCGCTTTTAAAGCGCCTGTGCTGTCTTTTGCAAGTAGCGGATCCCAATGACGACCCCATACCACTTTAATGACACGCCAGCCTGCGCCACGGAATAAAGATTCTAATTCTTGAATGATTTTACCGTTACCACGTACAGGACCATCTAGACGCTGTAAGTTACAGTTAACCACCCAAATTAGGTTATCAAGCTTTTCACGACCAGCAAGTGAAATTGCACCAGTACTTTCTGGCTCATCCATTTCACCATCGCCAAGATATGCCCAGACTTTACGATCTTCTTCTTTGATCAAACCACGGTTCATCAAATATTTTTGAATGTGCGCTTGATAAATCGACATGATTGGACCAAGACCCATTGATACAGTTGGGAATTGCCAATAGTCTGGCATTAAATATGGATGTGGATAGCTTGGTAAACCGTTACCGCCAACTTCACGACGGAAATTACTTAACTGTTCTTCAGTTAAACGTCCTTCTAGGAATGAACGTGCATAAATACCAGGAGCACAGTGTCCTTGGTAATAAATCATATCTCCGCCAAAGTTATTGCTGTTTGCGCGGAAGAAATGGTTAAAACCTACGTCATATAATGTTGCACTTGATGCGAAGCTCGCCAAGTGTCCACCTAAATCATCACCTGTTTTATTCGCACGAAGTACCATTGCTAAGGCATTCCAACGAATCAATGCACGAATACGGCGTTCCATATCTTGGTCGCCTGGCATTGCAGGTTGTTCTTCAACAGAAATTGTATTTAAGTAAGGTGTATTGAGACGTTGAATGGGAACATGCTTGGCAATTGCTTGTTGGTAAAGTTTTTCCAATAAGAATGCCGCGCGCTCAGTTCCCATATGTTGTAAAACTGAATCGAATGCATCTTGCCACTCTTGGGTTTCTTGTGCATCGGAGTCACCGTAAAACGCCATAATTCACCTGTTCCTTGTTCTTTAATCTACTTTGTATTTTTACCACGTTTTACCCCTCTCTAGTTATTGCCATGGGTGAATGTGAGGGGGGCCTATTATTTTCTGAATGAATAGTCATTGACCGAGCATTAAACAAAATAACAAAAAAACGCCAATAATGGCGTTTTTTTATACAATCTTTACGTTAAAAAAGGTTTAAGTTAATTTCAGATTCATAAATTCAATAACCTTAACCTTTTTCACTATGCTTTTAAGGAAGCATCGCTAAGTAAGTTGTTGGGTTCTTACGTTGACCATCTTTTACTACTTCATAGTGCAAATGTGGACCAGTACAGCGACCAGTACAACCTACATTGGCAATATGTTCACCTGCCGACACTTGCTCACCTACACGTACCATTAAACGCGAAGCATGCGCATAGCGTGTTAAATAGCCATTACCATGGTTAATTTCAACATATTGACCATAGCCAGTACCCCAACCAGATTTGGTTACAATACCCGGGCCTGTAGCATAAATTGGCGTACCACTTGGGGCAGCCATATCCAATCCACCATGATGTTCGGCACGGCCACCCATCGTACGACCACCAAAGTTCGAAGAAACTCGCACAGTATCAGGAAGAGGATGAGAAACTAACCACGAATAAGCATTTGAAGAAGAGGTATTGAAAGAGTTCTTAGCTGTCGTATTGCCATATTTTTTAGCGAGTGACTCATTGTTGAGTTCAACCGTTTTTTGGCGTAAGGTCACTGAAACTTTCGCACTCGCTGGAAGATCTAAATCATCAGGATGAGTGTATGAACCTTGAGATAATGTTTTTGATAGTTGTTCCAATCGATCTGAATCAGTAGATTGGTTAATTGTTTGATAATCTGCAAAAGCAACTGATGCTGCCGAAGCGGCAAGTGAAAACGCTAATAAAATACGACGCGTGTGCATAAAAACCTCTTGAAACTGTTCTTACTTAAGTTCCTTATGATCTCTTCCTTGATATCGATTGAAATGAACGCTTAAGATGAAGACAAGAATCTATCCGAGAATGACCCATGTCTAAACCCGATAACGTTTTTCAACAATCCGGAAAACACATAAAAACAGGAAACCTTACGTTTCTAACAACGCAAGTCGCGCAATGGCAAAGACTTACGAAAATTATCCAACCCTTATTGCCCCAACCGGAACAATGGCAGGTCGTGTGTTATCAAAATGGTTCTTTGATCATTACTGGTGAAAATCAGGCGATGATTAGTCAACTCAGTTATTTACAGAACCAATATGTATCTAAATTATCTCAACTTGAAGGGTTAAAAGACCTACAAAGAATTCAGGTTCGCTTGAGAAATAAAAACATTCCAAATCCACCCTCATCCGAGCCATCTAAACCCATTCCCCCGGAAACACAAGAAATGTTACGTAGTGCAGCCGACTTTGTGAGCGACCCTAAGCTTAGCCAAGCTTTACTACGTTTGGCAAGCAATAAAAAATAATGAGCTTTCTATTTCTTAATTAGAATCGTTCTTATTATGTGATAATAATCACACTTTATAACGTTACACTATAACGTAGCCAAGTAAAGACAATGACTTATGTCACGCTGACATATGGAATTGGACATTCATTCTCGTCATTAAATGTTACAATTTCATAATTACTCGGATCACTTTGGACATTGCGTAACAACTGATTATTTAAAGCATGTCCCGATTTATAACCATCAAACTTGGCAATAATTTGATGACCAAGCAAATACAAATCACCTACTGCATCTAAAATCTTATGTCTCACAAATTCATCGGCGAAACGTAAGCCTTCTTCGTTAACAACACCCGTGTCATCTACACCAATCGCATTATCTAAACTTGCACCTAAAGCTAAGTTATTTGCTTTGAGATAATCCAGATCTTTCATAAAACCAAAAGTACGAGCTTCACTGACTTCATATACAAATGTTTCAGTAGAAAAGTCGATAGTCGCAGATTGATATTCTTTAGCAAATGCTGGATGGTCAAAATCAATCGTAAAATTTAACTGAAAGCCATTATGCGGGCTAAAAATTGCTTTTTTATCATCGATTAATGCTTCAACTGGTTTTAATATTCTTATAAATTTTTTCGGTGCGTCCAACTCACGCAATCCACCTTGCATTAACAGGTAAATAAATGGGCCAGCACTTCCATCCATAATCGGAACTTCGGACGCAGATACCTCAACAATAAGGTTATCAATTCCCAAACCTGCAATTGCGCTCATCACATGCTCAATCGTTCCAACTTTTATATCTCCAATTACTAAATTGGAGCACATGAAAGCTTCTTGAATCAGCAAAGCATTCGCATGGATTTCCACAGGTGGATCTAAATCGATACGACGAAATACAATACCTCCATCCACGGTATGTGGAATGAAATTGATCATCACTTTTTGACCGCTATGAAGACCTATTCCACTCGCTTTTACCACACGATTGAGAGTACGTTGTTTCACCATGCTTTGTAACTTCTTTTTTAAAACCGCTATACGTTAGCATATTTAGTCATTGATCAAAAACAAAAAAAGGCAGTGATTAAACACTGCCTTTTTTTAAATTTAATAATATTTTACTTACGTTGCTGATTTTTCAAGTAATCTTGAATGCTCATCGGAGAAGAACGCGGAGAAGAACTTGCAGTACTACTCACTTCATTGTCTGCATTTTGACGCTTATTAATTGCAGGAACGTCATCTTCATCAACAGATTGAGCTGATTGAACCGATGCATGACTTACCGTATTACGTTTTCTCGGTTCCGCATCTGCTGCATTACGTGTTAGACCAGTTGCAATTACTGTTACACGTAATTCATCACGCGCATCTGGATCAAATACAGTACCGTAGAAGATTTCACCTTCATCAAGGTCAACAATCTGGTTCACGACATCAGTAATGATTTCAGTTTCGCGTAAAGTAATATCATCACCGCCAGTAATGTTAATCAACACACCTTTAGCATTAATAATATTTACGTTATCAAGCAATGGACTACGGATCGCCTGTTCAGCAGCTTGACGTGCACGATCTTCACCACGACCTAAACCAGCACCCATCATGGCATAACCACGTGTACTCATTGCAGTTTTCAAATCGGCAAAGTCAAGGTTAATATGACCACGGTTTACAACAAGGTCAAAGATACTACGTACAGCGTTTAACAATACATCATCAGCTTTTTTATAAGCATCTTTCATTGAAATATCGCCATATACGCTGAGTAAGCGCTGGTTAGGGATAATAATCAATGAATCAACATGTGCTTCAAGCGCTTCAATACCACGTTCAGCAGACTTTAAACGGCGACGGCCTTCAAAGTTAAATGGGGTTGTCACAACACCAACAGTCAAAATACCCATTTCTTTGGCAACTTCAGCCACGACAGGTGCCGCGCCTGTACCCGTACCACCACCCATACCAGCGGTAACGAATACCATATCCGTACCTTCAAGATGGTGACGAATAATTTCACGGCTTTCTTCTGCTGCAACTTGCCCTACTTCAGGGTTAGCGCCAGCACCTAGACCACGTGTACTTTGCTCGCCTAACTGAATTTTGAAAGGTGCATTCATACAGTCCAGTGCTTGTTTGTCTGTATTGGCACAAACGAATTTAACACCTTGAATATCAGACTGCACCATATGTTGAACGGCATTACCGCCACCACCACCTACACCAAATACAGTGAAACGGGCTTGACCGTTGCCATCGTTTAGTTCATCTTCTATAAATTCAAATGAGGCCATGACCTTTAGGGTTCCTAATACATTATGGCAGTCACTTCAGCCCGTATACTGCCTTGATTTTCAAAAACAACTAATTTTAAGAATGCTGTGCAATACAAACCTTGTCAAGTACAGTGGTTTTCTCTTACAACTTCCTAACAATTCTACCAATAAATCCATACATCCTAAAAAATGGCTTTTAGCTTGCTATTAAACGCATTCCAGCCATTTACCATTCGTTCCCATACCGAACGGTCATTTGCCTCTTCAGGCTCTTCAACAGCTTCTTGCAACTCACTTTGGCTAAACATAAGCAAACCAGCTGCTGTTGCATACATCGAACGACGTAACGCGGCTTGATGCTGATCATCAGCATAAACCTGTAACGGTGGATTACCCAAATGTGCAGATACCCCCAACATACGGCGAGCCAAACTCACCATACCTTCGATTTGACAAGCATCACCTGTCAGTACTACACCATGGTATAAACCATGAATTGCACCGCTGTTTTCGAGTTCGTCACGAATCTGGCTAAAGATCTCTTCATAACGGGCAATAATAATTTCTGACAACTCAATCCGACTAATGGTTTGAGGGCCATCAATTCCTTCTACCTGAATCATGTGATCTGGCTTAACAGCACTTAAATCGACACAACCATACAGAATTTTAATGCGTTCAGCTTCTTCTGTCGTGGTTTGCAATACAGCAGCAATATCACGCGTAACGTGTTCACCACCGCGCTGCAATGTACGTGCCAGAGCCAAACGTCCATCTAGATAAACTGCAAGATTGGTAATGCCTGCGCCAACATCGACCAGACAAACACCATATTCTTTTTCATCTTTAAGCAAACTTGCCTCGGCGGTTGCCAAGCAAGATACCACCATTTTTTCAACCCCGATATTTGCACCTTTCATGGCGCGATCAAGGTTTTGCATAGTCGCTATAGGCATCATCATTAACTGATAATGTCCTGTCATACTATGGGCAGTCATGTTAATCGGATTCTGCACCCATTCAGCAGAATCACCCAATTCAAAGCCTAACGGCACTGCACTTGCTAAATAGTAATCAGAAGTCACATGACTTGCTTTTGCCAATTCTAACGCGCGCACGACTTCATTTGTTGTAATAACATGTGCTGGATTAGCAACTGGTGTGCGGCCAGAGGCATAAAAACTTTGCAACTCGGTACTCGGAATCGATACCCATGCGCTATGAATGCGACATTCGGCCATATTTTCCGCTTCAGCAACAGCATTTTTAATCGCAGCGATGACTTTATCGAGGCTTACGATTTTTCCTTTATTCATGCCACGATTGCGAGCAGTTGCCATACCGATAACTTGAATGTTATCCGGCGCATGAATTTTTCCAATCAAAACTGAAACTTTATGCGTCCCAATGTCAATCGCAACAACTGAGGGAACAGCTTCATTCATCACTCATACCATTTCTTTGTTGTTTAATACCAGGCAAATTGCCTATTTTAAAGCCACGTATTATGGCTTTGCTTTTGTTCCACCTGCAATGCTTGTGTCATCAATCGTTACAACAAACTGACCATTCACAATTTTAGGTGGTGTTGCGTTCTTCCATTGAATAGATAATCCATTACGATATCGCAAATCAATGGCTGAGATTTTCGACCACACCGGTTTTAAGTCAGATTGTGCCAGATGACTTAAACGTTGCAACTTATTCATTGTTTGATCTTGGTCAACAATAATTCGTAAACCTGTGTCAAACTGCATAAACCAAGTCATTCGCTCCGTCAGATATAACTCTTTTAGGCGCAAATTGGCGGGATGGAATAATTGATTGATCTCATTATAGCGTCGCATCATCATTTTCGACTGGCTTACCGGACCATGTAGTAACGGAAGCTCAGGATGAATTGTCGGCTCTGCCTCACTGAATACATCGCCTCCATCGCTTAACAAGCGACCTGTTCCCCAACGGGCGATGGCATGGCGAGGCATGACACGAACACGAATACCATTGGGCCAGGCACGAGATACCACAACTCGGTCTACCCACGAAATTTCTAATGTTTTATCACGAATCTGCTCTAAATCAGATGTGAAATAATTCGCTTTTATAATTGGAGCAACATGCTGCATCACTTGTTGTGTTTCAACTGAAGACGCCGATCCCACAACCTCTAGCTTTGCAACTTTTGCATCTGTAATAACTTTATATAGCCCATAAATTCCGACTGCCAGCACTACAAAAGCAATAACCAACAGCACCCATCCACCAGCATTCGCAAGCTTCTGCTTACGTGTAGGCGGTTTATCATGAATAGAGGTGATGGCCGCACGTTTACGGCGCATGGAAGCCGGAAGTTGTGCCATATTTAAGCCGTACCTTCCAATGTTTGCTCAAGAATGGCAACACACAATTCATCAAAACTATAGCCAACAGCTTGAGCAGCTTTTGGAACTAAAGAGTGGCTGGTCATACCTGGCACAGTGTTTACTTCTAAAAGCCAGAAATTACCCTGCTCATCCTGCATCGCATCAATACGGCCCCAGCCTTCAGCACCAACAGCTTGAAAAGCACGTAAGCACAATGCTTGCAGGTTTTTCTCTTCTGTCTCACTTAGACCACAAGGAATGCCGTACTCAACATCATTACGTTCATATTTTGCTTCATAGTCATAAAAAGCAACGTCTGCTGGTGGTTGTAAACGAATAACCGGCAAAGGCTGTCCATTTAAGAACGAGATTGTGAATTCACGACCTGTGATCCATTTTTCTGCCATCACAACAGCATCGTGCTGAGTCGCTTTTTCAATTGCAGCAGCAAAGTCTTCTGCTTTCTCAACCTTACTCATGCCCACGCTTGAGCCTTCATGTACAGGTTTGATAATGACAGGCAAGCCTAGCTCAGCAATAACCGCATCTAAATCTGTCTCTTTAGTAATAATGCGATATGGCGCTGTAGGTAAATCGCTACCTTGCCAGATTTGCTTGGTTTTGACTTTATCCATGCCAATCGCAGAACCTTGCACGCCAGTTCCTGTATAAGGCAGATTTAACCATTCAAGTACACCTTGAATCTGGCCATCTTCACCGCCACGACCATGCAATACAATAAATGCACGATCATAATTTACAAGTTCAGTCACACTGCGGTCTTGCGGATCAAATGCTTCAGCCTGAACACCTGAACGCAATAAAGCATCCAGAACTGCCTGACCACTATCTAAAGACACAGCACGCTCAGCCGATTTCCCACCAAATAGCACGGCAACTTTGCCGAATTTTGTAGCATTTGACACGTTTAAATCCTTAACCCGATAATTCAATATTTTTGTTTATTTCACATACAAATGGTGTTGTGCAAGTTCTACTGAAATTGCTCCAACGTTACCCGCACCCTGCGTTAATAACAAGTCATTTGGTTGTAACACATTTTGCATGATGTTTTGCAAATTACCTTCAACCGGATCGACCAAAATCGGCTCCACCTGTCCACGTAAACGAATACTACGCGCCAAAGTACGGCTGTCTGCACCTACAATAGGCTTCTCACCGGCAGGATAAACTTCCAGTAATAATAATTGATCGACTTGAGAAAGAACTTCAATAAAGTCATCAAAACAATCGCGGGTACGAGAGTAACGGTGTGGCTGGAATAACATAACCAAACGACGATCCGGATGGCTCTGGCGAGCAGCTTTAATAGTCGCTTCTACTTCTTTCGGATGGTGACCATAGTCATCAACTAGCTTAACGTTACCATCAGCAAGTTCGAATTCGCCTTGTACTTGGAAACGACGACCAACACCACTAAATCCGTCTAAAGCACGACTAATCGCTCCATCAGAAACGCCTTCGTCAGTCGCAACGCCAATAGCAGCCAAAGCATTCAAAATATTATGCATACCCGGTTGGTTAATGGTTAAACGTAACGGCTCACGACCTTTACGTAACACCGTGAAGTGTGAACGCATACCATCTTGTTCAACATCAATTGCGCGAATGTCGTTATCTTCATTAAAACCATAAGTAATAACTGGACGGCCTACACGCGGCATAATTTCACGAATGTTGGCGTCATCACCACAAACTACAGCCAAACCATAAAATGGTAAGTTATGAAGGAACTGTACGAACGTATCTTTTAATTTATCAAAGCTACCTTCATAGGTATCCATATGGTCAGCATCAATGTTCGTTACAATCGCTGCCATAGGTTGCAAATAAAGGAAAGACGCATCTGACTCATCGGCTTCAGCCACGATGAAACGACTTTCACCAAGTGCAGCATTTACACCTGTGCTATTAAGCAAACCACCAATAACATAAGTTGGGTCAAGATTTTCTTCAGCCAACATGGTAGTTAAAAGACTAGTCGTTGTGGTTTTACCATGCGTACCAGCTACAGCAATACCATGACGGTAACGCATAAGCTCACCTAGCATCTCTGCACGGCGTACGATTGGAGTACGTTGTTCAATCGCTGCTTTAATTTCCGGATTTTCTGGATCAATCGCTGTAGAAACTACAAGCACATTGGCATTTTTAATATTTTCCGCTTGATGGCCGATATAAACCTTGATGCCATTTTGCTCTAATTGTTCTGTAGTTTTAGATGCTTTAATGTCTGAACCAGAAATTTTATAACCTTGGTTACCCAATACCTCTGCAATGCCACACATCCCAGCACCACCGATCCCCACAAAATGAATGTGTTTGATACGGCGCATTTCAGGCACTTTAATCAGTTTTTTTGCTTGGTTCGCAGCTGTTGATGGAGACATAGTAAATCCGATTACATTTTTTGGATAAGATCAACCACATGCTGAGTCGCATTTGGTTGGGCATGTTGACGCGCTTTCACTGCCATTTCTGTAAGTAATTGGCGGTTCATCAGCGAAGTGAACAATTCATTTAAAACATCTGGTGTCATAGTCGATTGCTGGCAAATTTTTGCAGCGCCGATATCAGCCAGAAATTTGGCATTTGCAGTTTGGTGATCATCAACAGCTATCGGAAGTGGTACAAAAACCGCAGCAACACCTGCTGTTGCAACTTCTGTCACCGTTAATGCTCCAGCCCGGCAAATAATTAAATCAGCTTCACTATAAGCCTTTGCCATATCTTCAATAAACGGCAAAACCTGCACCTTTAAATTGGATGGTGCATCTGCATAAAGTGCCTGAGTTGCTTCAACTTGTTGTTGACCACTTTGATGAAAAATATTGAGTGGAACTTGTATTTTTTTTAACGCTGGCGGTAAATGTTCATTAAGCGCTTTTGCACCTAAAGAACCGCCAACAATTAAAATATTTAAAGGTTGTCCCGCTTGCTCACGTGCATCGTAACGCCACTTAGAGCTTAAAATATCGGTGATTTCACGACGTACCGGATTTCCAGTTGTGACAACTTTTTCGCTAACAGGAAAAGTATTTGGAAATGCTTCACACACGACTTTAGCAACACGCGCTAGCTGTGCATTTGTAAAACCAGCAACCGCATTTTGCTCGTGAATAAGTACTGGAATACCTAACAATCGTGCTGCTAAACCACCAGGCCCCGCAACATAACCGCCAAATCCAGCCACAGCATCAACTTTAAGCTGTTTCATATAGCGCATTGCGCTTAAAGTCGCTTTTAAAATTTTAAAAGGCGCAGCGAGTTTACGGATCACACCGTTCCCACGAACACCTTGAATATCAATTTGATAAATTGGAATATTTTGATCTTTTAATAAACGATTTTCCATACCTGTTGGCGTGGCTAACCATGAAACCTGACAACCTTGTTGTTGAAGTTGTTTGGCTACGGCGAGGGCTGGAAAAACATGTCCACCTGTACCGGCAGCCATCATCATGACATGTTTGGGTTTGCTTTGCTGTGAATCGGTCACGGTCTAATTCTTCAACTCAAAAAACAATGGAAATTGTCATCTATTTTTGTAGCCGTTTATTTTAATCCTAAAGCTTCATTAACGAAAAGCTAATTTCACTCGTTTATAACAGAAAGATGTGCTTTTTTGAAAATATGCCTACAAAGCACTAGCGTATTTCATATTGTGATTTTATTAATTCATATATTTTCAGGTGATTTCCCATAAATACCGCTGAAAATCACCTGAAATAAATAATTAAGCCGTACGACCAGCTTCTAATACATCAAATAGATCATCGGCAATTGATGTACCAAATTGAGCATCAATTTCACGAATACATGTTGGGCTGGTGACATTAATTTCAGTGACATAATTACCAATCACATCTAAACCAACAAAAACCAAACCTTTTTCGCGCAAGAAAGGACCTATTTTAGCTGCAATCAGTTTATCGTTTTCAGTGAGCGGACGCGCTTGACCTAAGCCACCTGCCGCTAAGTTACCGCGCACTTCACCATTTTGTGGAATACGAGCTAGACAGTAAGGAATAGGCTCGCCATTTACCATCAAAATACGCTTATCCCCTTCTACAATCTCAGGAATATAACGTTGAGCCATAATTGGACGAGTACCTAGCTCTGTAAGCATTTCTAAAGTAGAACCAATATTTACACCGTCTTGGTATAAACGAAAAATTCCCGTACCGCCCATACCATCAAGTGGTTTCACAATGACATCGCCATGTTCTTTAAGAAATTCACGAATTAAACTTTGTTGCGATGTTACAAGTGTAGGTACTTGCAGCTCTGGGAATTGCGTTGCAAATAGCTTTTCATTGCAATCACGCAATGACTGAGGCTTATTGATAATCCATGAACCTTCGCGTTCAGCTTGTTCAAGCACGTAAGTTGTATAGACAAAGTTCATATCAAACGGTGGATCTTTACGCATCAACACCACATCATAAGCCGCGACAGATTCTTTTTTCTTTTCACCCAACTCGTAATAATGATTGTAATCTTCAAATACTTTTAATGGCGAGATTAGACCGTAAGCCTTACCTTGATCGATATATAAATCTTGTTGTAACGCATAACCCAATTCATGTCCACGACGGCTCGCCGCCCACAACATTGCCATGGTTGAATCCTTTTTAAGATTTACGGTTTCAATCGGATCCATGACGACAAGTACACGCATGCTCAAGCTCTTCATAAAATTTAAATTAGCATGAGTATAGCTGAGATTTTTCACTCGTTTTTCTTAATTTCAGTAAATCGTTATCTGTTATTCCTTTAACTAGAACTCAAGTAAATTCAGTTAAACTATGACCATAAAATATTATTTTTAAAGGCTAAAGATGAAACTTTATCGCTATTTAACTGGCCCTGATGACTCTGCTTTTTGTGCACGAGTAACTAAAGCACTGAATCACGGCTGGGAATTATATGAGGCACCCAGCATGACCTTTAATGGCACGCATGTCATTGTGGGACAAGCAATTTGTAAAACGATTGACGAGAATTATGATCCAGAAATGGATATTTTAGATGTTCTCAAAAATAATGCTTAAATTAAATATTTACTTTCATCTCTAAAAACATCTTCTTAATCCAAATTAATAACTCAAGCTAATCAATACTCCTCCTTGTTAGCTTGAGCAATCACTACATCCTTTCAAAATAAATACTTAGAAAAGCGATCTCATAAATTTTAAAGACAATAGTTCTTTTATTCTAAACAAAGAAATGATTATAATTATCATTTATACTTTTATTTTTGTTAATTGATTTTATTTTATGTTAAGAATTTCTACATCATCTCCCCAAATTAAGCGTTTGTTCCCGCTCAGCTTACTCAGTTTAATGATCTTGAATATTCAAGGTGTATACGCTGAAGACTCTAGTAACTCATCCTCGAAAGTTGCAGCGACCATGCCCACCATAAAAATTGAGGCGATGAGTGAGTTAGACCCAATTAAAAGCTATATCGACTATGACAAAGCCAATGTCACACGTAACGGTTTAGACAAAAAAGATATCCCTCAAACCGTTGATACCATTGATGTTCAGAAATATAAAATTTATGGATCAAATGATTTAAGCGTTATGCTGCAAGGCACACCTGGGGTATCTACCAATTACGATATGCGTGGTGATGGCATTAACATTCGTGGTTTTGGTGCTGATACAGGCGATATTTACCGTGATGGTATACGTGAAAGTGGTCAAGTACGTCGTAGTACTGCCAATATCGAGCGTATTGAAATTTTAAAAGGCCCCGCTTCTGTTTTATATGGTCGTAGCGCTGGTGGTGGGGTTGTGAATATGGTGAGTAAGTTCGCCAATTTTGACTCCAAAAGTTCAGTTGGTGCTTATGCAGGTTCATATGACAACTACGGAACAACGGCTGACATTAACCAAGTTATTAATGACAATTTAGCAACACGTTTGACTGGAGAATATGGTGAGTCAGGGAGCTTCCGCTCTGGCATTGAAAATAAAATTGAAATGTTTTCACCAAGTTTCACTTATAAAAATGATGATGGAACGCTTACTTGGACTACACAATATACGTATGACAAATTAGGTCGTGTACCTGATCGCGGGCCAACTCAAGATAACTTACCTGCGGGAACTTCGATCAAAACAGGATTTGCCCAAGACGGAGATTATGTTGATGATATTTTGCAAGTTGTGCGTACTGACGTAAATTACCAATATGCGCCTGATTGGAACTTTCACTGGGCAGCGAGTTACAGACAAGCAGAACAGAACTTTGACCACTTTTATTTTGGAACTTATTGTGGGCTAGATGGAAAAAATTTGAAAGGTGAAGCATGTACGACCAAAAAAGGCTACATCAACCAAATTTACTACTGGCAGCAAACCAGCAATAAAACAACGACGAATACATTTGATATTAAAGGTAAGTTCAAAACAGGCCAACTTGAACATCAAATCATGATGGGTACAGACTGGACCTATGAGCAACGAGAGCCACGCTTAGCAAATGAAGCTAAAAATGGTTCTATTTACGGCTACGTTAATCCATTCACAGGCGAACGTGAATATAGTCGTGGCAATGGTCCATTAGTGATGAGACAGCACAACTATAATGAAGGCACAACTTACGGCGTATTTATTCAAGATTTAATTGGTCTAAATGACCAACTTAAACTCATGATGGGCCTACGCTACGATTACTTCGATTTTTCAACCACTAACAAACTCACTAATGCACGTCGCAATGTAAAAGACAGTACTGTTAGCCCAAATGTTGGTTTGGTATGGCAACCGCTTCCTGAACATAGTTTTTACACCTCATACTCTAAAAGCTTTGCGCCATTCGGTGGGCAAATGGGTGTTAACCAAGTCACTGGAAGCACCGATGTCACAAAAATGGATAAAGAGCCTCAATATAACGAGCAATACGAAGTTGGGGTAAAAAGCGAATGGTTAGATAGTCGTTTAAATACTCAATTTTCGGTCTTTGATATTCGTAAAAATAATATCCGCTATAAACCAAAGCCTAATGAAGAACCAGAAGTATGGGCAACGGCCGGTCAGCATCAATCACGTGGTGTTGAATTTAGTTTTATTGGCCGTGTACTTGATAATGTCTTTGTTCGCGGTGGTTATGGTTACACAGATGCTAAAGTTAAAGAAGACAAACAAAAGCCTGAACAAGAAGGCAACTATTTAGCCAACACATCAAAAAATACGGGTAATTTATTTGTTCGTTATTTACCAACTGAACAGTGGTATACCGAGGTGGGTGTAACCTATGTCGGGTCTTATTATCCAAATATTAATAATGCAGTAAAAATGGAAGGCTTTAATCGCGTCGATGCAGCAATTGGCTATAGTGCAGAACCTTGGAATGTCACACTTGCAGTAAATAACCTAACCAATAAAGAATACTGGCGCTCAGACAGCATGCCGGGCACACCACGTAATGTGTTATTGCGTTTGAATTATCAGTTTTAAATAAAATATTAAACTGGCATACCCCTATTTAGAGGTATGCCCTTTTATTTTTAGATTCCGTATTTTTCGCGATAAGCTTGCATATTTGCTAGCGCTTCTTTTCCACCTTTGGTGATGACTGAACAAGGTTAATAAGACAAGTTGGGCATGACCTTCGAGTGTAAGAAGTGATTCGCATATGCTGTATTATATTAATTTTAGAAATTATTAAAAATATATTTTTAAAGTTAAAATAAACCAAATAGATTTAAGAAATTTAATATGCGTATATTTTTCATTTGGTTCTTTTTAATGATATTAACAGGTTGCAGTTCTTCAAAGTATAGTGAAAATCCTAATAAATATTTAGAATTATTAGGGACATCAACACAAAGCAAAAGTTTCGAAGCGTTTGTGAACCAGCTCGAAGTAAAGGAAATACCTGAGATCACCGATCAGTTTTGGAATGAAGAATTTCCTAAACTTGATTTCTATGATCAAAGCTTAATGCTTCCTCAAAATGGCATCGAAATGCTGTTAAAAAATAAGAAAATTGTATCTATAAAATTATATCTCCCCGATCAAGATGTTTCATTTGCAAATTATAAAGGACATAAATTGCCCCTTGGTCTTTTCAGTGATGATACCGAAAAAGAAGTGAAACAAAAACTGAAGACTAATAAAGATACCAATACAAATCCTCATCGAAACGTAAAAGAATTCGAAACTGAGAAAGTCAGTGTTGCGATTGATAACGCAACAGGAAAAATCATTTACTTCGAGTTACATGAGCATTCACTAGAACAAAATTAAGTGATTAAACCATATTGATTTTGTCTAAGTTAACTCCCTTATTTTACATAGTGGTGCTTATTTGAAATGATTTCGTAGTTGAGATTTTATGTTAATCAGATCATCGAAAGGCCCTATTTATGGGCCTTGGGACTGTTCTAAATTTTGTGTAGGTACCTAATTTTCATTTTAATCACACTTAAATCCTGATAACTGTAATTCTTGTTTTAGATTATCAGCACCTTCTGAAGTCATAAAATTTTGGAGATAGTTTGTTGATTCAACATAAGACTCATGGACTGTGTTATTTACGATAATGTTGTCAGCTTTTATAACTGCATTTGCCATAGAACACACTTCTTTTTTATCTTTATCAGCCAGAGCCTTTACATCATTTTCAGCGTTATTCAATATCAATTTGCCACGAACAATGATTTCTAATTGTGGATAAACTTTTTCTAGCATCTGTAAATATTTCTTTTCATCTGCATAGTTTGGATATTCTTTCGCCTGAATTGTACTGATTGCTGAAATAGCAAGTAGACTAATTAGGATCTTTTTCATTTTATAAGTTTTTGTAAAGCTTCGGATAAATTAGTATAGCATTCTGTTGTTGAGCCGTTGAATGAGATTTTAGGCTTATAGTGGTACTCATTCATTTCGGTTTTGAACTTCACTTCCATGTCATAGACCTTATCGGTAAGTTTGTGCAACAAAGTCAAATTAACATAATACGCCTTATACGAAATTATTAAAATTTTAGTCAAAACCGTTCTAGGATTCAGCACACTTGAGCAGCTTTTTTATAATTTCCCACACTCTACGACTATAATTTAACCAACTCAATAATTTGATTAAATTATAAAAAAGGAAGCCACAGCCTCCTTTTCCATACCTAACTCTTAGATACCGTATTTTTCACGATAAGCTTGCATATTTGCTAGCGCTTCTTTTTCGCCTTTCGCATCTAAATAATCCATTAAATCTTTCATGGTAATGAGTGCGTGAACAGGAATTTCTAATTCTTTTTGAACTTCTTGAATTGCAGAAAGTTCACCTTGACCACGTTCTTGACGATCTAGCGCAACTAATACACCAGCGATAGTTGCACCAGCATTTTTCAAAATCGTTACGACTTCACGAATTGCTGTACCTGCGGTAATTACGTCATCAATAATCCAGACTTTTTTACCTTCAACCGCAGCACCGACTAAAACACCGCCTTCACCATGATCTTTCGCTTCTTTACGGTTAAAGCCCCATGGCACACTTTTGTTATGTACTTGCGACAAGGCAACAGCAGTCGCTGCTACAAACGGAATGCCTTTGTAAGCTGGTCCAAAAATAACATCAACATTTTGGCATTGTGTTAATTTATCGGCATAGCCTTGTGCTAAAAGAGATAAAGCTTCACCATCGTTGAGTAGGCCTGCATTAAAAAAATAAGGACTCACACGTCCAGATTTTAAAGTAAACTCACCAAATTTAAGCACACCGCGTGATAATGCGAGTTCGATAAATGCTTGCGGGTTAAATG
Source organism: Acinetobacter sp. AOR14_HL (assembly GCF_027855175.1). Classification (NCBI taxonomy): domain Bacteria; kingdom Pseudomonadati; phylum Pseudomonadota; class Gammaproteobacteria; order Moraxellales; family Moraxellaceae; genus Acinetobacter; species Acinetobacter sp. AOR14_HL. The sequence continues at coordinate 138,398 of NZ_JAKTII010000011.1, read as the reverse complement.
ACACAGGCGTTGTCATGAGGTGCTCCAAATTCACAATTGAGGTTAAATTTTCGCATGATACCAAAGGATCAGTATCCAAGTGATGTAAAAATTCTTCGAGTCGTTTCCATTAACGTAAATGGCTTGCGTTCTTCGGTGACGAAAGGCTTACTTGAATGGTTAGAACAATCAGATGCCGATGTCGTATGCATGCAGGAAAGCCGTATTACCCATGAACAATGGACTGAAAAATTTAGACCCGAAGGATGGCATACCCATCTCTTTCCAGCAGAGCGTGCAGGTTACGCAGGAACTGCCATATATAGCCGCCTACCCTTTGTCTCTGTTAAAGATGGTTTAGGGTTTGAACTGGCTGACAGTCAAGGTCGCTTTATTTCTGCTGAATTCGATTTAGGTTTGTCACATCCGGTACATATTGCGTCATTATACTTACCTTCAGGGTCAAGTGGTGAAGAAGCGCAAGCACGTAAAGATTTATTTTTAGGTGAATACGCGAAAATCTTGAAGCAATGGCGTGATGAAAATAAGTCAGTCATCATTTGTGGTGACTACAACATTGTTCATAAACGAATTGATATTAAAAACTGGTCAGGTAATCAAAAATCATCTGGCTGTTTACCGCATGAACGTGCTTGGCTCGACCATATTTATGATGAACTTGGCTATGTTGATACGTTCCGCATTGTTCGAGCAGAAGCAGAACTTTATTCATGGTGGTCAAATCGAGGCCAAGCTCGTGCAAAAAATGTAGGGTGGCGTATTGACTATCAAGCCTGCTCACCAGACTGGAAAGCACGCACAGCCAATGCATGGGTCTTTAAAGATCAATGGTTTAGTGACCATGCACCCGTTATCATCGACTATAAAATTCAAGAATAAGTGAACAGTTGTTCACTTACCTTGTCGTTTTCGCTTACAGCATATGTCGTTTTTGAGTATTTTTCTTACACAGCTTTAACGGCATTATAGCCCCACGGCACAGGGAAGCAGTCAGGATGACGCAAAAGGATAGGACGCCGTAGGAAGATAAAATAAACTTATGATAAGTTTATTTGCAAGGATGTGACATTGGACGTTGAAATGAGACCCGCATGATCAGGATGATTAAATGCGGGTTTTCTCTTTTCAATCTCTTATTTTTTGCGCTAAGTTCTTTTAGTTTTAACTTCTTCTTATTAAGCTCATTATCGCCTTGTCTTATGACAATAACATGACATTTGTCTTTCGATTAATCATAATTTTTCATTTGTTTTAAAAGTATCGGTATAAAGTAGTTCTCAAATGCTTTTTGGGGTAGGCTGTGTGCTCTCTCTTTTTGACATGGTCCGATAAAATGTTAAAAATTTATGGAATCAAAAACTGTAATTCAATGAAAAAAGCATTTGATGCCTTGCAAGCTAAAGGGCTTAACTATGATTTTCATGATTATAAAAAACAAGGGATTGATGCAGATACCCTAAAAATCTGGTTAAAAGAAATTGGGCAAGACACGGTTCTAAACAAAAAAGGAACCACTTGGCGTAAGCTATCAGAAGAAGAACAAACACGTGCATTAAGCAGTGAAGACAACCTTATTGAAGCACTTATTGCTCAACCAAGTTTAATTAAAAGACCAGTTTTACAAACCTCCCAAGGTTTTATCGTCGGTTTTGATGAAGCAACCTATCAAAATATCCAAGCATAAAAAAACGAGCCATTTGGCTCGTTTTTTTATTAAAACTTTTAGTTAGCGCGAATCCATGTTTGGTTACGACCAAGTGCAGAAACACCGATATAGCCACGCAATTTAAGCTTCTTACCGCCATCTGTTAACTCACCTTTCAATTTGTAAGTTTTGCCAGATTTAGGATCTAAAATCGTACCGTTTTCATAACTGTTGCCACCTACATTTTTTAAATTATGTACAATGGTGACACCTTTAAGTGGTTTGTTTTTGTACGGACCTTCACATTTTGTACAAGCGTTTTCTTCGCCCGGTGTCAAAATGTTTTGAATGGTTGCAGTTAAGGTTCCATCCTTCTGTTCCGTAAATTTAACTACGGCTTTTGGCTTATTGGTCTGATCATCAATTGTTTTCCATACCGTTCCATTGAGTGTATCAGCCGCATTGGCAAATGCAGCCATACCAATGAGTCCTAAAGCTAAAGCAATCTTTTTCATTTTTGTAATATCCTTGGGTCTTTCAAGATTTTAGTATTCAGAAGTCGCAAAGATATTGCAATTTTTGAATGTGACTGTTTCGTGTAACCTTGTAATCTTGCAAAATAAAATTTACAAGAAAACAAGAAACTAGCATAAAAATGGATGCTCTATGAATATATCAAATGTTTGGAAATATTACTTTACAGAAACTTTTCTTAAAACAACAATTCGCAAGCCAAGTCAGCTAAATTTACCGCCTACTGCCTTACGTCCTGTTTTAGACCAAATGTGTCGTGCTTTTCCACGACAAAAAAATGTCTCTGTTCGCCCAATTCGGCTGGCAGGCATTAAAGGTGAGGAAATCAAACCGCAAGATCATTCTACTCAACTGATTTTTCATATTCATGGCGGTGCTTTTTTTCTTGGCAGTGTCAAAACACACCATGCTTTTATGACAGATTTGGCTGCTCGCACCCAAATGCAAGTTATTCATGTGGATTATCCGCTTGCACCAGAGCATCCCTACCCTGAGGCAACCGAAGCTCTATATGACATCTATCAATCTTTAGTAGTACAAGGTGTTCAGCCAAAAGATATTATTTTATCGGGTGATTCGTGCGGAGCCAATTTAGCATTAGCACTTTGTTTACGCTTAAAAGAACAACCTGAGCTCATGCCGAGTGGCCTGATTTTATTGTCGCCTTTTTTAGATTTAACGCTGACAAGCGAATCATTAAGATTTAACCAGAAACATGATGCCCTGCTTTCGCTTGAAGCCCTGCAAACAGGGATCCAACATTATATTGGCAATCAGATTGCAGCAGATGACCCACGTGTTTCGCCTATTTTCGATGACTTGCATGGCCTACCGCCGACTTTGGTTCAAGTAGGTTCTAAAGAAATATTATTAGACGATGCCAAGCGTTTTAGAGAAAAAGCCGAAGATGCTGGTGTTAAAGTTCAATTCAAACTTTATACAGGTATGTGGCATAACTTCCAGATGTTTAATGCATGGTTTGATGAAGCAAAACAAGCTTTGGCAGATATTGCTGAATTTGCCCATGAACTCGATAAAACTTAATTTATCTATGAATGATGTGAACAGTGAATAAAACTTTTCACATTATTTTCTTTATAAAAAGTCATCATGTATAAATTGAAAATCATGTTATGTTTAAAAAATAAATTATTTAGATAATTCAATTTTAGGATGGTCCAACAAAGAGGCATCTATATTTAGGAGCCCTTACTTATTATGAAAAGTCGTTTAATCACTCATCCAATACATAGAACAAAACAGGTGATAATCGATTTCATCCACAATAATCACATCATTAACTGGACGCCATTACAAAAAAGCGCCCTCATGCTCATACTTGCCTGTGCAATGAATTTCAGCTGGATTTTATGGAAAGGCTATATTTTAATTACACCAAGTGTCTGGCAATGGGCACATTTACCTTTAGTTGAATCGCAAATCTGGTTAAATCTATTTACCTTGTTTTTATTAGCTTCATTGATTATTCCCTGCTATCGCTACAAAAATCATGAGTGGGCACAAAAAATTATTCCGTTTATTAGCGTGCAATTCTTTGCACTCATGCTATGTCACGATGGATATTTAATTGGCAGTATTAGCCCTGCAACCATGGTGGGTTATGTCGGCACCATTGGTGTGGGTTTGGTATTATTTGATAGAAAAATTGTTTATAGCGCCCTCGTGCCTGCGACCGTTATTTTAACCGTATGTACTTATTTGAGTATGAAAGGTACTTTGCCTTATGCGCCGTTATTTAATCTTATTGCTATGCAACGTGCTCAAACCAATCCCTTTTGGTTAGGAAGTATGGCATTTTTTATTATGCCCATTTTATTAGCATGTTTTATTTTATTTGAGATATTACTCACCCAATGGCGCCAACGGGAAACTTATATTCAACGCCTAAGCCAACTCGACCCATTAACCAACGTATTAAATAGACGTAGTTTAAACACGCATTTAGAGTCACTACACCAACAACAATTTGATTATGCGGTCGTACTTCTTGATATTGATCACTTTAAAAAAATTAATGATATTTACGGGCATCATCAAGGCGATCAGGTTTTAATTGAAATTGCCCAATGCCTGTCAAACAACGTGCGTAGTGAAGATATTATTGGTCGATTTGGTGGCGAGGAGTTTATTTTATTGCTCCCCCATACCGATATTATTCAAGCAGAAAAAATTGCTGAGCGCTGCCGCCATGCTTTAGAAGAACTGCCAGTTTTTAGCACTCAAAATAATCCTATTCATATTAGCGCGAGTTTTGGAATAAGCAGTTCAGCTTTTGCACAAGATCCTTATCTTGTGATTAGACAAGCAGACCAAGCGCTTTATGCCGTAAAAGCCTCAGGACGTAATCAGGTACGTACATTTCATCAGACCGAGGCTATTAATACGCTATGATTCTTTTAGTTTTGCCAAACTCGCGAGTTGCTGTAAAAGTTCTTGCTGGCTAAAGGCACCCGTTAAACGCAACGCACGAATTTCTTTTTGCTCTGGGCTTAAGAATAAATAGGTCGGTGGCCCTAAAATATTCCATTGTTTGAGTAGAGCTTCATGCGACTGATCATAATGGCTCAAATCAAGCTTAATTAAATAATATGGCGCAAGAGCAGATTGAACCTCGGGTGCTTTTAAAATACGGTGCTCAATAGGTTGGCAAGCAACACACCAGTCTGCATAGACATCAATCACAATAGCCCGATCAGCTGGAGCAGCCGCTAAAATCTTTTGGAAGTCTGCCGCGCTAGCCGCAACATGCCACTCAGCCATATGGTCAGAACTTTGCAAATTTCGATTATGAATATGTTGATATTGGTTATAGGCTACAAAAGGTGTAACGATTAACAATAAAATCGCATAGAGCCATTGTAGCTGCCCTTTTTTCCAGAAAAACTGATAAACAGCATAGGCTATAAAAGCGAGTCCTAATCCTAGACTAAGTACTTGCATGCCCCAATCAGCTAATAAAGGACGAATAAAATAAAGGCTTAAACCCAACATCAGGAAAGCAAAAATCACTTTAATCTGATGCATCCAGTCGCCAGCTTTAGGTAAAAATTTTGCACCTAATATGCTCGCGAGCAATAAGGGAATTCCCATTCCAAATCCCAGACAAAACAGAAGCAAAGCCCCTTGCCATTGATTTTGTGTTTGAGAAATAAATAATAAAGTTCCAGCAAGTGGTGCAGTCATACAAGGACCCACCAAGAGCGCAGAAACCACACCCATGACTCCAGCACCGACCAAAGTGCCGCCTTGTTGCATCGACTGAATGCGGTCAAGTCGATTTAACCATGTTTGCGGCAAACGAAGCTCAAACAAGCCAAATAGATTCAGAGCAAATACAATAAACAGCAAACTAAAAGCAATTAATGTAGCAGGCTGTTGTAACCAGCGTTGGAAATTTAAGCCTGCTGAAGAAGCGATTAAACCTAAACCTGCATAAACCAATGCCATACTACACACAAAGGTAAGCGCAATAACCCAAGCTTTTAAACCTTTATGCTCTCGAATAATCAACGAAGTTAAAATAGGAAGCATCGGTAAAGAACATGGCGTAAATGCGAGCAGCATGCCTAAACCTAAAAATAATAAAATCCCATACCAAAGAGAGTGTTCGATCAGTTTAGCTGACCAAATCTGATCTTGCGCAACTTGCGGAGTAGTTGTATCAGCTGCCTGTGCTGTGCCCTGCTCTTTTTCTAGAGTTTCTGAAGAAGCATCTGTTTGTGTATTTGCTAAATCTAGTAATCGTTTTGGTGCGGTTCCTGCTTGGTTTTGCACACCGACCAAACCATCGGCATCAGTTTGAAACTCAATTGTTTGAGGTGGGTAGCAAATACGGTCTTTGGCACAACCCTGCCAAGTCACACTGTAGTGTTCTGAGGGCTTTGTCTTAATTTTAAAATTAACTTGATTGTAGTAAACCTGACTTTGCCCATAATTTTCATCATATTGAGCAATAGCTTTTGGTAACCTTAAAGCTAAAGGTTGAGTACCTTGTTGTACGGTAAATTTATGCTGATATAGATAGTAATTTGGCTGAATCTGCCAAGATAAACTTGCAGTATGCGGTTCAGAAGATTCAACCGAAAATGAAAAAGCTTGTTCGGGTGACAGCAACTTGTCTTGCGCAGAAACCAACTGGCTAAACACACAAACAGCAACTGCTAGAAAATAAAGAATTCCCTGATGAATAAGCTTTTTCATTAACATAAATTTAAATTGCTTCGATTAGAACAAGAATGACACGCCTAAGCCACCGTTGTAGCTCTTATCTTGACCATTTAAATCGACGCCTATGCTTGCATCGAGCTGGGTACGATTATTTACCGCATAAACTAAACCTGTACCTAGACCATATTCATAGTCTTGGCTTTCAGCTTTACGGTAAATGAACTCTGAATAACCTGAGAGCTTACCTGCAATTTTATAGTCAATGGTTGGTACTGCTGTCACTGCCCAATCACTATTTTGCACTTCATAGCGCATGGTAATTGAAGTACCTACTAAATCACTATATTGGTAAGCTACCGCAGAGGTAAGACTATAAATGTCGTCATGTGCCGTAAATTCATCATTTCCGGTTGCAATGATCGCCTCAGCCAACACTGCCATAGACAATCTGTCATCTTTTAAATCAATCGCTTTTTTTAAACCGATGCTTACGTCACCAAAGCCCGAAGTATCATTTTTTTTGCCAGCACGTTTAGTCTGAGTCCACGCTGGACCCTGCCATCCTAACTGTAATTCTAAGTCACGACCTAAACCTGTACGGAACAACATATCTTGATTTAAGGTTACGGTCTTTTCTTTAACACCATCAACAGTTGCTTCAGTATAAGTTACGCTTGGTAAACCTTGCTCCCAAGCCAAATTGCCTACAGGGGTAATACCCGTCCCCATTCCTGCCCCTGGGCGGTCAAACGAGAACTCAGCTGCAAAAGTACTTCCAGCAGCAACAGTAGATAAAGCAAAAGTTAAGACTTGTACTATTTTCATTCTAATATCCAATTAAGTAGTTAATTCTTTTGACATCTTTGCCCCGTGACGGCGCAATAATTCTAATGTTTCGCGCTCTTCTTCAAGCGATTCTGACCAATCTATTTCATCAAAATCACAATCAAAGAACAACTGACTGATTGAAGATAAAATGGTGAGTCCTTCTTCATCACGCGAGTTTGGATCAACTTTTTCATCGAGTAAACGTTGAACAGCTGGAGCACATGCCGAGCTTGCAGCATCCCATAATGGACCGTAAAACTCTTCTGCATCCCAAAGATGTACATTGGCTTTGGCCTGAATCAAAGCTTCAAGAATATCGAGGTAAACTTGCAATGCTTGTTGCTTTTCTTCTTTTGATAATGGTGTACCTGCTTCATAAGCTTCCGATACATTTTCCCACCATTTAAAAATTCCGTCACAGATAATTGATACAGGTGGCCCCTGTTCCGGATCAATAAAGTTCGGATCAAGTCCTTCAGCAAGTAATTTTTGCACTTGCGCGAGTTCTAATTCTTCTATGGCTTTAATTAAAGCTTGCTGCTGGGTGGTTAACATGACCATCTCTCAAAAATATATTAGGGCTATTATGCCTAATCTCTTCTCCAGATTTTAGAGGTTGATTGCATTGCATTGCAAACCTAATGTTGTGAATAGTTTTATTTTCATCAGATATAAAAAAAGCCCCGAAGGGCTTTTTACCGTTTTCAATTAAACTTCATCATCAATGAATTCTGGTTGCCCACCTCTCGGGTGTTCTTTTTTCTCAAAAGTATGTTCGAGGCTACGTTTTAATTTTTCAATTGCACCATGAATTGAAGCATCAATATTTCCTGCTTTATGGTGCACTGCAACTGGTTTCAAACCTGAAGGACGTGCTTCAATCATACAGTGGATATCTTTATCACCACTTTTGTCCCCATTTTCATCACTAAAATGAACCGAGAAATGCGTAATACGTTCGCTATGACGTTGGAATTCTTGAGTAAGTTCTGCACGTACATAAGTAATTAAACGTTCGCTATTATGGATGTTTTTATCTGTGCGGATTTCTATATTCATAAATACCATCCTCTCTTTCTTACTGTGGATCTTTTCTATGCAAAACTTTTTTATGTTGGCATGTTTTAAGCATGCATGAACTGACTTCAATTGTACATTTTGATGGTGTAATGGTTTGTTATCTCCTGACTTAAACGTACTGCTTTTAATTTATTTTGAAGATCTTCATATCTTCAATATCAGTCCATCTATAAAAATATGCAAGCTGATTTTTTAAATATTTATGAAAAATTGAACAAAAGGAGAGCAATCGTGACCGAATTTTATCTATCTGGTGCCGCGCTCATTGAGCAAATTCAAAAGTCTCCTTATTCACGTGATTTAATCGGTTATCACGGACAGCCTCCACAGGTTAAATGGCCTAATAATGCCAAGGTTGCTGTGCAATTTGTGCTTAATTATGAAGAAGGTGGCGAAAAACATATTGAGCACGGCGATGAGGGTTCGGAACAGTTTTTATCAGAGATTATTGGTGCTGCAAGCTACCCTGCTAAACACATGTCGATGGACTCTATGTACGAATATGGTTCACGTGCTGGATTTTGGCGCATTCATAGTGAGTTTGAACGGCGCAAGCTTCCAATGACCATTTTTGGAGTTGCAATGGCGCTTGCCCGCAACCCTTATATTGTAGAAGCCATTAAGCAAGCTGATTATGATGTAGTGTCTCATGGCTATCGCTGGCTTCACTATCAAGATACCGATATTGAAGTAGAAAAACAGCACATGGAACAGGCCCTATCTGTTTTAGAAAACTTGTTTGAAAATAAAGTGATAGGTTGGTACACCGGACGTGACAGCCCCAATACTCGTCAGTTACTTGCAGAGTTCCCACAAATACAATATGACTCTGATTATTATGGTGATGACCTGCCTTTTTGGACCACACTTACCGATGCTGCGGGTGCATCCCGCCCCCATTTAATTATTCCTTATACTTTAGAATGTAACGACATGAAGTTCTGTTCACCGGGTGGATTTAATAATTCAGAACAGTTTTTTCAATATTTAAAAGATAGTTTTGATGTGCTGTACGCAGAAGGTGAAACTGCACCAAAAATGATGTCAATTGGAATGCATTGCCGTATTTTAGGTCATCCGGGTCGTTTTAAAGCCTTACAAAAATTTCTCGACTACATTCAAATGCACGATCGTGTCTGGGTATGCCGTCGTCAGGATATCGCTGAACATTGGAATAAAAATCACATAACTGAATAATTGATTTTTAAATTTTTAAACTGTTGATTAACAGCTATTGGCACTGTTATTGCTAAAACCCTATATCACGACAATGAGTTTAGGAATAACAGTGTTTTTAGCCGAGTTTAATCAAGCCCCACCCGAACAACTCAAGACTTTGTTAAAAAACTGTGTCCACATTCCAACATGGGCCGAAAAAATCATCTCAGAACGTCCCTATTCAACAAAAGCATCTCTTTTGGAATATGCAGAAAATTTAAGTCAAATGTGGTCATGGCAAGAGATAGAAGCAGCATTAGCAACTCACCCAAAAATTGGTGAACGGCAGGCAAAAAAGCAACTCAATGCAAAAGAGCAACATTTTTCAAATCAAGAACAAGCTGGCATTTCTTTAGATGAAAAAACGCAGCAAGCTCTGCTACAAGGCAATCTCGATTATGAACAAAAGTTTGGCTTTATTTTTTTAATTAAAGCAGCAGGACTCAGTAGCGAAGAGATTTTAAAAAAGCTACATGAACGCTTACAACATGACTTAGCTATCGAAAAAATAATTGTACATGAGCAACTCGCAGCGATTGCTCTATTACGTCTATCTCAGGAAATACAAGCATGATCAGCACTCATATTTTAGATACGAATTTAGGCAAACCAGCTGCACACGTAGAAGTGAAGTTGTTTCATGCAGAAACCCATGAGCTGATTGCGACCGCAACCACGAACCAAGATGGGCGTGTGAGTGATTTTGGAATAAAAACCTTAGTTGAAGGGGCGTATCAACTTGAGTTCGAAATCGCCCCTTATTTTTCATCACTAAAAGTCAAAACTTTTTTCCCGCGTGTTTGCATTCAATTTTTTATAGAAGACATTAATCAGCATTACCACATTCCCTTACTGATTAGCCCGTTTGCTTACTCCACTTATCGCGGTAGCTAACTCAAATATAACGAGGAGAAAAATATGAATCGGCGGCAAAAGAATGCGATTTCTCCAGAGCATGAATATTTAGGAATATCCAAAAGTTTTGCTTACGGGTTACAGCACGTGCTTACCATGTACGGTGGCATTGTTGCACCGCCCCTTATTATTGGAACAGCGGCTGGATTAAGCTCAGCACAAGTCGGAATGTTAATCGCTGCTGCTCTATTTGTCGGTGGATTGGCAACGCTGATTCAAACAATTGGGACCAAATATCTAGGTGCAAAATTACCTTTAGTTCAGGGCGTGTCTTTTGCAGGTGTTGCAACCATGGTCGCAATTATCACCACGGGCGGTGGCTTACCTGCTGTATACGGTGCGGTCATTGCCGCATCTCTGATTGGCCTATGTCTTGCGCCTTATTTTTCAAAAATTATTCGTTTTTTCCCGCCTGTTGTAACGGGATGCGTCATCACAATTATTGGTTTATCTCTGTTACCCGTCGCAGTTCGCTGGATGATGGGTGGTAACAATAAAGCACCCGACTGGGGTAGCGTAGAAAATATCTCTTTGGCCTTACTGACCTTAGGCATTGTGATTGTTTTAAATATGTTGCCGCAAGCCAGCATTCGTCGCTTATCGATTTTATTGGCTATTGTTGCTGGTACTGCCCTCGCCTACTTCATGGGTTTTGGTGATTTTAGTCAGGTGAGCCCAGGCGCATGGCTGCAATTTCCACACTTATTTGCATTTGGCTTACCTACTTTCGAGTTAAGCGCAATCTTGTCGATGTTGATTGTGACTTTAGTCATTATGACGGAAACCACAGCCGATATTATTGCTGTCGGAGACATTGTAGGAACTGAAGTAGATGCTAAACGTATCGCCAATGGTGTACGTGCGGATATGTTTTCAAGTGCTTTTGCGCCTATCTTTGGTTCGTTTATGCAAAGTGCTTTTGCCCAAAATGTTGGACTGGTTGCGATTACAGGTATAAAAAGCCGCTTCGTAGTAGCAGCAGGCGGTGTCATTCTGATTATTTTGGGTCTACTCCCTATTATGGGTCGTTTGATTGCAGCGATTCCAATGCCCGTACTTGGTGGTGCAGGTTTGGTCTTATTTGGATCGGTTGCAGCAAGTGGAATTCGCACTTTGGCAAAAATAGATTATAACGATCAGAAAAATTTAATTATTGTCGCGACCGCTTTATCGGCAGGTATGATTCCAATTATTAACCATGAATTTTATGCTCATTTCCCAATTTGGGTACAAACTTTGTTCCATTCGGGCATTAGTTCAACTTGTATCTTTGCTATCTTGTTGAATTTATTATTTAATCATTTACCTACATTTCGCAGCTCGCGTACCCCTCATTTAAGCCAAACAATAAATACCAGAAATACACATTAAAGATTTAGTTTTTAGCGCCCCACTTCGGTGGGCCTTTTTTTAACCGTTGATCAAATTTGGCTTCATTTTTGCTTAAGACACTGTATCCTTAGCGTGCTTTATTTGGGGGGAGATCATTTAAATGCAATTAAAGCAACTTGCGGCGACTTGTGCCTTGTTATCTGCAACTGCCATGGTTCAGGCAAAACCAATCTGGCAAGATTTTAGCGTGACTGGACTTTATGGTGAAAACTATGAAGTTGTAGATGACAAAGAAACCACCCTTACTTTGGAATATGCAGCGAAAGTTAAATACGCTGATGTATTTTTCTTTATGGACCGTATGCGTGGTGAAAATGACCACAAGAGTACTTACTTCGAGTTATCACCACGTTTAAGCTTAGGTGAAATATCAGGTAAAAAACTGGCGTATGGCCCAATCAAAGATGTGTTAATTAGTACCACTTGGGAAGGCAATAGTGAAGACGGCAACAACTTCGATAATTTCCTTTATGGTTTTGCTGTCGACTTAAATATCCCATATTTCCAATATGCGAATTTAAACTTCTACCGTGCAAATAATGAGAACACTGACGACGATTATCAAATGACGTTTGTTTATGGTATTCCATTTAAAATCGCATCTGAAGATTTCTTGGTAGATGGTTTCCTTGACTGGTCAACTGCTGAAGGCGACCATGCCAGCGAGTTGAACTGGACAACACAATGGAAATGGAATGTGGGTAAACACATTTCTCCTGATACACGCCTATACCTAGGTATCGAGCACTCAGTGTGGAATAACAAATTTGGCCTTCAAGGAAGAGACGAAAATAACGTCAGTGCATTGGTTAAATACCACTTCTAAAATTATGATTTAGAAGCTTGAAACAGCAAGGAGAAGTCCTTGCTGTTTTTGTTTTAATCGAGTGGATTACCCACAATATTGCTAATAATCCCCTGCATAATATGTCCACCTTGTTCACGGCGTAATTCTGCATACCACGCTTGAGTAACGCTTTCATCTTTCATGTGGGTCACATCGCAACGTTTACGCGCACGAAGCACTAACTCATTGGCACGTTCATTACGTTTGTTTTGATAGCGACGTAAAGCGTCTTCGACACCTAAAGTATTAATTTGCAAAGAACGCGCTAAATAAATAGCATCTTCCATCGCTTGGCAGCCACCTTGTCCAATATCAGGTGTCGTGCTGTGTGCAGCATCACCTAAAATCACCACTCGACCTTTATAAAACTGGGTGAACGGCTCAATATCATGTATTTCTACCCGATTGGTCTTTTGCGGGTCTAAACGTTCAATGAGCTGCTGTACTGGTAAACACCAATCAGCAAAATATTGTTTTAAAAGTTTTTTATATTCATCTCGATTATTTTCTAAACCTGCTGGTAAAGGCACATCTAAAAAGAAATAGAATTTCCCATCTGCAACCGGCATCAGAGAAGCACGCTTACCTTCGCCCACATAAGTTGTCCATTGCTGCGCTGGAGCTAAATCTTCAGATATTTCAACCAGACCATTCCAATTCACATAACCCGCATAACGGCGCTGTACTTGCTGGCCCAACACATAGGCCCGTGTAAGAGAGTGAGTACCGTCTGCTCCAATCACTAAATCGGCCTGCGTTGAGCTACCATCAGCAAAATGAACCTCGACATAATCAGCCTTGTCATCAAGGCTGACCATTTTCTTTCCTAAATAAATCTGATCTCGGCCAAATTCATCCATGAGCATATTTTGTAAATCTGCACGTGCAACCGGATAAGGTCTTTGCCCTACTTCTTCAATTAATGGCAGTAAACTGAATTGTGTCATCACGTCTCCAGTTAAACCATCTACATAGGCCAAGTCGTCCATTTGTCCGCCAAGTTGGGCGATTTTCTCGGTTAATCCCAGATAGTTTAAACATTTCACACCATTCGACCACAGCGAAATGGCAGCACCCACAGGAAGAATCCTCTCTGTTTGCTCATAAATACGAACTTGATGACCAAATTTCTTTAATGCAATGCCAGTGGTTAGACCTCCCATTCCCGCACCAATAATCACCACATTCATAACACTCTCCTATAGATATTCACCTATAGGGTGCTTATGCTAAAAACATGCCATCGTTCAAAAATTATTTAGCTTTTCCAAAAAACTGGCATGCACCATGCTTATATATTTACGTGTAAAACTCATCTTAACATGCTCAGTGTTAGGGCAGTTTTAAATGAAAAATCATGTTTTTAACAAGAAATACGGATACTCCATTATGGCAACACTGCACGCTCCAGCTTTTGAACTTCCTGAAATTTTGAATATGAAAACCAATTTGGCAGATACCCGAATTGGTGCACAAGTCATTGAGTGTTCAGATGATTTCTTCGCAGAAGCAAAGCGTATGCTGCAATTTGAAGCACCTGTTTTTGTTGAAGATAAATTCGATGACAACGGCAAATGGATGGATGGATGGGAAACGCGCCGTAAACGTCACGCAGGTTATGACTGGTGTATTGTGAAGCTTGGTGTAAGTGGGAAAATCAGTGCGCTTGATATCGATACCAGCTTTTTCACAGGAAATTATCCAGCATCTGCATCATTAGAAGCTTGTTATGCACCAAATGATGACCTTACAGGGGCAAAATGGGAGAGTGTTTTAGAAAATACTGAACTCGGCCCAAGCCAGCATCATATTTTTATGGTCAATAATGATGCACTTTTCACTCATATACGCCTCAATATTTTCCCAGATGGCGGTATTGCCCGTTTACGTGTCTATGGAGACGTTCATATTCAGGTGACTGATAGCGAGCAAACACTCGATTTATTAGCCCTCGAAAATGGTGGTCGTGTAGTTGCCTATAGCGATGCCCATTTTGGACATCCGCGCAATTTGATTAATCCCGGCCGTGGCATCAACATGGGCGATGGATGGGAAACCAAACGCCGCCGAGCACCAGGTTATGACTGGTGTATTCTTGCTCTAGGTAAAGGCGGGAAAATTGATAAGCTTGAAATTGATACAGCTCACTTTAAAGGTAATTTCCCTGCCCAAGTATCCATTCAGGCGGTTTACCTTGAAAATGCAACCGATGCACAATTGATTCCACAGAGTATGTTCTGGGCTTATTTACTTGAAGCTCAACCTATGCAAATGGACCATATTCATGAATATGTGAATGAGATTTTACAGCATCAAAAAATCTCTCATATTCGCATCAACATGATTCCAGATGGTGGTATTAGCCGTGTCCGTTTATGGGGGAAAATTGCCCAGCCATGATCATGAATAATGTCCAAATTCAGCCCTTAACCATTGAGAGCTTTCAGCCATTCGGAGAAGTCATTTGTTGTGACGGGCATGACTTTTTTCATATTAATGATGCACACACCGAGCGCTACCACGCGCTCGTTGAAACAGAAATTGAAGGTGAAGCAAAAGCAGGAATTAGTATTTTTCGTAATATTAAGGCCAGCGTTTTACCTTTAGAAATTTCAATGCTAGAGCGTCATCCGAAAGGCTCTCAGGCATTTATTCCATTACAACAGCAAAAGTTTTTAATTATTGTGGCACCTGCTTTGGATGAGAATACTCCCGATATTTCAAAATTATGTGCATTTGTTTCAAATGGAAAACAAAGCATAAATTATCGGGCAGGTACATGGCATCATCCTTTGCTTACCTTTGAAGCACCGAGTGATTTTGCAGTAGTGGATCGAATTGGAGGCGGAGCGAATTGTGATGTTTTTCAATTTCCACACGCTATAAAAATTACGGTCTAAACTAAAATATACAGATCTGTATATTTTAGTTTAATGGCAACAATCGTTGTGGTGATTTCTAATAATCTAGGTTTACATAAAATCCCCGCCTATTAAGCGGGGATTTTTTTAATTCTATTTTAAACGGTGATATCGGCGAGATTACCTTTCTGCTCAAGCCACTGCTTACGATCTGCTGAACGTTTTTTGGCAAGTAATTTATCGAGTAAACCTGCCGTAAAATGAGCATCGTCAAGATCGAGCTGCACCAAGCGGCGTGTGTTTGGATCCATCGTGGTTTCACGTAGCTGAATCGCATTCATCTCACCCAATCCTTTGAATCGGGTAATTTGCGGATTACGATTGCCTTTCACATTTTTCAAGATGACTTCGAGTTCATCATCATCTAAGGCGTAGAAGACATCTTTACCAATGTCGATACGGAACAATGGTGGCATCGCCACATACAAATGGCCTTCTTCCACCAGTGTCGGAAAGTGTTTAACGAATAGCGCACATAACAAAGTGGCAATATGTAAACCATCTGAGTCCGCATCGGCCAAAATACAAACTTTGCCATAACGTAGCTCGGATAAATCATCGCTACCTGGGTCTACCCCAATTGCGATCGCAATATCGTGAACTTCTTGAGAAGCCAAAACCTCATCTGAAGAAACTTCCCATGTGTTTAAGATTTTTCCACGAATTGGCATGATGGCCTGAAAGTTTTTATCGCGTGCTTGCTTGGCACTACCACCTGCCGAGTCACCCTCCACAATAAAGAGTTCACTGTCTTCGCGAGTTTGCCCCACACAGTCAGCCAATTTACCCGGTAAAGCAGGACCAGAAACAATCTTTTTACGCTCAACCTTTTTCGCGGCTTTTAAACGACGACCCGCTTTAGAAATCGCCATTTCTGCCAATTGCATGGCAATTTCAGCATGTTGGTTTAGCCAAAGTGAAAAAGCATCTTTGGCAATATTTAAAACAACATTAGATGCTTCTCGACTAGAAAGACGCTCTTTGGTTTGACCTGAAAACTGTGGTTCTTGGAACTTGAGTGACAAAATATAGTTCACACCATCCCAAACATCTTCTGCGGATAGTTTGAGGTTACGTGGTAGCAAATTACGTAGTTCACAAAACTCACGTAACGCTTCGGTAACCCCCGAACGTAAACCGTTCACATGAGTACCGCCTTGTGCGGTTGGAATTAGGTTTACGTAACTTTCTTGAACCTGCTCACCACCTTCTACATTCCAGCAAATTGCAAATTCACATGCCGCACGATCGGCTTGTCCACTGCTCACAAAAGCTGGATTTGGCAAGATTTCACGGTCTTGCAATTCATCCATCAAATAATCGACGAGGCCATTTTCAAATTGCCATTCAATTTTTTCATCGTTAATTTGATCGATATAGATAATTTTTAAGCCTGCTGCTAAAACAGCTTTGGCTTTTAAATTATGTTTAAGGGCTTTTAAAGCAAATTTCGGACTATCAAAATATTTCGCTTCTGGCCAAAAATGTACAGTTGTACCTGTCGCACGTTTCGGTGCTTTACCTTCTAAGATAGCTAGAGGTGCTACTGGTTCCCCTTGCTCAAAGGCCATTTGGTATAGGTTACCCTGACGTTGAACTTCGACCTCAACACGTGTTGATAAAGCGTTTACAACTGAAATCCCCACACCATGCAAACCACCTGAAAACTGGTAGTTATCGGTGCTGAACTTACCACCCGCATGGAGCTTGGTTAAAATGATTTCGATACCACTTTGGCCATATTCAGGATGAATATCGACTGGCATACCACGGCCATTATCTTCAACCGACAACGAACCATCTTTATAAACCGTGACACATATTTTGTCGGCATGACCAGCTAATGCTTCATCAACAGCATTATCAATAACTTCTTGGGCTAAATGGTTAGGTCGAGTCGTATCGGTATACATCCCTGGACGACGACGAACAGGGTCTAAACCAGAAAGAACTTCAAGCGATTGAGCCGTATATTGTGTCACGTTGTACGTTTTCCTTATTTGATGGTGTGCGCAAAGAATTCGATCACTAACGGTAATTTTTCTTCAAAATCTTCCATAGCATGATTGCCATGAGCATCCGTCAAAATCAATGAGGATGGCGTTGCAGCACTATAATAGCGTTGTGCTTGACGATAATCCAAAATTTCGTCGCCTTGTTGTAATAAGACGAGTATTTTGTCAGCATTTTCAGGTTGATTCAGTTCCAGTTGTTCTAACTGCCGTAACTGAACATGGTCAATTGACCATTGATCATTCACCACATAGGGCATACTTTCAACTTGAAATAACTCATCAAACAGTTTCCATGGTTGCATAGCAGGGTTAATCAGTACAGCTGGAACATTATATTTCGCGACAAAATATGTCGCAAAAAACCCGCCAAGGCTGCTACCGACTAAGGCTACATCTTGTAAAGACTCTATCAGCTCTGAAACTTGCTCAACCACTAGATCAGGAGATCTGTTTAAGTCTGGCAAATGCACATTTATGCCCAATTCGCTACAATAATGCTTAAGACTTAGCCCTTTAATTGAAAGAGAGCTACTATTAAAGCCATGGAGGTAGATAATATTCATATATTTTCCCTCTAAATTGAGACTAATTTCACAATTTTGTTCTCAGTTTGTATAGAAAAGCACAATTGTTAGACAAGAAAAACCACTCAACTAACCATTCATCAGTATTTTAAAAAAATGTGTTATTTAAACTACTAAGATGGAAACGTTTACTGCCGTTGATAAAAAGTACAGCTTAAAACGTCGGTTATAACGTATATGGGGAAAAGATATGCCGAGCTTAACACCACTACATGAAACTTATTGTAAATGGGATCGTACGCCACCGAGTCAGGCAGACGTACTAGAAGGTTTAGCTCAACTGTTCAGCACCAGCTTAAATGGTGTACATGAATTAATACAAGTTATTAATATTGAAGTCTTAAAAAATGCTTTTGGTATTAGCACACAAAACGCTAAAAACTTTCAAAAACGACCATTTGTACAAAAGGCATATCAATTTTCTTATGGCGCTTTACAAAAATATGGTCGTTATTTTTTAGCACCTGGTTTGCGTCGCATTATTGAAAAATATCCAACACTTCACGAAAAACCACTCACCCCAAGCCTACATTTTTTGGTAGGAATTTTGAATGGTGTTTTTGGGGATTACCTACTTAAACAGCATAGTCCTCTCGCTCTACCAATAGTGTTATACGATCACTACGGAGCTATACAGCAAGGTGAGCTTGCAGGCCGTATTGTAATTATGGTTCATGGTTTGTGTATGAATCATCTGACTTGGTCAAACGCCCATTATGGTGGAATTGGAGAGCGTCTGTTAGCCCAGCGTGACCATAACACCATGCTGTATTTAAATTACAATACAGGTCGACGTATTTCGGCCAATGGACGCAGTTTCTCAAACTTATTAGAAGATCTCGTAAAAAATAATCCAAGAATTACCAGCATTGATGTGATTGGCCACAGTATGGGTGGGCTGGTTTCTCGTAGTGCATTGTTCTACGGTAAACAAAATATGTACCAATGGATTCATATGGTTGAAAATCTGGTGTGTATTGGTTCCCCACATCATGGCGCCGTCTTGGAGCGCTTTGGTTTTACCATACAAGATAAACTTGGCGCGTTCCCTTTTGTAGGTTTACTTGGTCAACTGGTTAATATTCGGAGTAACGGTATTTTAGACTTACGCCACGGTAGTGTTCGTGATGACGATTGGGAATATATGGATGCCCGAATTGGCATGATGGATGATAACCGTGCCCCTGCTCCTTTGCCTTCTCATATCAATACTTTTTTAGTGGCAGGAACACTCGAGTTTGAAAAAGTACGCAATAAAGCGCTTACTGTGATTGGTGATTACTTGGTGAGTGTGAAAAGTGCACTAGGCGAGCATCCAAATCCACGTTTTCAGCTCAAAGTTCCAGATTCGCATAAAGCCGTGTTTTATGGCTTAAATCATTTTGAAATTCAGTATCATTCGAGCGTTGCTGAACAGATCACTCGTTGGTTATATCCTCATGCGAATGATTATGTACAAGAAGGTATTCAAACTCATATTATTGATATGCCGAACTATACCCTCGAAGATTTAGAAGGAATTGTAGAGACGTAAAAAAAGCCCAACTTATGTTGGGCTTTTCTAATTAATTAGCTTTTGTAGAAGAAAGAAAATATTTTTAAATTTCAACCTTCCAAGCTTTATTGGCAACTAGTTTTCCATTTTTTATATTTAAAACGATATTATATGCTGCTGCACCACCATTATTAAAAGTATTTAGAATGAAAATATTATTATTTAAGTAATATAGTTTAAAATCAGCAAGCTCATTCTTGCCCCCATCGATACCATCTTTAGGGAAAAAATATTGCTCAAGCTCAGTTCTACTGATTTCTATTCTGTTATCTTTTTCTTTAATAATAATTTTATCAAGTTGTAAAAAATTATTGTCAGGTAGACGACCATCCGTACCAAAGAACGGTTTATCATTAAAATACTTATATTCACTTTTAAAAATTTTATAAAGTTTAGGATCTGAAATAGCTTTTCTTGCATATACTTCTATTATTAAATTTTTATCAGTATAAACAGCCTTTTCTCTAGAATATTGAGATAGATTAATAGAAGTAAAGCCACTAAAATTATTTATTCTATTTTTATAAACAAATCCAGTTACACCATTACGTGCATTAACTAAACAAAAATTATTCATCCCTTCATCCATAACACAAGAAACAATTTCATTGTTATTTAATTTGGACGTAACTTTTGAACTTAAACTTGAATTTTCCCTTACATTCACGTACCCATCCTTATCTTGAATAAATCCAAAGTCAGCCCATGAAGTCTCTATAGGCCCATTCATAAGAATAGTAAAAATTATAAATTTAAATTGTTTCATCATTTAGGATAAGTTCCATTTTGAATTTATATTTCAATAAAATAGTAATATTATCTTTTAGCTAATATTACTATTATTAAATATAATCAAAGTTCCAATAATTCACAATTACTCCTCATAATCATTACAATCAGTTTTCTTATTTTTTAAATTCGCATCAGTTGTATAGCCAATTTTAAAATTTAAATTTAATAAGTCTTCTTTTCTAAAAATCTTAGGGACAATATTCCAAACATTTTTTCCATTAGTGATAAAGACCAAATTAAACTCTGGGACTTTATTGTTGTTAGCATCAATTTGATACTCTACAGAAAATTCATCTTTTTTCTTACCAACAATATTATATATACGTGTTTCATTTAATTTTTTATCACAAGCTTGATATATATAAATCTTTTTCTTTAAAATCTTAATTGCACTTTCATTACAATAACACCCACCTACTTCTAACTCTTTTATAACACCATCTTTATACTTGAATGGCTTTATTAAGTTCCCTTCTAAACTATCAAAGTCTAGGTATGATATTCTTAAATCTTTAATTTTAGAATTATTAAAATCACTCAGACATTTATAATTTTCATTATTTGCTTCTTTTCCATTAAAATTACATTTTAAATTTCTATTTTTCAACCAAGAACGTTGAGTGTCTACAAGATACTTAACTTCATTTTTATTATCAATGATATAGCCTTTTATATCAGAATATATACTATTCAGATCATGCTCACTATTACTATATATTGTTTTATCGTCTAACTCTTGTGGTTTATAATCTGCAGCATTTGAGGAAATGCATACATTGAAAACCAATAAAAAATTATAAAATTTAATAAAACTAGTTCTCACTATACACACCTTCAATAAAAAAATATTAAGACAAATTTCTATTTTTATACTTTTGTATCTAATCCTAAAAGCAACTATCACATCTAAGTTATTTATTTTTAATAAAATATTTAAGGTTTAAAAATAAAAATTAAATTATTTTACCTGCTTAAAATATACTTTCTCACCCTCGGAACATACTCCATAAAACACTCCATAAGATTCATTTTTTACAGAGGGATTATTCAAATAACTATTACAGTCCAATACTAAATCTTTAGCATTTTTCTTAAAAACTATTTTTTGCTTTTGATAATATGGAGCACCCGTATAATTATCAGCTAAATAATAGATTCCCGATTTAAAATTCTTTGATTCAGCCTGTTTAGTTGCATATCCATTCTTTATAAAATCAATCCCACCCAAGGCTAGGTTAACTTTATCAATATTTAAACTCAACTCGCTACTATTATTTTTATCCGCTTTAGCTTCTGCCCATCCAACTTGAACATCTTCACTATAAACATTTTTATAATATAAGGTAAAATTACCATTATTATCTTTTATATAAAATTCATCATATGCAGGATCAAGTCTTTTAAAGAGATAATTATCCATCTTTTTTGTAGGTGTAAAATTCTTACACTTTCCTGACTTTTCACAGATTCGATATGAAAAATAAAGTTTTGTATTACTTGACTTAGGCTGGTCCGCTTCAGTTGTACAGGCATACATAAAACTAATTACAAATAAAAGAAATAATCTGCTCATCATTGCATAATCTCTATGTGCATAGCACCTTCACTAGGTACATCTGCTGAAATAAAATACATTAAAACCTTTGGTCTTTAATCTTGGAGCTCAACAATTTTTTAGGTAATTTAATATCAAAGATTTTAGTTAAATATAATTAATAATAATCTATATCATCTTACACCTAATCTTATTACTTAAATAAGATTAGGTGTAAGCAATATTATTCACAATCGGATAAATCAAATCCTTTTTTTCCTAAGTGTATTCCTTGTATTTCCCCATGCACAACATCAAAAATTAAACTATTATTTTTCTGTAAATTATCAGTCACTATGAAAGTATAATCATCTTGTGAATCTCCAGCCCCCTCACTTTTTATTTTTTTAATTTTATAATCTTTATAATTCTTGTATATATTTTCAACAACCATACCATTCCGTATATTTTTTGACGTGTATATACTTTTATTTTCACTTCCTACTAATACTTCAACTAACTTCTGATTATTAAGAGTATATGAAATATTATTATTAAAATCTGAAAAAGTTGTACAGTTTCCTATTTGATCTTTTGCTATACCTTTTGACGAAAAATTAATATCAGAGTATTTATTACCAATGATATATGATTTGTCTTTTAAGTTTACTGAGTTAAAGTCTAAATAGTTTTGCTTAACTAAACTTTCAGCACAATGACTATACATACTCATACAGCCAAATATAATACTAAATATTATTCTCATATTAATTACTTAGTCTCTCTAATTTATAAAAGTAAAAAACTTACCGCTTTTGGTATAAAGTTAAAGAATTAATATAGTAAAAAAACAACCTAGGTTATAACTCTGGAATTTCTTTAAAATAAATTTTTTCCTTATCAGAACAAACGCTATAGAACATGCCTGAATAATTATTCTTCGGATCTAAATCCTTCATATAACTTTTACAATCAAGTAAAAGCTGCTTATTTTTCTTTATGAAAGTTAATTTTTGATATTGTTTGAAAGAGTAGCCATCATAGAAGTCATTAATTATATACATATCTTTTCTATAGTTTTTCGAGGGAACATAATCAGAGTTATCACCACTGCCTATTGAGTTATAGTTTCCTAAAGTTTGAAATATTTTATTAGTTTCCATAACTAGATTATTTTCATTATTTGTAACTATTTTCATTTGTGCCCACCCCATTTCAACACCTTCTGAAAAGATATTTTTATATATAACATAATATTTATTATCTTTTATTTTTATATAAAATTCATCTACAGGAGGCTTATAAGCAAACAATGCATAGCTGTTTTGATTTTTTGTATAATTAAATTCATTACAAATATTTTTTAAAGTGCATTTTTTATATGAATAATAAATTGTATTAGCTGTATTAGCTGTATTAGCTGTATTAGCTGTATTAGCTGTATTAGCTGTATTAGCTGTATTAGCTGTATTAGCTGTATTAGCTGTATTGAAACATCCAGAAATTAATAAGGCTAGTATTAATAATAAAGTATTTTTCATTGAGTTATCTCTATATGCATTGCACCTTCTCCTGGTTCATCCCCAGAAATAAAGCCACTAATGATACCATTAAGCTTAGCATCCTTACAGGCTTGCTTAAATTTTTTCCCTTGTGCATTCAAATGACTATTAGTACCAAAATCATTACTATTTAATCCTATATCTACTACATTAACCTTGTTATATTGTTCAGTACTGACACAATGTTTGGAAACTTTTTTATTTTGTTTTTGTAATTCAATAATTTTCTCTACCATTTTACTAATAGTTTGTTCCTTCGTCATATTCTTGGCTTTACATTCATCTCTGACTCTTTTTACTTCTTCTCCGGGCGCAGTATACCTAATATTCTGACTATACATTGCATTAGCTTGAGATTCAGCTGTACGAATTGTGCTTGTTATATGTATTTTAGTCATTCCCGCTTCTTTAGCTAAAAATGCTAATATTTTTTTGGTTTTTTCAGAAACAATATTTCGTCTCCACTCTTCATTCACGCCGCTAAATAGAACACTTACTCCTTCAACCTTAGCTACTTCTGCTTTTTGAATTTTCAAATTAATCGTTGCCATACTATTTTCAATTTTTCCATCAAAAATAATTTTCTCTTTATTGGATTCCAAAACTATAATTCTAATAGATTCATTTATTACTCCCTTATGAATTTTTTTACCTAGTCCATTTGCACCACTGACATGACTACGTTTTGTTCCTTTATACTCAACAATATAACTACCACCATTAAATAATTGATTAGTTTTAATGTCATAAGTTAAAACTGTAAATTCAACTTCTCTACTATCATTAACCACCATTTTGGGATGACCATCTTTACTTACCGCAGTATTTTCATCTCTCTTAGAAGTAGAGTCATGAGTTTCAATTGGCTTATCAACTGGTTGCTTATGTTTTGATGAAGGAACTGGTTGTTTAGATTGAGGTATTTCTACAACTCTAGCACCTGTCTTTATATTTTTTGATGCTTGTTCTATTGCTGAAGAATCAACATCAATAATACGAAGCGATTTATTTTTATCAACTTTGATAGTTAATAAATTCCTTTCATCTCTTAATTTATAATTCAGCTCGAATCCTGGCATTGCACTAACAGTTATCTTTCCATTACCATCAGTCTTTTTTTGCTTTATCTGATTTCTATATTTTTGAATTAAATTCAAATTTGTTATAGGTTTTTTCGTATCTTTATGTCTGAAAAGAATATTAAAAGTATGTAAATTAAGCTTTATCGTCTTTTCGCCCATACCTTCTTGTGCTGTAAAACGAATAATTTCTTGTTTTGAGTCTAGCCCACTAATTAAAAATGTAATCTCCTCGCCACTTAATGCTGTTAAGCTATTTTCAATACCATTTGCACCTACACTATGCTTCTTTTCTGCATTTTTATATTTCAGAAAATAAGAAAAATTTGGAATCGCTTTATTTTCACTGTCTATGACCTTAATACTAAAATTAACATTTTTTTGCTGATCATTACTTTTACTTACTTTCGAGTTTTGCTCAACACTTGCTTTATTGTCTACTTTCACAGGCTCCGATTTCTGCGAAGAAGTCGGTTGTTGGGTATGGATATCTGTTTGGGATTTGATTCCACTTATACCATTTGCAACCACCAAAACCGCAGAATGATTTTTACCATTAGCAATTAATAGTACTGGCTTTTTATTATTATCAACAACAGGTTCTCCATCAACGGTAATCCTTGCTCCCCATCCTCCTTTCACTAAAATAGATCTAATTTTTCCTTGACTATTTGTCAATAAATTACTAAGAGTTGGCACTACTTTTGTTTTTTTGTAACCGATATCTACTCTAGAGTTAGCTAATGGGCGAGTACTTTTATCTACAAATTGCAAGTAAAACCGTGAAGTACCTTTGTATCTATGCCAACTCATATCATCATTTTCAGTACCTTTTATTTCAACTTTTTCCGTTTCAGAGTTTACAAATGCTGGTGGATACTTATAAATTTTTGGCTTATCTTTATGTAGTTGTGCTTGTGCTTTTGGGCTCCAATACAGCACGATGCCATTTGTAAAATCCTCTTCTTGTCTATTATAAATTGGTGACACCAAATCAATAATATGCTGAGTAGATTTAGAAATTTTATTAGATTTCATTTCCAATCTAACTTGTCGAACAGCATCAGTTTCATCTGTTAAAGCATCAAAATCATTTTTTAAATATCCCATTATACTTGTGTGTTGAGCCCATTCACCAAAACCTATTCTGTTCATTATACAATGTGCAACGGCTCTCTTTGAAATGTCTCCACAAATACCTGCTTCGCCTTTTATAGTTGCGATGAAATCAATAAATTCTTCAGAATAACTCATCGTTATTCTCCACATGGATTAGCTATTTTTTTATTAGCTAATATGGTTGATTCATTATTTGCTATTAAATTTAAACTACCATCAGGTGAAAAAGAACTCATCTTTTTAAAATAACTATAATAATCAAATCTTTGTATCAATCCATTAAATTCTTTAGTTTTTAAATTAACAATCTTTCTAGGCTTATTTGTAAACAATTTTCTTGCATAAATGACTTTCTTTTCACTATCACTTTCAATCAAACAATTATTTTTATTATCAATGGCAATAAATTCGTCTGTGGAATCCTCTTTATTTTGACTATAGAAAAGCGTAACTGAACATGGAGACCCACAAGATGTTTTTACTTTATATAAGTTTTGATTTATTTTTGAAATATTTAAAAGTTTGACACCTTTGATAACTATTTCATTCTGAGCATTTACAGTTCTCACAATGTCACAACTAGAATTATATTCATCCTTACATTTCGCCGAAACTACAAAAGTATCGTCATTTGCGTAAAGATTAAAACTAAAAATAATTGTGCTCAATAAAGAAATTGATATAAAAGTCTTTTTCATATTAATTCGAGAAACTTGCGTTGTTGTTCGTTTAAATATTTCAATCATGTTCATGCTCTTCTCCACACCCACAGCCATCAATCTCTTCACCGTCTAGTGATTCAGCTTCCTGTTCAGGAATTAACTCTTTAATTTCTGTTAAATAAGCTCCCGGTATTAAAGCGAGTTCTACATTATCAACAGAATCGCTGTAAACTCTCGCGCTACTTTCTTGCTCAAACTCATATATAGCTTCGATTTTCTTAGAGTGATTAATTAATTTATATTCCATATTTTTTAATATTTTAGTATCAAATATTTGACTTAAATCAAATCTCATACTGTACATCCCTGTTGCTGGCATTTTCGGCAACTCAGCATTTACTGTTGCCCCACCCATAAACAAATGCTGTCCAGCTTTACTTTCAAACTTACCGCCTGTTGTTGAAAATACGCCATCCGCATTAATTTTGAGCTGCGACCCACCTGCTGTTAATACAATTTCTTTTGGACTAGTAAGTTCGATTTTATCTTCAGTAGAAATGAGCTTGATAACTTTCTTGGCAATCGCTTCAATAGCATCATCTTGCGCTTGTAGTTCGAGCTTTCCTTTTGCTGCATAAGCACGGAAACCTTTTTGCGCAGCGAACAAACTGATTTTGTCTTGTGCATGCCCAATAATATTTTTCTGTGCGCTTAAATTAATTGAACCGCTAGCACTTTCAGCAATATCTTGTGAGGCTTGTAAAATAATATTTTCGGGTGTTGTTAGAGCAATGCCATTTGGCGATGCTAATAACATAAGGGCTTGTCTAAAAATTTTGCCTTGTTCTTGCTGTTTATTATCGGAACTGCTTTCTAAGCCTTGGGTATAACCCTCCATAAAGCCTTGCAAAGAACTCAACGCTTTAGAAGGTGTCACTTCCAATTTGCTACCTTTACTAAAAGTTCCGCATACACTCATCAAATCAAAGTCTTTAGTCTCGACATTGGCTAAGACTTTGCTGACCTCTTTAAGACTTTCAAATGGATTTTGATGAATTCGATCTTTAATGCTTGCGAGTTTGCCTTTAACAATGTCAGCACCATGCTCTTCAACGTTTTCGATGAACGCTTTTAAATTTTCCACCGAATCTTTAGCATCGCTAAAGAAAGTATTAAATTCATCTACAACTCCTTTTGCATCGCCACCTAGTGCACCAATATCTTCAATAAAACCACCACAATCTTTTAACGCATGAATAGGATCGTTATTAATCCCTTCTTTAAATAGATTTACCGTGCTATTTAAAGCCTGCCCTGTGGTTTTTAGCTCAAGGGACTGGATGAATTTGGGTAACCGGTTAATCACGTTCAAAGCATCAGTTTGTTGCTTGGCTGCAACTTCACTGAGCATTTTCATGCTTTCATAACCTTGTGAAAGTAAGGATTGTGCTTGTGCAGCCTCTAAATGATCTGCAATCGCCTGCTCTTGTGCATAGGTACTAATGAGCATGCCTTTGCCCGCACGCACAGCTCCCCAAGCATCTGTTCTAAGCTCAAAGCCTTCACCACGACCTTGACTAGTCGCTTGTTCTTTCGGATGGCTTAAGTTACCTAAATTCAGTTGCGTCGCTGCATGACTACTTTGTAGTTGGGTACTAATTTGCCCTGTTGTGTCATCAAATCGTAATTGGTTAAACCCACTGCCACTAACTTCCTGACTACGAATACCACTCAGTTTTTTAGTATCGGGAAGCTGTCCTTTCACATCAAACTTGGTTGGTGAACGCTGCGCTTCATGGATTCGTCCCGTCACAAATGGGCGATCGATATTGCCATCAAAGAAGTCAATGACCACTACTTCACCAATACGCGGTAAGAAGCGTGCGCCATAGCCTTCACCCGCCCACGGAGTCAATACATCGACCCAAGCCGAGTCGGTATCGTTGTCATTGCTCCCTGCCCCACCATCATGTCCATGATCATCACTACGGGTAAACAGAAAACGTACCTTGATGCGCCCCCATTCATCGACATAGATGGTCTCTCCCTCTGGCCCTACGACTTTCGCTCTTTGTGGGTAGGCAATTGGTCGATGTTGTTCTGGATTATATTCAGGTGTCGTTTTGATTTGACGGCGTATTAAGGTCAGCTCATTACCTTGACGCTCAATATCGTCATAACCATGTTTATCCCAACGACTTTGGGTTAGTAACTGACTAACTTGCTGATGTAGATCTTTTGGTAAATTATTTTGGTTGTAGAAATTTTTAGCGATAATCAGGAACTCTTGATCAACCCCTTCATGTTGATCAACTTCAGGATGCTCTCGGAGATTAAACCAATAGCCGACTTGGCTATCTCGAACACTGCTATAAGCCTTAAAGTATTTGGCCTGACTGGCATACATGTCATTAAACTGCTGATTCAGTTTCTCTAGCTGATTACTAGTTGAAGCAGTAGCCTGATCCTCACCTTTCAAATCTTGCATCCAAGCTGGACTCATGTGCCATGCTTGCTCAAGGCTTAAACTCGCTGAATCAAAATTGTCTGAATGTGTATGGGTAGTAATGACGGAACCAGCGCCTTCTTCTTGTGCTAAGGCATCGGGCTGCCAGCGTTGCACATGCACAGCAGTCGGTTGCAGACTCCGCACCGCAACAAAACCCGTAATACTATCTTGATATTCTGTCGCGCTACTTCGGTGATAGCGAATGCTACGGCGTGCTAAAG
Source organism: Acinetobacter sp. AOR14_HL (assembly GCF_027855175.1). Taxonomy (NCBI): domain Bacteria; kingdom Pseudomonadati; phylum Pseudomonadota; class Gammaproteobacteria; order Moraxellales; family Moraxellaceae; genus Acinetobacter; species Acinetobacter sp. AOR14_HL. The sequence goes on along the minus strand of NZ_JAKTII010000011.1, from coordinate 109,198 downwards.
CTTGGTACTGGTTATTATCATCAATTAATCTAAGCTTTTGGGCCTGTACCGGAGCAGTAAAATGGGGAACGAAAAGTTCTGATTCATCAACTAACCAACTCACGCCTTCACTTCGCCATAAACGCGTAAGAAAGTCATAGTCGGATTCATTATGCTGCATGATAAATGGACGAGTATCATAACTCTGGCTTAACCCACTCAGGTCTAGGCTTAAACTTGTCGCAAAAAGTGGACTTTTTTCTTGCCACTCTTTGAATAGAACTTCGGTAATTTCTACTATACTTTTATTCATAAAAACACGACTGTTACGGCGTTTATGCCATAAATTTGTCGCGTCTTTTAAGGTCAATTTATAAAGCGTTAAAGCACCATCACTTTGGCCATAACTGGCTTCAGTCACAATTCCTGTAGTTCGAAATAATTGTCCAGAATCTGTAACCTGATCAACAGCAACCTGAACGCCTATAAACTGCTTTAATGCAATTTGGGCACTCGTCGAAAGGCAAATTAACTCAGCTTCAATTCCCCCATTTAGCTGATGTTGGCCTTCAATACGCTGTAAAAAAACTTGGTTATTGAGTAGTTCATTAGAAAATTGCACGTGAATCGCGCGTTTCTGTGCACTTAACCCTATTTTTTCCAATACACTAAAAATATTAAAAAACATTTTTTTATAATCATAAGGATATATAAACGGCTGCACTTTATAAAAAACAGAACTATCTGTCTACAATATTATGCTTTTTTTCAATTCGTTTTTTTATATTTTGATTAATTCTAAAACAATAAAAAAAGCCCAACATAATATTGAGCTTTTTTTAATCTGTTTAAACTTACTTTTTAGCAGTCTTAAACACTGGATAAAAACGGAACAATTGCCATAAACATACGAGTAATAGCAAAATGAAATAAACCAATGACCAGACTGGTAAAGACTGGCCTAAAAAGGTCCAGTCAATTGCTGCACATTCACCTGAACCTGACAATACTTCTTGCAAAACTGTTTTCATTGGTAAGGCATCAACTAAATAGTTTAAACCTGGACCACAGCTTGGCACTTGATCAGGTGGTAAATGTTGTAGCCAGACATGACGCCCTGCTACACCCACTGACCATAAAATTGCGATGCCAGCCAAAAATGCGTAAAAGCGTTTAACCGCATTGGAAACAGGGTTATGCAAAAATGCAATCAGTGCCACAAGGCCCATTGCCATTAAGCCAACACGTTGAAAAATACAGAGCGGACATGGCTCTAAACCTTTTACATGTTCCAGATACAACGCAAAAGACATGCCGACAATACTTGCTAAAACAAGTAGTCCACTCACCAAACGGTAACTTAATCGCATGTAAAACCTCATTTTATTATCGATATTGTTCAAGATATTGGTCAAAACTGACCTGAGTATCTTGCTCAAGTTGTTCTTGCTGCTGTAAAGATTGTGCAGCCAATTGCTCAAAATGTTTCAAGGTTTCCACACTAAGCTCATGCTGTTCATAACTTTCAGCATGTAACTGGGCCATGTGGCTACCAAAACTCCAAGTTCCCCCATGCTTTAACGTATCGTCAATAACATGGGCTGACAAAGTTTCATCAACTTCATCAATTCTTGCTTGCATGATCGCTAATGCAGAACCATACAGCTCTGTTGCATAGGTCTGATCGAGTAACTGCGCACAACCTTGCATTTGAGCAATATACAAACGTGCCCAATCTTCGATGTGATAAGAACCGTTTAAATCTGTAATGGTTGCATTCGGCGCTCGGCCACGATTCACCACTTCAGTCTGGTTCTTTTCAATTAAATCTTGCTCAGGGCCTAACAGCTCTGGGCTATCACTTAACAAGCAATAAAGTGCTAACACTTCAAGGAAGCCAGCCGTCGTTTCATCAACGCCAATTGACGAATATGGGTTTACATCAACAGCACGTAGTTCAACATAACCCACTCCTCGATTTTTCAAGGCTTGAGACGGTGTCTCACCTGCTTGAGGCACCTGTTTTGGACGTACGAGACTGTAATATTCATTCTCGATCTGCAAAACATGATCATTAATTTGCAACGGCTCACCAGCAGCATCATTTAACCCTAAACGGCTAAATGGTGGGTAAGGAGAATGAACAGCTTTTTGTAAACCATCCAAATAGCCACATAAATTGTTGTAATGAATACCTAAGCTTTTTTGGGCTGAGTTTTGATAGCCCAATCGCCCCATACGTAAAGCTGTAGCATACGGTAAATAGTATGAACCTTTGATTAAAGGCAACAACTGATGTTTATGTCCGGTCAAGAAACAACGACATACCGTTGGACTGGCACCTACCAAGAACATAACCAGTGGTGTTAAACGGATAAAGTTACGAATAAGACCAAAATAACGATGGCTACGATAATCCTGCAAACTTAATGATTTTAATTGTTCGTCAGTTTCGTGAGCTTGCAACTCAGCAAAAAGCGTATCTGGAAAAGATAAATTGTAATGCACACCTGAAATCGTCTGCATACGACGACCATAACGTATTCCTAACCCACGACGGTATAGTGTTTTAAAGCGACCAATATTAGAAGTGCCATATTGCGCTAGACGAATTCGTTCTTCATTGTCATCTAACATACATGGCATAGATAGCGGCCAAAGTTTTTCACCATTTTCTAAATGACGATGCACAACTGCATGGATATCTGTGAGCTCATGTAAAGCTTCACCAATGGTTGGCTTTGGAGAAGTAATAAACTCCATCAATGCTTCTGAATAATCAGTCGTAATTTGCGGATGTGTTAAAGCCGAACCTAATGCTTTTGGATGTAACTCTTGCGATAAGAACCCATTACTTTGCATACGTAGGCTTTCACGCTCTATTCCACGTAACATGCCTTGTAGTAGCGACGAATCCACCCAAGCAGGAATAACTGATTGAGATGGTGTAGTGGGTTGACTCATGCATTTGCTCGCTTATTAAAGATCACTATATACAAAATCGTGAGATGATACGGTTACTTATATAATCACATCATTCCAGTTTGGCAATTTTTATCACAATCTTGTTATTTAAGACACGAAAGAATTGTGATTTTATTGAAGAATAATTGCTAAAGAGTTGTCAATATCATGAACGATCAAGACATTTTAAACTTCTGGTTTTCACCTGAACACCGTTCACTTTGGTTTGCAAAAAGTGATGATTTTGACAAAAAGATTTGTGAAAATTTTTCTGACGTTCATCGACAAGCAACTCAAGCAGAACTCTGGTCTTGGCGAAAAACGGCTGAAGGCCGTCTGGCAGAGATTATTGTACTAGACCAGTTTTCTCGCAACATTTATCGTGATCAACCACAATCTTTTGCTTACGACAGCCTTGCTTTAGCTTTGGCACAAGAAGCGATTAGCTTGCAATTAGATGCACAGCTTAATCCAGAGCAACGCTCTTTTTTATATATGCCGTTTATGCATAGTGAATCAAAATTGATCCATGAGTTTGCCTTGAAACTATTTCAACGCCTCGGTAATGAAATTAATTTAAGCTTTGAGAAAAAGCATAAAGTGATTATCGATCGCTTTGGGCGCTATCCTCATCGCAATGTGATTCTTGGACGTGCCTCCACTCCAGAGGAAACCGAATTTTTATTAGAACCAAACAGTAGTTTTTAAAACTTCTTAATTTTTAATGCTGAGTCATCTATTTTCTAATACTCAGCTGGGAGTTCATCATGAAATATCTCTCTCTTTGTTTAGCCTTAGGCACTGCCTTAACTCTAACTGCTTGTGCAACGACGCCAAGTAAACCAAGAACCTTTGATCAACTTGGTCAGTTTTCAGCATATCCCTTAAATGCCCAAACTTTTCGGATTAGTTTTCAAGCCGACCCGAATATGAGCTATGGTGCAGCTGAAGAAATCACTTTGGTAAAATCAGCACAAACGACGATACAAAAAGGTTTTCGCTTTTTTAAAGTGCAAAATGATCCAAGTAATCAGAGCCAGAAACCACCACGTCAGGCTGTGGTTTATCCATCAGCTCCAAGCTTTTACCCATATGGTTATGGTCGTCGCTACCCAGGTTTCTGGCATGATCCGTTCTATGATTACCCACAAGTGGTCAATATCGATCCTGTTCAAGTGTCGTATACTATTGAATGTTATCGGGATCAGAAGCAGGCTCCTCAGGATGCTTTTGATGCAACCTTGATCTTGAAATCAATCGGACAAAAATATGGATTGAGTCCGACAGGAGAGCTGTTGCCACCGCCTGAGCCTCCAGTAAAACAAAAATGAATAGGATAAATTTATGAACATGGCAGAAGAAGTTCACCACGTGCCCAGTCTAAAACGTAGCAAATATTTTGCTACTCTGGCGCTTATTATTGTCGTTGTGCTGTGGGTTGCACTGATGGTGGCTGATCGTTTTCTGCCAGAGTACACAGGTTTTATTCATATTTTAATGTTAGGGGCAGAAGCTGGTGTAGTCGGTGGTTTAGCCGACTGGTACGCGATTACAGTTCTATTTCGGAACCCATTTGGTAAGTTACCGATTCCTAAGTTTTTACGCGACCACACCGAAATTATTCCACGCAACAAAGCTCGCATTGCAGAATCAATGGGACGTTTTGTACAAGAAAATTTTCTTTCGCCTCAAGTGGTCGAACGCAGCTTAGAAAAAACTGACTTAAGCCTTGCAATTGGTCAATGGTTAGCAAGTCCACAAAACAATACGCAAGTGGTACAGCTTATTCAACAAACTGTTCCGAAAATTTTTGAGTTTGTTAGCCAAGATCAAATTGCCAACTTTGTCCAAAACAATAGTGTGCAATGGGTGCGTAATACCGAAGTAAATAAACTCGCAAGTGAAATGCTCCGCGCGGTATTGGAAAATGACTTCCACCAAGACGTTTTACAGCGTGGTCTCGATATCGCCCATGAGTGGGTGGTACAAAACCCAGATAAAACCCGTGAATTGACCCGAAAGATGTTTAAAGCACTGGGTGTCTGGTCCCTTGCAAAAGGTGCAAGCTGGATTGGCATTGATGTTCAACAACGCACCATCGACTCACTCGTTGAAAAAGTAGAATCGATGCTGGCAGACCCTGAACACCCATGGCGACAAGAAATTGAAACCATTGCCCACTCGCTCATGCTAGAGCTAGCAAAACCAGACAGTCCTGCCAGCCAACGCCTAAACAGCGGTAAAGATGCTCTTTTAGACAGCCCTCAAGTCCTAAATTTCATTAGTGGTGCCGTCACCATTTTATGTGATGCCATTAAAGAAGATTTAATGAAAAAAGACTCAGGTATTGCAATGAACCTTCGGGCTGCTATTCAGCAACTGGGTGAAAATCTTGTTCAAAATGCCAAAGTACGTGAAGTGTTGAACAAAGAAATGACAGGCCTGGCGCTGAATTTTACAGATCAATATAGCCATAAAATCATCCGCTATGTCAGCGAACGCATTCATGAATGGGATTCGCGCGAAATGATTGGAAAAATTGAAAACGAAGTCGGTGGCGACTTACATATGATCCGTGTGAACGGCGTTGTAGTCGGGGCATTTATTGGTTTAACACTCGGTGTAATTCGGGCGGTGATTGAATCAATTTTATAACTTTAAATATTTTTATAAGAGAACAATATGCTACAGCTTCAGTCAAAATTGGCCACTCAAGGCGTGACGATTTTTAGCACCATGACGGCAATGGCACATCGACTAGGTGCACTTAACCTGTCACAAGGTTTTCCAGATTTTCCGGCCCCACCAGCCTTACTGGAAGCCTTATCTCAGGCGACTTTGGCTGGACATAATCAATACCCACCTGGCGATGGTATTCTCGCTTTACGTGAACAGCTTGCTTTACAATTTAAGCAACGCGACCAACTTCAACTTGATCCTGTCACGCAAATTACCATTACTCCCGGCGCAACCATTGCAATTTTTTGTGCCATACAGGCATGCATTAATGCGGGCGATGAAGTTATTATTTTTGATCCAAGTTACGACAGTTATGGGCCTTCAGTACAATTGGCAGGTGGTAAAGCCATTCATATCGCTCTTGAAGCACCCGACTTTAAGGTGAACTGGCAACAAGTTAAAGATTTGATTAATGATAAAACTCGAATGATTGTGGTGAATACTCCCCATAATCCAACAGGTACAATCTGGGATAAACAGGATTGGTTAGAACTCATTGAACTAATTCAAGATAAAAATATTGTGATTTTATCTGATGAAGTCTATGAACACTTGGTCTTTGATGGTCAACAACACTTCAGCGCATTGCATTTTCCAGAGCTCAGAGAGCGTAGCTTTGTGATCGGTTCTTTTGGAAAAACCTTTCATGTAACAGGCTGGAAAACAGGCTACTGTGTCGCTTCACCTGAGTTAATGCGTTTATTTCGCCAAATTTACCAATATGCGAATTTCTGTGGCACAACACCTTGTCAGATTGCTCTAGCGCAATATATGGAGCAACATCCAGAACATATTCAAGAGCTTCCACAGTTCTACCAAACTAAGCGAGATCATTTTAATCAGGCGATTCACCATAGCCGTTTCTTGCTAAAACCGTCTCAAGGTACTTATTTCCAAAATCTCGATTACAGTCAAATTAGACCCGACTTAAACGATGTTGAAATGTGCCAGTTTCTAGCAGAACAACATAAGATTGTGGCTATTCCGGTTTCGGTTTTCTACAAGCAAGCGCCGGAGTCTTTGCGTTTGATTCGTTTCTGCTTTGCTAAAAATGATGAGACATTGCAAAAAGCAGGAGAAATTCTGAATCAATGTTAATAAATTTAGCCACTTAGCATAGTAAAAACACTACAAGCCATTTGCTCTAACTATGCTAAGTTGGATATCTGCCCCGCTCATCAAAGAGATGGGCGATGGAGAATGCATGCCACCAAGACAGTCTTTAATTCATCAGCAAAATCTATGGAAAACATTTTTTGTTTTCTTGCTACCACTGATTGCAACCAATATTTTGCAGAACTTGTCCGGAACTATTAACACCATCTTTGTTGGTCAAATGATGGGGGTAGATGCAATTGCAGCAGTTTCTGTATATTTCCCTATTTTATTCTTGCTCCTCGCTTTTATTATCGGAATTTCAACGGGTACGACTGTTTTAATAGGGCAAGCATGGGGCGCGCAAAATATAGAGAAAGTCCAAAGTGTGGTGGGTTCTACCCTGTTTATGACACTGATTGGTGGGGTAATTACCGCGATTATCGGTGTGTTTTTTGCCCATGATATTTTAGAACTATTAGGCACTGACCCCAAGGTGATGCATCTCGCTTTGCCTTATGTGCAGTGGATGCTGGCAGGCAGCCCGCTTCTGTTTGTTTATATTATCTATACTTCAATTTTACGTGGTGTAGGTGACAGTACCACGCCTTTGCTGGCTCTTGCCTTAACCAGTGTCATCGGCGTAATTATTACACCAATCCTACTTAAAGGTTATTTTGGCTTCCCTGCTCTAGGGATTATTGCACCTGCCATAGCATCAATTATTAGTTATATCGCAATATTAATTTTTCTTGCGATTTATCTGAACAAGAAAAAGCATCCGCTTAGACCGAATCGTCAGCTTCTGCAACATATCCGTCACAATCCAGAACTGAGCAAAATCATTTTACGTTTAGGTGTTCCGACTGGTATTCAAATGATTACGACCTCAATGGCCGGCTTGGTTATTGTCGGGTTGGTGAACCGCTATGGCTCACATGCCACAGCAGCGTATGGCGCGGTAAATCAGGTACTCAATTACATTCAGTTCCCTGCAATCTCTATTTCAATTGCGGCTTCAATTTTTGCAGCCCAAGCAATTGGTGCAGGTAAATCTGACTTGTTATCTCGTGTGACACGTACTGCCTTAGGCATGAACTTTTTATTTACGGGTACCTTAATTGCACTTGGCTATCTATTTTCAAAATATTTAATGGCTTTATTCATTACCGACCCAACTGTCGTCGTGTTAGGCCAGCAACTTTTATTTATTGTGCTTTGGGCAATTTTATTCTTTGGTGCGGGTGCCATTTTTGCATCGATCATGCGTGCCAGTGGAACTGTGACTGTCCCAATGCTCATTAATATTTTTGCTATTTTGTTTATTGAAATTCCATGTGCTTACTGGTTTAGCTCAATGTGGGGGCTTAAAGGAATCTGGGTTGCCTATGCCTTGGCATTTGTTAGTTTATGTATTATTCAAGGGCTCTATTATCAATTCATTTGGAAGAAAAAGAAGATTAAAGTTCTTATTTAGAACCAATCAATTCTTATAAAAAAAGCCATCATTTGATGGCTTTTTTTGACTTTAAAATTATTTCATTAACTTAGTCACAATGGTAGAAGCACGTTGATACCCAGTTGGGAATACACGCTGGAATGCATCAAGAATTTTTGCATCACTACCAATCAATAAACGACGTTTATTTTTTAATACTGCTTGTAAAATTTGACGAGCCGCCTCTTCAGGTGGAGTACGTAATAACTTGTCAAAATTTTGAATCGATTTAGTCGGGTCCATGCCCAAACTATTCAAGCTATCACTCATTTTTGCAGATTTAGCAATATTGGTGCGGATTCCACCCGGATGTACACACAAAGAGCTTACGCCACTTTTTTCAATATCTAACTCTTGACGCAATGACTCGGTAAAACCACGAACAGCAAATTTAGTCGCGTTATAAGCAGATTGAGTCGGTTGAGCGGTTAAACCAAATAGGCTTGAAATATTAATAATATGGCCATCTTGAGTTTGCTTAATGAACGGTAAGAACTCTTTCGTTCCGTACACCACACCCCAGAAGTTAATCCCAACGATCCACTCTAAATCTTCGTAGGTCGCACCTTCGACAGTTGAACCTAGAGCGACGCCAGCGTTGTTGAAAATCAGGTTAACTGACCCATGATCTTGAACAGTTTCTTGGGCCCACTGCTTTACCGCTTCACGGTCAGAAACATCAAGCTTTTTGGTCGTCACAGTAATCGTGCTATAGGGTTTTAAAAGCTCAACGGTTTGCTGTAATCCCTTCTCATTAATATCACTTAACGAAAGATGGCAACCTTGTTTTGCCAAAAGAATTGCGAGTTGTTGCCCAATGCCAGAACCTGCGCCCGTAATTGCAGCGACTTTGTTTTTAAAATTTTTCATTGTCCATCCTTTGTTTTTCGATATTTGCACAATCGGTTCATTGCATGTGCAGCTTAGACATCTTTAATATAATTTTGACAATATCCATTGTCAATATAGTACACTGTAATTTCAGATATAATGGCACAATTCTGCTGAGAGCTTTATCATAGTGAGCATATTTGGCTAAAACCTATAAATTAGGAACCATTCTTTAGGACACGACTTATTTATGGCGACAAACGACTCAACCAGTAAAAAGAAAACAAAAACTGTGAGTAAAGAACGTCAGTTCAAAGGGTTATCTCTATCTGAACGTAAAGAGGCACGCCGAGAAAAACTGATTGAAGCTGGCATTGCGACTTATGGAACACTCGGCTTTTTTTCCGTGACGGTCAAAGATGTCTGCCAAGAAGCAAAACTCACAGAACGCTATTTTTATGAATCATTTAAGAAGAGTGAAGATTTATTTCAAACCATCTTTTTAAAAATGATTGAAGAATTACAGCAAAACTTGATGCAAGCTGTCATTAAAGCGACGCCAGATCCAGAAAAAATGGTCGATGCTGGTTTAAGGGCACTGCTGACGACATTAAAAGACGACCCAAGATTAGCTCGCATTGTCTATGTTGACGCAGTTTTGGTACAAGAATTACATAATCAGGCCACCATTCAAGAAACTCTTGCACAGTTTGATCGAATGATTCAGGCCTTTGTTATGTTGACCATGCCGCAAATCCAACACAACGAAAATGAGCTCTCTTTAATCGCAACAGGCTTAAATGGATATGTCACTCAAATTGCAATTCGATGGGTCATGGGAGGCTTTGAGCAGTCTCTTGAACAGGTTTTAACCGCGTGCCGCATTGTTTTCTTATCTTTATTGGCCAAGGTTTCAAAATAATATTAAAGTTTTTTGACACTCTAAAATGTGCAAAACCCGTTAAGCGTTGAAGGCGATAACTTATTGAATGATTTTAAAAATCTTTAAGCTCTCATGTCATCATTCGGTCACACCTTTGCCTTACTTTTGTCACAAATTATTGCTAAATTCAATTTTATAGACTTTTCTGCAATGAAATTGTCATAATTAATCTTTGTAATAAGCCTGTCATAACTACAAAACGGTTCACCGTTAAATCTATAGGATATTGCGCTGTGAAAGATGACTATATTTTAATTGTCGATGATGAGCTTCCTATTCGTGAAATGATCCATACTTCTTTGGACATGGCAGGCTTTCAATGTTTGCAGGCAGAAGATGCCAAACAGGCTCATCAAATTATCGTCGACCAACGTCCGGCGCTTATCTTGCTCGATTGGATGTTACCTGGAGGCGTAAGTGGTGTCGATTTATGTCGCCGCTTAAAACGCGATGAGAACTTAGCAGAAATTCCAGTAATTATGCTTACCGCTCGCGGAGAAGAAGACCACAAAGTACAAGGTCTTGATGCTGGCGCAGATGATTACATGACGAAGCCTTTCTCAACACGTGAACTGGTTTCACGTATTAAAGCGGTTCTGCGTCGTGCAAATGCATTAAGTGGCGAAAAAATGATTGACGCCAATGGTTTAATTCTTGATCCTGTGAGCCAACGTGTCAGCTTTGGCGACAGCATTTTAGATATGGGCCCAACTGAATATCGCTTACTTGCGTTTTTTATGACCCATCCAGAGCGTGCATATACACGTGCCCAGTTGCTCGATCAGGTCTGGGGCGGTAATGTATATATCGAAGATCGAACTATCGATGTGCACATCCGTCGTTTGCGTAAAGTTTTAGAACCTTTTGGTGTTGACCGATTTGTTCAGACCGTGCGTGGAACTGGCTACCGCTTCTCAACACGTGCAGATTTAGCCGCAGGTTAACCAAGATTTATGTATGAACCCTACCCCGTCCCCGAACAGGTACGTGAACAAAAGCTTTCCCGCTACAGTAGTTTATGGACGTTTGCCAAACAAGATTTACGGCTTTTATTATTTTTTATAATTATTGCCGGTTTAGTCGGTTTCGGTATTGGGTATTTCTGGAGCTGTATTTTTATCGCCTTTGTGGTGTTTTTTACACTCCAGTTGCGTTCGCTTTATCTGGTCAATGACTGGATTGCAAATAAACCTTATGACGTTCCTCCAAACCTAAATGGGATTTGGGGAGCGTTATTGTTTAATGTTTATCGTGCCCAGCGTCAGGAACGAATCGTTCAAGCAGAAATGGTCGGTTTAATTGATCGCGCTCAGTCTTCTTTAGTGGCACTTGCCGAAGCTGTCGTTCTCATTGATGATCAACATAAAATTGAATGGTGGAACCCTGCTGCTGAACGTTTGTTGGGTATCAGCCCTCTCGACCGTGGTCGAAATTTATTAACGATTTTACGCCAGCCGACCTTTATTGAATATTTTAACAATATTGATCAAGCACCCGACGGTATTAAACTACAGTCGAGTTTTGACGATGACCGATATGTGCAGGTCAAGCTCACACGATTTGGCGGAGAAAGTCGTTTATTGGTGGCTTACGACGTTACTCGTATGCACAACCTTGAGCAAATGCGTAAAGACTTTGTAGATAATATTTCTCATGAACTTCGTACACCATTAACTGTACTGAGTGGTTATATCGAGACATTTACCGATCAAGAAGATATTAGTCCACGCTGGAAACGTGCGTTTGATCAAATGCAGTCACAAACCAAACGTATGAATGCTTTGGTGAATGATTTACTACTGTTATCGAATTTAGAAAATAATAAGAAAATTGCAAAAAATCAGATTATTGAAATGCCGAGTTTAATGAATCAACTGTTTGATGATGCTCAGGCCTACAATGCCGATTATGGCCATACACTCAATTTACATATTGATAGTCACTGTGACCTGATTGGTTCTGACATGGAAATCGCCAGTGCGTTTAGTAACTTAATTACCAATGCCATCAAATACACGCCAAAAGGTGGAACGATTACGATTGGCTGGCATGACGACGGTGAACATGCCTACTTTAGTGTACAAGATACAGGCATTGGAATTAATCCGAAACATTTACCACGTCTGACTGAACGCTTCTATCGTGTTGACAGCGACCGTAGTCGTCAAACAGGCGGTACAGGTTTAGGTTTGGCCATTGTGAAGCATGTATTAATGCAACATGGCGCTTATTTAGATGTCCAGTCTAAAGAAAATGAAGGTTCAACTTTTACAGTGGTTTTTCCTAAAGAAAGACTATATAACATGGCTTAAAAAGTATTCATTTCACATAAAGGATGGATATTAAATAGACGCAGTGAAAGATACTTAGCCATTTTGTATATATAAATTATTATGGACATGATTTTAATTTTTTGTCATTGATAATATCAAATATAACCTATAGTCAGCCTATATAAGTTATTTAATAAATCTTCTTTTTCTCTCATATCTATTTCATAGATTAGAATTTATGAAATAGATATACTAACTGTACTTTAAAAAAATAAAACCACTCAATTTATACAATATATATAATCAATGTCATTGATAATTTAAAAAATGATGAAAATAAAAAGCACCATTTAAACTAATTATTTAACAGTTTTAAAAATCACTTTCATTTTTAAATAAAATTAGTATTATTAACTCGCTACAAAAAACTTAATCCATAAGAACAGCCAACATAATAATTAAGCGAGGCTTAAATGACTATTAACCCTGTAGAAATAATATCGAATAATGCAGAAATAACTGATTGCTTTATTCTCGGTTTAAAAAATGGAGAAGCATTAAAAGTGGAAATTCTTCAGGTTGATCAAACTCAAAAAATCATTCACGTATCCATAGAAGACGAATCAACTCGGTTAATCTCTTTTGATCAAATTGAGATGCTTGAACCGCTTGAAGAAGAACCTTATATAGAAACTATTGATGATCAATTAAAACGTATCCCTATGGGCAAGTATTTAATGGTTTGGGGACATTTTGGTGGTTCAATAAATGCACGTTGCGAACAAGGAGAACTTAAAAGTATTGATTGGAAGCACCGTACAATACTGTTGCGCAGCAGAGTTTATGAAGGCCGAGAAGATACAGTGTACATTGATAAAATTGATTATATAGATGAGTCACGAGAAGGCTCAGGAGCACGAGGCCCAGCTGTAGCCCCAGACTGGTACAAAGGTGCTGATGGAAAATGGCGCAAAAATGGACGTGAATATGAAGGCTGATTTTAATGCAGTTTTCCCTAAAGAAAGACTGTATAACCTGACCTAAAGTCACCCCTTCAAATATAAAAAGCCGGCTCATAAAAAGTCGGCTTTTTTAGCATTTAAACCAATTTACTTAGAAGTCGAACAATAGGACTTACTTTGGTTTTTCTCTATTACATTTAAAAAGTGAGTAGCAAAAGTATTGCTCTGGCGTAATGCGTCACGATGATCTCCACCATCAATCGTTTGATATACCGCTGGTTTTTTTAATTTACATAGCTGCTGATAATAAGCAAATGTCCCTCTCGGGTCGACTAAATGATCTTTAGAACCCTGAACAATCATTAACGGTACGGTAGGTACCATATTTTCAATCGACTGTTGTTTTAGATAAGCCAAGAGAGGTTTTAAATCAGCATCAGAACGAAATATGCTAGAAGGAGATTTCTTTAAATCAGATTGAAGTTCAGATAAACAGCGGCTGCGCGCTTGGGTCAGCACCGCGTTCATTTCTGGACTGACTAAATTCTCAGGAACTATGCTCGGCTCTGCTGCTTGTGTTCCTAATAGCACAATCGGGAAGAAAGCAGCTACGCTAGGTTCTGGGTTTGGATGACTCTGCACATATTCTGCAATACCTTCATATTGGTAGCCACCCGGAGCAAGAGCCATTGCCCCTTTTAAATCTAGTTCAGGTGCATCTTTTTGACCATAGGCAGACACTGCAATTGCCGCAGCTCCACCTTGGCTATGCCCCATCACCAACCACTGTTTATTAAAGCTCTTGGGTTTAAGCACGTGTAATGCACGTACTGCATCGACGACCGAATGCAGTTGGCTCTTTGCATTCATATAGGGATGCGCGCCTAATGTACCTAAACCCTGATAATCAGGTGCGACAACTGCATAGCCACGTGCAAGCCAGCCATCTAAAGCTTTAGAAGCAACTTCTTGATATGAATGAACTGGCCCACCCACATAATCACCCGAAGGTGCACAAGTATCGGCAACTCCGGTCGTGCCATGTGCCCAAGCCAGTATCGGCCAGCCATTTTTTGGAGGCGTTCCTCTGGGTAATAAAATAAAAGCTGATGCAACAATAGGTTCGCCCTGAATACCTCGACTACGATAATTTACCAACAAGCGCTGCTCTGCATGAGGAAATAAATTCGTCACGGCTTGCTGTTCTAGCGACAATATTGAACCCGGTTTGTCGCTCACAATTTGCTTATTCAAATCTGTAATTGGAGCAGCCATAGCAGAACCAGACACCAAACAAGCGCTACTGAATAAAATTTTTAAAAAAGAATTACTTTTTCTAATCAAGGGATTACTCCTCTATTATTTACAATATATCTATTCAAATAATCAATTTATAAAATATAAATTACCATAAAAACTTCTATAGTTATATTTACTTCAAAATAATTTACATTTATACAGTCACTTAAAATCTAATTAAAATATATTTTAAAAAAATGTATTATAAATATGGTTGCAAAAATTAATCCCGTTTAAATAATAAAAAATATATGCTGATATTTTCTTAATTACTATAGCGATTAAAATGTCAAAACAATATAAATTTATACCGTACCTGATTTGTCTTATTCTCGGTTCTCTACCCATCCATAGCTTTGCAGACGTACAAGTGTATGGTCCTGGTGGGCCAGCACCTGCCATGAAAGAAGCAGCCAAACAATTCACCAATAAAACGGGCATAGCAGTCCATGTAACATCTGGCCCTACTTCTCAATGGTCTGACAAAGCGAAACTAGATGCCGATGTTATATATAGTGGTTCAGAAGCCATGATGTCTGATTTTGAAAATGCTTTTTCTGAACAAATTATAAAAGACTCGGTGGAACCTTTATATTTACGCCCCGCAGCCATTTTAGTACGTAAAGGAAATCCTAAAAATATTAAAGGTTTTAAAGACCTAGCTAAATCCAACATTAAGGTTTTAGTTACACATGGCGCAGGTCAAGTCGGTATGTGGGAGGATATTGCGGGTAGAACTGGAAATATTGAATTAACCAAATCCTTTCGAAAAAATATTGCCACCTATGCAGCCAACACAGGTATTGCCAAGAAAAACTGGGAAGAAAATAGTAGCTACGATGCTTGGTTAGTCTTTAATATTTGGGGAATCAGTAACCCTGATATAGGACAAATTATACCTATAGAGAAAGAACTAGTTGTCTATCGTGATACAGGTGTTGCCTTAACCAAACATAGTTTAAAAGATGCTGAAGCTAAACGTTTTGTAGAGTTCTTATCGTCTCAGCAAGGCAATACTATTTTCAAAAAATATGGTTGGACTAAATAATTTAAAAGGGAGCTAAACTCCCTTTTTATTTTTTAAAATTATTAATTCTACTTAACCTAAAATATATTCATTTCAAATTAAATATACTCCTGCGGCATATAAAGCCCCCAGAATTAAACAAAAAGCTGAGCTGACATACCAAAATAAATCACTATTTCCCACAAATTTTGACTTTAACCATGGAAAAGCAAAACCACGGATAAGAAAAACCACTGCGACAAGCGAGAGAATAAGTTTTGTAAAAGGTAATACCTGTATTCCCTTTGCTGCAAGAAAAGCATAAATAGAACATATGGTCAGGATTAAACCGACAGCTATAGCTGTAAAATTGGGATACCAATGTCCTCTTTCTACCATCTGAACAATACTTTTCCCCGCCCCTAAAAACCGAAAACCATTTGCCCCCCAGAACACACAAACAAAATGAAGTAATGCTGCACAGAATGTTAATAATGCAGCAATATAAAGTAGAGCATTCGAAAGTGAGTGCATTAGATTTTATACTAATAAATATATATGATATTTATTATACTCAATTATAAAATATATAAAACTTATTGTTTTTTAAATAGGATTTAACTTGGTATTTAATATTTTAAATACCAAGCTTAGTTCATTTAATTATTTACTCTCAAACTCTTTAAAATCAGCTTTTCTGATTTTTGCATGAATGCCCTTTGTTTTATCTACAACTTGTGAAACTTCAAAATCAGTTGCAGCACTTAAATACGCATATGCTGTTGCTTCATCAATGCCGTATTCTTGGTTTAAGAAACGAATAGCTTCACGTGTAGACTTTTTCATCGCTTCATCTAGATCTTCATCAAGTCCCGGTGTAATCCAAAACTCAGCATTTTCAGCTAAAGGTTGTTTTAACTCTTTGCCCGGTATTTTATCTTTACCTGCTTTGAGTAAGGTAAATTTTAGTGTCGCACGTGCTGAAGCTTCGAGTGCAGTTAATGCTACTTCACCATCCCCTTGCGCGAAATGGCTATCACCTGTATAGAATAATGCGCCTTTGACCTGAACAGGATAATAGGCTGTTGAACCTGCACCTAGTTCATTAATATCAATATTTCCACCATACATTGCAGGGGGTACAGAGTGAACAGGCTCAGAAGTATTGGCTGCTACCCCCATAATTCCCATAAAAGGATAAAGCGGGAAACGTATTGATTTACCCGATTCCGTTTTTAATACACCTTCGTACTCACCTTTAGCATTTTTTTCAATTGGTGTGAAAATTGAGACATTTCCATAGCGTTCAGGATGCTCAGCTGATGCATTTTCTTGCTTTGCTTTTTTAGGAAATTCCCCAACTAAAGCACCTTTACCATGTCGATTTGAAATAACACCGTAAGGTACACGCGGCTCAACTTTAAGTACCTCAACTTTCAAAATATCACCGGGCTGTGCGCCTTCAATTGCAACAGGGCCTGTCACAATATGTGGCCCATCTTTATGAAAATCATGCTTTAAATTTGACTGTGTAATTATTTTTGCATCTTCCAAAATTTCATTAGATTTGACACCTTTCGATTGAAAGAACTTTTCAGCATTACGCCCTTGGTCTTCAAGCAAACCCTCATGAGAAACCGTATCAAATGTCACAACACTACCCGACGGAACGGTAAGGACGGGTTTGGCATCCCGATTCGGTAAATAACCCCATGTAATGGTTTTTAAAGTAGATGGAACGTAATAATTGCCTTTATATTCGCCAGTTTGAAGTTGAGTAGGCTGTTTTGAAATTTGATTTAAAACTTTAAAATCATTGGCATGGCTGAGTGAAATACAAAGTACAGATAAAACCGAAGCTGTCAGGCGTTTAACTTTTAACATGATTTCAGAACCTAAAAAAATATGAAAATTACAGTAAGGTCCTGAATAGTTAGCAAGCATTGTGCCAAGGCTAAAGGCTGTGCAATATCTAAAAAGCGCTTCATATTTATAAAATTAAATAATTTTTTTAGATTTAATAACTTATCTGCAAGTAAAATTAAAATTACGACTTAAGTCTAACTTAAATATTTCTTTCTTTTTTTATTTATTAATTTTCAATCATATTAATATCTTTGCTCTCTCCAGACACATATTTTTGGACTAGCTTCTATAATGTCCTATTTCAGATCACTTAATAACAATTATATTTCTATATAATATAAATACCAACATAATTATATATTTTACATTTATATAATTTAAATCAAAAAAAATAAACCCTGAATAATTAAAGTCAGGGTTTATATGTCATATAGGGGTGATATCGTTTACTAAACTGTATGTCCCATGCGCTCGCCCATTACAACCACAGACTCAGCTTTAAAACGTTGTTCCCATTCGATCTTATCTTTTTCAAATAAAATAACCGCTGTAGAACCTAAATAAAAACGTCCAAGCTCAGCACCTTTCTCTAGCTTTAACTGATGATGCTGTAATTCAATACGACCTGAAGGTTTCACTTTACCTGTCGCCACAGTTTCAATACCAGCAACAATCATTGCACCCACTAACACAACAGCCATACGGCCAAGTTCAGTATCAAACAAACACACCATGCGTTCATTACGGGCAAATAGTCCCGGTACATTTTCAGCAGTCACCTGATTTACCGAAAATAGCTCACCCGGTACATACAAAGTTTCAGTTAATGTACCTGCAAACGGCATATGTACACGGTGGTAATCGCGTGGAGATAGATAGACTGTCGCAAACTCACCTTCTTGGAATGGCTGAGCAAGTTGCGGGTCGCCAATGAGTTTCTCTACAGAAAAGCTTTGGCCTTTTGCTTGAAATACTTCACCCGCAGTAATTTTACCAATCTGAGAAATAGCACCATCAGCAGGTGACACAATGCTATCTGCATTTTCGTCAACGAGACGCACGCCATCTTTTAAAGCACGGGTAAAAAAGTCATTAAAAGATTTATATTTCAGTGCATTGCCTTGTTCAGCAATCGATAAATCAATCCCATATTTGGTTTTAAATGCATGAATAACAGCAGTTTTCACAACTGGATTTTCACTCGCAGCAACTTTACCTACCACACGGCTCAATTGGTGCTGTGGTACAAGGTTTTGTGCCTTAATAAATAATTCTTTTTTTAATCGAGATGTGAAACTCACGACGGTGATTCTCCAGTAATAATAGGACTATCGAGGCGATTGCCCCATTCACTCCACGCACCATCATAGGCTTTTGCTTCCCAGCCCAAGAGCCTAGCCAAAATATAGGCCAAGCCGGAACGGTGATGTGACTGGCAGTACACAACTACAGGTTGCTGTAAATCGAACCCAAGTTGTTCAAGGCGCTGCCGCGTGCGTTCAAGCGGGTGCAATTTTAGATGATTTTGTCGATTAAGTGCAGTACTCCATTCAAAATGGAGGGCATTTGGAATGTGACCACCGCGTCGCGCTGCTAAACGGACCCCACTATATTCATCACTCGTCCGGCAATCCCACAATTGAACATTTTCTTGTTCTACTTGTTTGCGTAGATCTTCATAGTTCACACGAAACTGAGCGGCATGCGATAAATCAATCTGAATTAAATCTGCAACAGGAGAAACTTTTTCGACTTCTGCTGTAGTTGGTAACCCTGCTCCTAACCATGCATGGATACCGCCATTAATTAAACTGGTGCGCGTAAACCCTAAGCAATGCAAATTCCAGATTAAACGCCCAGCCCATGCCCCACCTTCATCGTCATAGACCACAACATGATGATTAGGTGAAATATTCAATTTTTCAATCAGTGCTTGTAAGCCCGCTTCATCTGGCAAAATACCTGTGGCTTCTTCATGTTGAGACACTAACCATTTAGGTTGTAAGTGAATAGCGTGCGGGATATGGAGTTGCTCATAAACAGAAGCACGGCTCAAATCTACAATGCGAATATATTCATTGCCTAAATAAGGCACTAATTCTTCTGCTTCTATTAATAAATCGAGTTTAAAATCCAGGAGTGTCATCGTCATGGTTTCTTTTTATACCAGCTTAATTTCATATTAGCATAAGCATATATCTATCAAACTCTGATTTTCTGCTACTCTTTAGCAGAAAATCAGATATCAGCATTCTTACTTTAAAAAATACAAAATAGTGAGACTACTTTTTACTTAAACCGCTTCTTCAAGTTCTTCGATTTCAAAAACCTGACGTAAATAAGCCAAGAAAGTATCATTATCAGTCATGGTTTTACCGGGGCTATCTGAAATTTTCGCAACCGACTGACCATTACATTCAACCAATTTCAACACAATATTGAGCGGCTTTTGGCCCATATCATTGGTCAAATTAGTTCCAATACCAAAACTCACCTGAAAACGATCTTTAAAGTATTGATGTAATTCCCATGCTTTTGGCAAATTAAGACCATCGCTAAAAGTCAGCATTTTGGTTTTGGTATCAATTTTTAATTTACGGTAGTGCGCATAGGCCTTATCGCCCCACTCATATGGGTCACCACTGTCATGGCGTAAGCCATCAAATAGTTTCGCGAAATACAAGTCAAAATCACGAAGGAACGCATCCATACCAACAACGTCAGTCAAAGCAATACCTAAGTCTCCGCGATATTCTTGAACCCACGTCTCTAAAGCCGCTTTTTGAAAGTCACGCAGTCGTACATCAAGTGCCTGAAAAGCTTGTAAGAATTCATGGGCCATGGTCCCAATTGGCGTAATGTTTAACTCTTTAGCAAGTAACACATTACTTGTACCACGGAACACATTTGGCACGGTTTTATGAAAAGCTGCCACAACATGCTTTTGCCATACGAAGCTATAACGGCGACGTGTACCAAAATCAGAAACTAAGAATGGCGGGTCATTCGGTTTTTGAGTTTTTTCATATTGCTGAACCAATTCAAGCTTGGCTTGTAAACGGCGTTCACCCTCAGCCCATACTTCATCGTTTTTAATACGGCTAAAATAGAGTTCATTTACAATTGCCAATACAAAAATTTCAAACATCATGGCTTGAACCATCGGACCTTCAATACGAATATCCAAACGACCTTCCGCATCAATGCTGGCCTGAATAAAGCGCCTTTTCAGTTGAAATAGTTCCAAATAATCAACAAAGTCACTTTTGATAAAGCGTAATTTACGCAAATATTGAAGCTCGTCTTCTTTATATTTAAGGCTACATAAATAGTCGAGTTGCTGATTTAAATCATCCAAAATATCTACTAGTGGATAGACAGTATCTTCTAAATTTCTACAGCGGAAATGATAGACGCTATGAGTTTGCGGAAACTTATGCAAAACCACCTGTAACATCGTAAATTTGTACAAGTCTGTATCTAGTAAAGAATGGATAATTGGAGACATAGTCAGTGATTATTCGCTTGCTTCTTAGCATTAAAGCATATTTTTATAAATGAATTGCGAGCTTTTAGACCATTGTTGCAGCTCCGTGAAATTTCCTTTTAAAAATCATTTAATTTAATTTCTGCTAAACTACGCCAATTCAATCAATTGCAGAAATTTGCTTTAACTATGCGTGCTTTAATACAACGAGTTCTTGAAGCTAAAGTGGTGGTTGACGGTGAGACTACCGGTGAAATCCAACAAGGTTTATTGGTTTTTTTAGGCATCGGCCGAGATGACACTTTAGCGATTGGCCAAAAGCTTATTGATAAGATTTTGAAATATCGTATCTTTGATGACGAACAGGGCAAAATGGGCTGGAATGTCTCTCAAGCAAATGGTGGAATCCTGCTTGTTTCACAATTTACCCTGATGGCTCAAACCCAAAAAGGTTTACGTCCAGATTTTGGTCCAGCCATGCCACCAGCAGATGCCAAAGCGTTATATGAACAGCTGGTTGAATATACACATTCACAATTTGAAAAAGTTCAAACTGGCATTTTTGCAGCCGATATGAAGGTTCATTTAATTAATGATGGTCCAGTTACGTTTAACTTGGAAGTCGAAGCATAGATATAAAAAAACTCCCATTTGGGAGTTTTTTTATATCTGGCGATTAACGACCAGTTTTCTCTTTAATAAAAGCACGTGCCTGACGTACTTTATCTTTAACTGGTTTTGGCAATTTAGGTGGAATGAGTCTAGCCACTTGGTTAAACCAAACCAATAGACTGAAGTCGCCTTCCATTTTAATGCTGCCGTTTTGCATACCTGTCATGAATGCTGTTGGGTCACCTTTAATCAAAGTTTTTACACCCTGTTCGCTATCTGCAAACTGCAAGATAAAATCAGCTTTTTCAGGTGCGCCTGCAACAGTGTCAATCTGTCCATTATTAATAATGATCTGACGTGCAACACCTAAATCCGTACCGATCTGAATACGGAATGCGCGGTCATGAATCAATTCAATAAACTTAGGGCTAGTACGTGCCAATTGCTTCATACGCAGCACTAAACCTGCTAC
This sequence comes from Acinetobacter sp. AOR14_HL, assembly GCF_027855175.1. NCBI lineage: Bacteria > Pseudomonadati > Pseudomonadota > Gammaproteobacteria > Moraxellales > Moraxellaceae > Acinetobacter > Acinetobacter sp. AOR14_HL. The sequence continues at coordinate 87,172 of NZ_JAKTII010000011.1, read as the reverse complement.
CAATAAATCTAACGGGTCTGTACTGACATCAACGAGAGGTAATTTGACTACAGGTATAGAAGAAAGTTTCATGAACATTCACGCCTATTGTATTTTTATGAAAACTTTAGAGCAAAACTCAGTAAGGACATACCATTGCCTGTGTTTTGTGCATTAACTGATAATTTTTAGCTGGCAACGCAATCTAGATGAAACGTCAACAGACCCATGTATCGTAGCATAACTGGCTATTTTTTAATAAATGCTTTGTATAATAAAAATCATGTTTCGTAAATAAAAAAGGCATGCTGTGCATACCTCTTTACCGTTAGATAACAATTTAATTATCGGCTAGAACATTGCTGCTGATCATCTTCATATACTGGCGTGTGTTCTATATATTGGCGATTTGCCAAAGCCTTTTGTGCCTGTTTATCCTCACGTAACAAAATAAATGTAACCATTACCATCGCTAGACTTAGTGCAGTTAAATAACTATATGTGACTGGCATTTCAAAAGTGACTTGAACTCCAAAACGGACCACTTCCAATAGCCCCCAAAAGAACATCCCTGCAAGCATAAAACCAAGCCAACGACGGTAAGGAGAAAAGAAAACAGCAACAAGCGCGACAGCGATCAAGCTGAATCCGGCGATAGCGGCAAAATTCGCTGTTACCATAGAAACCTCCGTCTTAATGAAAACGTCTAAAAAGATTCGGTCTTAAAACCCGACCTCATTCCAAAAACAACTTTAATTCATAATTTGTGTTGAAGCTTAGGATGCATTATGGATGTTTTTTTTTAGAAAAAAAGACCCGTTATTTCTTAATGCGACACACTTTGTCGCAACATTCTTTTGTCATTACATTTTTGTAAAATTCAAAAAGTTCGATTCCCTATATGGCATCAATTCTGGCGTGTCATTACAAAAAAATATGCTGTTTTTAAGGACCAAAATAAGTTTTTTTCAGATTTTTTTATTGCCTTTTTTCTGTGCACGATTTGAGCATAACATGCTTGTTTTTATGACGATTCTGCATAAAAAAAGCGCTACTCTGAAGTAGCGCTTAAAGCTTAGCCTTATAGGTTAAGCACGGTTTAAATCTTTGTCATGCATGCCCAGCAAATACAGCACACCATCCAAGCCAACACTTGAAATAGCCTGATTTGCATTTTGACGAACTAAAGGTTTAGCACGGTAAGCAACACCTAGGCCCGCAATCGCAAGCATAGGTAGATCGTTTGCACCATCGCCTACCGCCATGGCTTGCTCTAAAGAAATGCCCATTTTATTCGCAAGTTCGCGTAATAGCTCAGCTTTACGTGCGCCATCAACAATTGCGCCTTTCACTTCACCTGTTACGAAACCGTCTTGCACATCCAAAATATTGGCATGAACTTCATCAATACCAAGTTTACCTTGTAGATATTCAGCAAAATATTGGAATCCGCCAGATAAAATTGCTGTTTTGTAGCCAAGCGCCTTCAATGTTGAAATGAGGCGTTCTGCACCTTCAGTAATGGTTAAACGCTCTGCAATTTTAGGTAAAACAGCAGCATCCAGCCCTTTTAATAATGCAACACGAGCACGGAAGCTTTGCTGGAAATCAAGTTCGCCTTGCATAGCTCTTTCAGTGATTTCAGCAACTTGTGCGCCTACCCCTGCTTCAATCGCCAACTCATCAATAACTTCTTGTTCAATTAATGTTGAGTCCATATCAAAGCAAACTAAACGACGGTTACGTCGATAAGCGTTGTCTTCTTGAACAGCAACATCAATGTTTAATTCGCTCGAAAGACGTAAACATGCTGCACGCATGGCTTGTGCGTCTAAAGTTGGACCACTACTTAAACCAAACTGTACACATGCACGACGTGGAAATGCGCTATCCTTTTCAAAGTCGACACGGCCTGATAAACGGGTAACAGTTTCAATGTTAAAGCCTTGGCTAGACACAATTTGTGTAACTGCTTGTAAGTGGGCAGCAGTGAGTTCAGGTGCCAAAGCCGTGACGATATAACGAGTACGACCACCTTCACTTACCCATTGATCGTATTCTGCGCCTGTGATTGGTTTAAAGCGCACTGTTAAGCCAATATCATGTGCTAAAATCAGAATTTCTTTCATTGCCAATGCGGTCGCAGTTTCATTATCTGACGCGACTACAATGCCCAATGTGAGTTGATTATGAATAACAGCCTGACCTACATCCAGTATTTGCAATGAATGTACGGATAGTACTTGCATTAATCGGGTAAACTGGTTTGGTTGGTCTGGTCCTAAAAAGGATATAAGAATGATTTCTCGCATGAATTGACTCTAGTCTGAGTGACAACTATTGTAAGAATCATAATCGAATTTCAATATAATTGCCTTGGAAGTTTAACTTGATTGCGCCTAGACAAGGGCTATTTGCTAGCCTACTGATCGTTAGTTTTGCATTGCATACCTTTTTATTGGTGATTGCAACGACACACCAGCTCAATGAAAACCGTGCGAGTCAAGGTCAGCTCATGACCAGTCAGCTCGTTGCAGACAGCTTATCTGAGCTTGAACCGGCCAATACGGTGTCTTTAGCTCTGATTGCCAATCGCTATGCGACCAATCCAAGCGTTGCGTCTATTCGCATTCTTGATGCCAATAAACAAGTGTTAGCAACGAGCGGAATTTCGAAAACTCGCCAAGGTGAGATTTTTGCTCGCGATGCGCTGCAAAATGAAAAGAAAGTGGGTTCTATCGAGATTACGCTTATTCAGCCAAGTATTGGGGAAATTCTCCGCACTCAATGGCTGGCAATCTTAGCGTCTCTGTTTTTGCATGTTTTATTATGGCTTGCCTATCGCGCCATTGCTCGTCCTACCCGTAGCGAATATTTGGCACGCATTAATGAAGAGAACCGCTTGAAACATGAAATTCAGCAGTTAACTCAAGCATTGGCTTTAGAAAAACAAAATACAGTAACGTTGGTTGCTCAAGCCCAACAACAAGCGAAAGGTAAACCAGCGGCTCGTCCACAACCAGAGAAAACTACAGATTCAGCTGACCAACATATGTTGGCACTCAATATTCAGTTTTATGACCCTAAACAGTTATTAAGCAGTGTCAACCAATCGGTATCTGTTCCGTACTTTAAACTCTGTCAGCTCTTTTTAAACAAGAGTATTGAGTTGTGCGTTAAGCATTACCAGTTAAAGTTAGCGGACATTGAAGTCGTAAATGAATTTAATGCTGATGGCGCTACACTTGCGATTTCAACTTCGCATACTCACGCTGTAGAGTGTCTGCTTATGGTTGGAACCGTATTCCAATTACTCTCTGACGTTTTATATAAACGTTACCGCGAAGATAAACGCTTTGCTTTGCAAACACGTAGTGCAACTTGTAATGCTGTAGAAGCGATGCAAATTGATGCGAAAGAGGCTGCTCAACGTTTAGCACAGCATCTTCATGCGAAAGAATCTGCTTTATATCTTGAGAATGATCAACTCAAGGCAATTCAAGACAGCTATCAACTTGTTGCAATGCCAAATCCAAGCAATGTCATGACTCGTCATGCCTTTATGATCAATGGCATGAATGCAGAATGTGCTGAACTTGCTCAAAATATCCGAACTGAGATTTTGATGGGGAAAAAATCAATCCCACAAAATGATAGTCCAAGCAGTGCAGCTTCATAAAAAGTAAGGGCGCATATCAGAACCTAGCCTTTTGGCTAGGTTTTTTTATTTAAACTCATCGTTTTTATTTTAAATTATTCCATTTTCTTATGATTTATTTGTATAAATAAATCTAGATCTATTCTATCTCGTTGCAAATTTGGATAAATCAGAATCATAGGCAAAATTCTCTAAACAGCGTAAACTATGCAAAATTTATTAAATAGAAATTGTCTAACGACAAAAAAAAGGTGAAAGCGAATGCCGCTGAGTCGTGTTGAAGATCTTGTCGCCGATATTCGTGCAGGCAAAATGGTTATCTTGATGGATGACGAAGATCGCGAAAATGAAGGTGATCTTGTCATTGCAGCAACGCATGTTCGTCCTGAAGATATTAACTTCATGATTACCCATGCACGTGGTCTAGTTTGCCTAACGTTAAGCCGTGAGCGCTGTAAGCAGTTAAACCTTCCGTTGATGGTTGACCAAAACGGTGCTCAGCATAGTACAAACTTTACCTTATCAATCGAAGCCGCTGAAGGTATTACGACTGGTATTTCAGCAGCAGAGCGTGCACATACAATTCAAGCTGCTGTCGCAGCGCATGCAAAGCCAAGTGATATTGTACAACCAGGCCATATTTTCCCATTAATGGCACAACCAGGCGGTGTTCTACATCGTGCAGGTCATACTGAAGCGGGCTGTGATTTAACACGCTTAGCAGGTCTTGAACCAGCTTCTGTCATTTGTGAAATCATCAATGAAGATGGCACAATGGCACGCCGTGCAGATTTAGAAATTTTTGCCGAGAAGCATGGCTTAAAAATTGGTACAATTGCGGACTTGATTCATTACCGTATGACCAATGAGCAAACGGTTGAACGTCTGGATCAAAAAACCATTCAAACAGAATATGGTTCATTTGAACTCTATCGTTATCGTGAGATTGGTAACCCGGACATCCATTTGGCTTTAGTCAAAGGCGAGCCAAAAGAAGGTGTTACAACAGTACGTGTACACGGTTTCAGTCCAATTCGTGATTTGCTTAAGCTAAATAAGGCTGATGGTGAACCTGCGTGGAATCTAGACCGTGCACTACAGACAATTGCAGCGAGTGATCGCGGTGTTTTAGTCTGGATCGGGCAAGATCATTTGCAAGACTTGGGACCAGCGTTGGATGATTTAAATAAGCCAAAACCGGTGAAATCCAATGCAGCACTTTCACATCAATATCAAACCATTGGTGTAGGTGCTCAAATTTTGCGTGACTTAGGTGTTGAAAAAATGAAGCTTCTTAGCTCACCATTACGTTTCAATGCTTTATCTGGCTTTAATTTAGAAGTAGTGGAATATGTCACTGCTGATCAAATCACAACGAAATAATCGAGGTTGCTATGGCAATTCGCCGTATTGAAGGTTTATTACATCTCGCAAGCGAAGGTCGTTATGCGATTTTAGTGGGTCGTTTCAACAGTTTTGTTGTTGAACACTTATTGGATGGTGCAATCGACACATTAAAACGTCATGGTGTAAATGAAGATAACATTACTGTTATTCATGCTCCTGGCGCATGGGAACTCCCGATTGTTGCTAAAAAATTAGCTACATCAAATCAGTTTGATGCAATCATCGCACTTGGCGCAGTTATTCGTGGTAGCACACCACACTTTGACTTCGTTGCGGGTGAATGTGCAAAAGGTTTAGGTGTAGTCGCGTTAGAAAGCAGCTTGCCTGTCATCAATGGTGTATTAACTACTGATAGCATCGAGCAAGCCATCGAACGTTCAGGTACAAAAGCAGGTAATAAAGGTAGCGAAGCTGCTTTAACTGCAATTGAAATGGTTAATTTATTAAAGGCAATTTAAAGCATGTCTCAAACACTGCAAGCCGCTTATGCAGCAAAACGCAAAGCACGTCGTTTTGCTGTACAAGGTATTTATGAGTGGCAAATGAGTCACAATCCTGTACATGAAATCGAAGCACGTACACGTGCTGAAAATGCGATGCACAAGGTAGACTTAAATTACTATCACGAACTATTAACGCAAGTGATTGCACAGCGCGAAGATCTTGATGCATTGTTAATTCCGGTACTTGACCGTGAACTTAGTGCACTTGATGGTGTAGAGCTTGCAACCTTACGTTTAGGTGCGTACGAGTTACGTGATCATTTAGAAGTACCTTATCGTGTAGTTCTTGATGAAGCCATTGAACTCGCCAAACACTTTGGTGGAGCAGATAGCCATAAATACATTAATGGCGTTTTAGATCGTTTAAGTTCAACACTACGTAGTGCTGAAAAACAACAAGCAAACTAATAGGTTTGAAGTTGATATGGCTGAGTTTTCTATTATTGACCAATACTTTAACAGACAATCTTACACAGATGTCACCTTAGGTATTGGAGATGACTCAGCCTTAATCACCCCTCCCCAAAATCAACAATTGGTGATCTGTGCAGATACGCTAGTTGCTGGTCGTCACTTCCCTCTTGATACCTCTCCCCATGCAATTGGCTGGAAAAGTGTGGCTGTCAATCTTTCAGATATTGCTGCCATGGGTGCTAAACCTCATAGTATTTTACTTGCGTTAAGCTTACCTACCATTGACCATGAATGGCTTGAAGGATTCAGTCAGGGAATCTATGACTGCTGTAATCAATTTGGTGTTGCTCTCATTGGTGGAGATACGACCCAAGGTCCACATCTCACCATTACTGTCACGGCAATGGGTTGGATTGAAGCTGGACAAGCTGTGTTACGTTCAGGCGCAAAAGTCGGTGACTATATTTGTGTAAGTGGTCAAGTTGGAGATGCAGCTTATGGTTTACAACACCTAGGTCATCCCTTACAACAACGACTAGACTACCCAACACCACGTTGTCAGCTAGGACAACAGTTGAAGGGTCTTGCTTCTAGCATGATTGATATTTCTGATGGATTAGCCCAAGATTTAGGCCATATTTTAAAAGCTTCAAAGGTCGGTGCTCGATTACTTTTAGAAAAGTTACCGATTGATTCAACGCTAGAAAAACTACCAGAACAGCAGCGCTGGCAATATGCGCTAGCTGGTGGTGATGACTACGAATTATGTTTTACAATAACACCGCAAAATTATGAAAAACTTTTGCAAAAACAACTAGACATTAAGATTACAATGATCGGACAGATCGTTGAGCAAACACAACTAACTTTTGAGCATTTGGGTTCAGATTACCCATTGCAAATTCATGGATACCAACACTTTGCATAAGCCGCCGATTCATTTTAAAGACATGTCTTGGTTCAACCGCTGCATCGTTTTCTGTGGAGTTGGTTTCGGATCTGGTCTCGCACCTAAAGCCCCTGGTACTTTTGGCTCTGCCTTTGCCCTACTCTTCGTTCCGATCTGGTTATCGCTTGGATTTAACTTAAGCTTAATCGCGATGATTATCATGTCCTTGGTCGGGATTTATATCTGTGGTCAAACTGCAAAAGTTATAAACGTACACGATGATGGTCGAATTGTGTGGGATGAATTTGCAGGGCAATCTATTACCTTTCTTCCTCTCATTTACTTACAACAAATGAACTGGATGTGGGTGATCGTCGGCTTCATATTATTTCGAATTTTCGATGTTTGGAAACCTTGGCCTATCCGTGTTATTGATCGTCAAGTGCATGGTGGTTTTGGTATTATGCTTGACGATATTATTGCCGGTGTATGGGCTGCTCTTTGTACACTAATTATTATCCATTTGACTTAATCATTAGAGTTATACATGTCAACTACCGTCATTATTCTTGCTGCTGGTAAAGGAACGCGTATGCGTTCTCAGCTTCCTAAAGTATTACAACCTTTAGCGGGTCGCCCACTATTAGGGCATGTCATTCAAACGGCAAAACAATTACAAGCTAAAAATATTATTACTATTTATGGTCATGGTGGTGACCGCGTACAACAAACATTTGCCCAAGAAAATGTTCAATGGGTTGAGCAAGCTGAACAACTTGGTACAGGTCATGCCGTACAAATGACCTTACCTGTACTCCCTAAAGAGGGTGTTTCACTGATTTTATCAGGCGATGTACCATGTATTAATGCAAATACGCTACAAAAATTATTAGATGCATCGACCCAGACAGGTATTGGCTTAGTTACGCTTACTGTAGATGATGCAACAGGTTATGGCCGTATTGTGCGCCAAGATGGCGAAATTCAAGCCATTGTTGAACATAAAGATGCAAACGAAGCACAACGCCAAATTAAAGAATTTAATACAGGCATTTACTGTGTTAGCAACGCAAAACTTCATGAGTGGTTGCCTAAACTTTCAAATGAAAATGCACAGGGTGAATATTACCTAACTGACATCGTTGCAATGGCAATTGCAGATGGCTTAGAAGTTGCCTCTGTTGAACCAGAGCTTGCTTTTGAAGTTGAAGGTGTTAATGACCGCTTACAACTTGCAGCTTTAGAACGCCAGTTCCAGCAAGAACAAGTCAAAAAGCTCATGCAGCAAGGCGTAATGTTCTTTGATCCTGCACGTTTTGATTTACGTGGCTCTGTAAAAGTTGGACAAGACGTTCGTATTGACATCAATGTTATTATTGAAGGTGAATGTGAGCTTGGTGATTTTGTAGAAATCGGCGCTGGCTGTATTTTAAAGAACACCAAAATTGCAGCAGGTACTAAAGTTCAAGCCTATAGCGTTTTTGATGGCGCAGTTGTAGGCGAAAATGCTCAGATTGGACCATTTGCACGCTTACGCCCAGGGGCTAAATTGGCAAATGAAGTGCATATCGGCAACTTTGTTGAAGTTAAAAACACATCGATTGGACTAGGTAGTAAAGCTAACCATTTCACATACTTAGGTGATGCAGAAATCGGTGTTGAATCAAATATTGGGGCAGGTACTATTACTTGTAATTACGACGGTGCAAATAAACACAAAACCACTATTGGCGATGCCGTTTTTATCGGTTCTAATAGCTCGCTGGTTGCTCCGGTGACCATTGGGAATGGCGCAACAGTTGGTGCGGGTTCTGTGATTACGAAAGATGTAGCCGAACAAAGTCTCTCCTTTGAACGTGCGCAACAAATTTCAAAAGCAAATTATCAACGTCCCCAAAAGGTTAAAAAATAAGAGGATTGAAGTATGTGTGGTATCGTCGGAGGCGTTGCAGAGCGTTGTGTAACCGAGATTTTAATTGAAGGTTTAAAACGTCTTGAATACCGTGGTTATGATTCTGCGGGTGTTGCTTTACTAAATAATCAACAAATTTTACGTGAGCGCCGTGTAGGTAAAGTCATCAATCTTGCAGATGCAGTTGCTGAACACCAACTTACAGGGGCTATCGGCATTGCGCATACTCGTTGGGCAACACACGGTAAACCAACTGAAAACAATGCTCACCCGCATATGTCTGGTAAGGTCGCTGTTGTACATAACGGTATCATTGAAAACTACCAAGAATTAAAAGACGACCTTCAAGCTTTAGGTTATGTTTTTACTTCTCAAACAGATACTGAAGTTGTTGCACACTTAGTTGCTGAAGCTCTAAAAAGCACAGATAGCCTTTTAGATGCTGTTGAAACTGTTGTACCACAGCTTAAAGGTGCTTACGCGCTAGGTATTATTCACAGCGATTACCCAGATGAACTCATTACTGTACGTGAAGGTTCACCTTTAGTCATTGGTGTAGGTATTGGTGAAAACTTTATTAGTTCAGACCAACTTGCACTTTTACCGGTGACTAACCGCTTTATGTACCTAGAAGAAGGCGATATTGCACGTCTTACTCGCACTTCAATTGAAGTATTCGCAAATGGCGAGCGCGTTGAGCGTCCAGTAAGAGAGCTTGATGCAACCGTAAGCAGTGCATCAAAAGGTGAATACAAGCACTACATGCTCAAAGAAATTTATGAGCAACCAGAAGCAATCAAGCAAACAATTTCTCAAGCGCTTGATGGCAATAGCTTACGTGATGATTTCTTGAAAAATTCTGAAGCAGATTTCAATAAAATTCAAAGCGTACAAATCATTGCTTGTGGTACAAGTTACCACTCAGGAATGATTGCGAAATATTGGTTTGAACAACTGATTGGCGTGCCTTGCCAAGTTGAAATCGCGAGTGAATTCCGCTATCGCACCCCTGTAATTGTTGAAAATACACTTTATATTTGTATTTCACAGTCAGGTGAAACAGCCGATACTTTAGCTGCACTACGTGAAACTCAAAAGCGTGCGAAAGCAAACAATATCGATATTCAGACTTTGACTATCTGTAACGTTGCTACGTCTTCAATGGTTCGTGAAACTGATCATCACTTATTGACTCTTGCTGGTCCTGAGATTGGTGTTGCTTCAACTAAAGCGTTCACGACTCAGCTCGCTGCGCTTATGTTGTTAATCTTGAAAATTGGTCAAGTGAAACAACGTATTAGCCCTGCTATTCTTGAAGAAATTACGCGTGAGCTATGGCACAGCCCGAAAGTTATTCTTGATACGCTTAAACATGATCCAGAAATTTTGCGTTTGTCTGAATTATTCGTAGAAAAAAATCACTGCTTATTCTTAGGTCGTGGTACGAATTATCCAATCGCATTGGAAGGCGCATTAAAGCTCAAAGAAATTTCATATATTCATGCAGAAGGCTATGCAGCTGGTGAGTTAAAACACGGTCCATTAGCACTCGTTGATAATGAAATGCCAATCGTGATTCTTGCTCCAAATGATGAAATGCTTGATAAGCTAAAATCAAATATGGAAGAAGTTCAAGCACGTGGTGGTGAGTTATTTGTTTTCGCTGATGAAAATAGCGGAATCAATGAAAAAGACCGTCAACACGTTGTGCATATTCCAGCAGTAAACGAATGGCTAGCTCCAATCGTTTATAGCGTACCAGTTCAGTTGTTGTCTTATCACGTTGCTGTATTACGTGGTACAGATGTTGACCAGCCACGTAACTTGGCGAAGTCAGTAACTGTAGAGTAATTTAAAAAAGATCATTATTAAGGCATCCCCTGCTTTAATAACTGATTGATTAAGCCCGATATGTGTAAGTGCATATCGGGCTTTTTTATTGCATTCATACGGCCACACAGCCCCTTTCCCGTGAAAGAAAATCGAGTTTAATAATAGAGAAGTCCCCTAGGACCCTGTGTCACAACGGACTTTTTACTTTTGCGCTGATTTAAAGTTTGAGAGATCATTGCGACACAGAGATAAAGGAGCTAAGCGAACTTAACCCATTTCAGTTTTGTCGCAGCGTTGAATGCTGCTGAACAAGTTAGGGGCAAAGTCCTGTGGGAGAACAGGACTTTGCAAACTGGTGTGTTTTAAACGTTGTACGGTTTGAGGTGAATACATCTGTGCAAGCTGTTGGCAAATACAATTGCAACTGGCCTGCATGTGTTCACCTGACAAGCAAATTCTTTTAAATTCCTGCTGAGCATTGGCGTCATCATTTGTAATACTGTAAGCACCGATCACAAGGTTTAAAACTAATATAAATTTATGAAGTTTCATATTATTCTCATGATTATTTATATCTTTAAATAAAATAAAAATATGATTCATCCAAATATTAAAATATTTTTTTAAATAATAATTAACCCTCCCATAAATACAGAAAAATAAAATAATTAAAATTTTAAAATAAAAATAATTTATAAATTTAAAAAATCAGGTCGCAAAAAACCTAAATTTTAAATAAATAAAATAATTAAATAAGAGAGAAAATGAGTTTGAATAGTGGCATAGCCAACTCCTTAAAAATGGAGTCCTACCACCAGATCACCGCGAATTAATTTATGGTGGTAGAACGAAAGAGGGTTGACAGACTAGACTTAGCGACCAGCACGCGCGAACGCGTCCCCCTTCCGCCCTACCATAGAGAAAAAGGGGGCACAAAGGTTCCACATGGGAATACTAAGGAAGTATAACCCATTTGCTAAGTACGGTCTGTCAAAACCGTCTGGCAATGTAGGCCAGCAACGAGATAATAATCGGTGATTTTAATTACGTCAATTTATTTTAATAAAAAATTTTAAATATAATAATTTTATTAATATTTAAATAATATTATCCTCTTTATTATACTTATGGCTTTTAATTAAATTTAAAATATAAAATTGAGTTATATATATTTAGTTAATAAAATAGATTGATCGTTAATTCTAATTTAATAGTTTATATAAATACATAAGATGATAAGCATACACCTCTTATCATCTTTTCTAGAGTTTACTTTTCTATAGCTGTTACGGGTAAATGTTTTCCTAATAAAGAAAAAGACCGTCAGCACGTCGTATTTGTTCCATCGGTCAATGAATGGCTTGCACCAATCGTTTATAGCATACCAGTTCAGTTATTGTCTTATCACGTTGCTGTATTGCGTGGTACAGATGTTGACCAGCCACGTAACTTGGCAAAGTCTGTTACTGTAGAATAAGTTCACAGATACCGTATGAGAGTTCTGTGTACTCTCATACGGTATCACTTAAAGTAAACATTCCATTTTTGGATTTCTATCGCCAACATTCAACGACAAAGACTCGCAATCAGCTCTTATAAAACCATGTCGAGAATAAAAATTTACTGCTCGCAAATTATGTGAAGATACACTTAACACAACTCTATTATGCCCTTGGGAACTGGCAAACTCCTTGATCGCAGAAATAAGCATATTGGCAATATCACTGCCACGAAACTCTGGATTGACCCACATAGCGATGACATTAAATTCAAGTGCTGCATCTGCTACACCACCAACAATACCAATCGCTCGAGTTCTTTGCATCGCTAGAATATATTGATATTGAGAACGGCCAGAAGCACGAGCACACCACTCTGCCTCACTATATTTCAAAGCATCCGCATATGTCACTGAAAAAGCATGAGGACTATCGAGCAGTGACTCTAGGCGAATCATTTTCAAAATTTCCCAGTCATTCTCTGTAGTATGACGGACTACAACTTCACCTAAGTTTTGACACATGTCATATCTCAAACTTTTATGTGTTTAAATTTAATTAAGGAACAGACTAATGCATGAATAGATAGTGAATTGAAATGAATTTTTTCTTCATATTTAACTATCAGAATGACCATAAAGCAAACCCCATTCAAAACTAATCTTCAACTCACATCAAGATTTAGAAACTAACAATTACTACATCTAAACCGCTTGTTTCTGCTGATGTTGTTTGTGTGTTTTTAGCTAATTATATTAGCTAAAAATTAACTAAATCGGAGAAACCCCAAAAATCTATGTCCGTGATGGGTGGACTCATTTTTATGGGGCTAGGCGTTTTTCTTGGCTTTAAAAACCAGTAGTTTCTACAGGTAAATGCGTACCTAACAAAGAAAAAGTCACGTCTGCAACTTCCAACGGGTCTGAACTGGTCCAAATAATATGATTTCCCTCATTTGGACTTTCAGAACTTAACTTATATTGATTGAGCTGCCGAATTAATTGCGCTGTTACAGCTTCCGAAGGCTCAATAATTTGAATATCACGACCTACAATTTCCTGAATCGTATCCGAGACAAATGGATAGTGTGTGCATCCTAAAATAATCGTATCGACTTTTTGTTCGACCAACGGCGCCAAAATATTTTTTAAATAATCTTTAACTTCCGCTGTATGTGCTTTACCCGTTTCAATTTTCTCGGCTAAACCAATACAAGGTACTAAAGACACTTTAATATCTTGCGCATACGTTTCAATTAAACTTTTTAAGTTTTTGCCCTTAACCGTGGTTGCAGTTGCCAAGACAGCAATATGCTTGCTCATGGTCATTGCCACAGCAGGTTTTACGGCTGGTTCTATTGCAATAAGTGGCACATTAATTTGCGCTCTGATTGTTTCAATCGCTACAGCCGTCATGGTGTTACAAGCAATCACGATCGCTTTGCATTTACCCTGAGCAACTAGGTTTGAAATTAAATGCGTGGTTCGTGAAACAATCCAGTCGCTTTCTTTGTCGCCATAAGGAACATATTTTGAGTCTGCAAAATAGATAATGTCTTCATTCGGAAGGGCCTGCCGAATGTACTTAAATAGAGACAGCCCACCTAAACCAGAATCAATCATTCCAATCGGGTTATTCTTCTGGTTCATTATTTTTCCAATTTTAAATTCTAAAAGAAACTATATTTTTCATTATTATATTATGTTTTCTATCTGTTTTTAAATCAGGCCCAACGAGGACCTGACCTAAATTCCGAATTTTATTTTAAGCTGCCGCTTTTTGTTCCTTAATCCAATTTTTAATACGGGCATCCAATATATTTAAAGGCAGTGTTCCTGCATTTAAGATCATGTCATGGAACGCTTTTATATCAAAACGGTCTCCAAGCTCCTGTTTGGCTAGCTCTCGTAGCTCTAAAATTTTTAGTTGGCCCATCTTGTAAGCTAATGCTTGTGCAGGAATAGCAATATATCGATCTGTCTCTGCCTGAATATCTGGTTCATCTAAAGCAGAATGTTCTCGCATAAAATCAATCATTTGCTGACGGGTCCACTTTTTATAATGCACCCCTGTGTCAACCACTAGACGACAAGCACGGAACAACTCACTCGATAGTCTTCCATAGTCTGAAAGCGGGTCTTTATAGAAACCAACATCTTTACCCAACTGCTCTGCATAAAGTGCCCATCCTTCAATATAGGCGGTGTGGTTGGGTTGCTTTCGGAACATCGGTAAATTTGGCAGGTTTTGGGCAATATCAATCTGCATATGGTGCCCAGGAATTGCCTCATGGTAAGCGGTCGCTTCCATTGATATTTTGGAACGTTCAGAGAAGTCCCCTGTATTCACATACACTTGCCCAGGTCGTGAACCATCAGGTGTTCCTTGGTGATACTCCGCACCTGCCGCTTCTTTTTCTCGATATTGCTCTACAGGTAAAACTTCGACTTTATTTTTGGGTAATAAACCAAAGAGCTTTGGCAACTCTGGTTGCATTTGGGCAATATACCCCCGATAAATCTCTAAAATTTCTTCACGAGATTTTGGGAAAACGGCTGGATTTGTTTTTAAGGATTGTTGGAAACTTTTTAAGTCATTGAAACCTTGTGCTTTGGCAATTTTAAGCATTTCCGCTTCAATACGAGCAACTTCTTTTAATCCGAGCTGATGAATAGTTTCAGGGCTTTCCAAGGTTGTCGTATTATTTTCTACATAAAAGCGATAGAGCTCGTCACCTTTTGGCAAGCTCCATATACCCTCGTGTTGTCGTCCATAAGGTAAGTAATCTTTCTGAATAAACGTGCCAAGTTTTTGATAGGCAGGCCGAACATGCTGATCTATGGCCTGTAGCATTTCACGGCTTAAACGTTCTTGTTCTGCTTTCGAAATATTTTTTGGAAATTGCTTTAATGGAGAGGCAAAAACACTGTCCTTCCCTGCGGGAGCTGCAATGCTATTAATCTGCTTTGCTACCTTTTCAATTAAATATTTGGGTGGCATCAAGCCATCTTTTTGTCCTTGTTTTGCTAACTGAGTACCTTGATCAAGAATAAGAGGAATTTGTTTTAAACGAGCAATATAGTCTTGATATTGCTTCGCATTATCAAAGGGAATCGAACTAATAAATCCCGGAAATTGTAAATGTAACCCCCACATTTGATTGAAAGGCATCTCATACAATTTCAAATCATAATTTTTAAGTGTTTCTTTCAACTGATAAATCATTAGATCTTTATTTAATTGATCAGTTGCTGAAAACCCTGTGCTATCAATTGCTTCAAAACGTTTTAAAAAATTTTGAGTACTTTTTTTATCTTTCTCGATCTGATTTTTTGAAAGCTCAGTCCATCGATTGTTGTAGCGTAAATCTCCTAAAACGGTTGCAGTTTCAGGACTATTTTTCAAAGTATATTCCCACTGTTCTTGTAAAAGCTGGTTTAAAGCTTTCACCCGAACAGAGACATTACTATTTGGTTTAGATTGTGATTTTTCGATGGTATTTGTACTAGTTTCGGGGGTTGCAGCATCAGAAGAATGAGTCATCCAAAATAAAACACTGATACAAGCAAAATGTAAGGTTCTGTTTTTCATTTAATTATCCAGAAATATTTAACAAAGGTTAAAATAAAGACAAAACAAATTACGTGCCAAGCAGCATATAAAATGGTGTAAAAATCGAGTATTTTTTTAACTCAATGATTTTATAAATTAATTTTCTTTTTAATTAAATTATTTATAGTTGCTATCTATATTCTGTAGCTGACTTTAATGGTTCAGACACTTAAAAAAGTGCACATGAGCGATCTCAGTGCACTTTTGAATTTCTACATTAAAAATTTTTTCTCAAGAAAACAAATATTGATAAACAATATAGGCAGCCAGTTTTGCTGTTCTATTGTCTAAATCAAATTTTGGATTGCACTCAGCAATATCTAAAAGTTTGATTTTTCCAGTCTCTTGAATATGCTTAAAAATTGCTTCAAAAGTGGCTAAATCAATTCCTTTTACAGCTGGTGCGCTTACTCCGGGTGCAACCGCAGCCGCGAAGACATCTAAATCAATCGTAACGTACAAACAGTCTACTTTTTCAATAAAAGCATCAACCGCAGCAAGCACGTTATTCAGGTTAAAAATATTAACTTCATGGTCGCGTAAATATGAACAATTCAACGCATCGGCTGTATCAAACAAAACTTTAGTATTGGCATGGTTAGCGACCCCAATACATAAATAATTAAATTGTTTTTGATGTTGTTCTGAAAGTCGCGCTGCTTGTAAAAAAGGTGTTCCAGAAGTGGCATGCTCTGCTTCACGCAAATCAAAATGGGCATCGAAATTAATAATGCCTATTTTTTTATCTGGCGCGTGGGCTTGTATATATTGGAACAGACCGCTAAAACTGCCAAATGCAACCTCATGTCCACCACCTAGTACAATCGGTTTTAAACCATTTTGTAGGCTATTTGCGACTTGTTCAGCTAACTCACTTTGTGCTTGCTCTAAATTGTCATATTCGCAGGTCACTGTACCCAAATCGACAATACTGACTGGACGATGGATAGGTAAATTGGCAAGCTGATTACGGATTGCATCTGGCGCATCAGCAGCACCGACTCGACCTTTGTTACGTTTCACGCCTTCATCAGAGCTAAAACCAATCAGCGCAAAGTCTGCGTGTTGGGTCTTGTTGATAATATGGTGAATACGTTGGTGTGCTTCACCTTCGCCATCATGGCGGCCTTGCCATTTAAATGTGTGATTCATGGTGATACCGTTTAAAAAATAACTTCTTGTCCATGCTGAATTACTCGCTTAGGTAAATCTCCACCAAGCCAGTAAACAATTTCAGATGGATGCTCAATATCCCAAGCCACAAAGTCAGCGACTTTACCCTGCTCTAAACTGCCGTGCGTTTGCTCTAAACCGAGTGCTTGTGCAGCATGAATGGTGACACCAGCTAATGCTTGCTCAGGCGTTAAACGGAATAACGTACTTCCCATGTTGAGCATTAAACGTAAAGAAAGTGCTGGAGATGTGCCCGGGTTTAAATCACTCGATAGCGCAATACGCACACCATGTTTAATTAGACTTTCAACTGGTGGATATTGTGTTTCACGCAGCAAATAAAAAGCACCCGGCAATAACACAGCAACCGTACCCGACTCTGCCATGGCTTTAACATCATCTTCGGTCATGTACTCTAAATGGTCAGCCGACAAAGCATGATAACGTGCTGCCAAACTTGAACCACCTAGTGATGAGAGCTGCTCGGCATGAAGCTTAACGGGTAAATTTAAAGACTGTGCTGTTTTAAAAACACGTTCAACCTGAGCAGGTGAAAATGCTAAATGCTCACAGAATGCATCAACTGCATCGACTAAACCTTCAGCATGCAGTTTAGGCAACATGTCTGTACAGATATGCTCGATATAAGCATCGCTTTGATCTTTGTACTCTGGCGGTAAAGCATGCGCGGCTAAACAGGTACTTTTTACCGTCATCGGTAAAGCTTCACCAATTTGACGAATGACACGCAGCATTTTGCGCTCATTTTCGTAATTGAGTCCGTAACCAGACTTAATCTCGATGGTGGTTACACCGTCTTGTTGCATACAGCGAATGCGCTTAAGTGCCGAATTTAATAGTTGTTCTTCGCTTGCTTCACGCGTTGCACGCACTGTACTGGCAATACCGCCACCGCTTGCTGCAATTTCAGCATAGCTCACACCTTGCAAGCGTTTTTCAAACTCAACACTACGGTTGCCACCAAATACACTATGCGTATGACAGTCAATAAACCCTGGGGTGACCCAAGCGCCTTTTAAATCAACTGTTTCTGAATATGTGTCGGTAGGAAGTTGTTGTTGTTTTCCAATCCACTGAATGAGATGCCCTTCTGTAACAATTGCAGCATCTTCAATGTAGGAATATTGCCCATTTTGCATGGTCGCAATATGGCAATTTTGCCAGAGTTTTTTCATTAGCCTTTCCTCAAAACTGCCCAATAGTTAAACCATTGGGCAGTTCATTTGTTAGCTTTCTATCTCAACATTTTGATGGATAGGATTACTTTTCTTGCCCAAGTTCTGGTCTGGTTTTACCCATATGCGATAAGCAATAGTTAAGAGTACAAGCCATGTTATACCTACATAAATTGCAGGACGCGAATCAGGGAAATAACCCATCATGACTAAAATGAACACCATAAAACCAATTGCGAACGCAGGTGCATATGGCCAACCCCATACAGGGAAATCAAGTGCTTTAATTTCAGCCATAGATAATTTACGGCGCATTGCCACTTGCGAAAGCAAAATCATGAGCCAAACCCAGACGGTTGCAAAAGTCGCAATTGACGCAATGATCATGAATACATTTTCAGGAATAAGGTAGTTCAGTACCACACCCGTCAATAGCACACCAGCCATCACCACAACAGTCATCCATGGCACACCATTACGTGATAATTTTTGGAAAACTCGAGGTGCTTGACCACGGTTTGCCATGCCATAAAGCATACGGCCTGCGCCGAATACATCACTGTTAATTGCTGAAACAGCTGCTGTAATCACGACAATATTTAAAATATTTGCTGCTGATTTAATGCCTAAATTTTCAAAAATCTGGACAAATGGACTACCTTGGCTACCAATTTGGTTCCATGGGAAAATCGACATCAAAACAAAAATCGTGAGTACATAAAAAAGTAAAATACGAACCGGAACAGCATTAATTGCTTTTGGCAAAGTCGTTTTCGGATCTTGAGACTCACCCGCTGTAATGCCAATAATCTCAATACCACCAAAGGCAAATACCACTACAGATAAACATGCCACCAAACCTGCAATACCATGCGGCATAAAACCGTCATAAATCCATAGGTTTGAAATGCCCGGTACGAAATTGCTATGATCAGCCTGGAAGCCATAGAACATAAGCCCTAAACCACCTAGAATCATGGCAACAATGGCAGTAACTTTGATAATGGATAACCAGAATTCGAGCTCGCCAAAGACTTTAACGTGAATTAAGTTAATAGCGCCTAAAAACATAATTAACGATAAAATCCAGATCCACCGTGGCACATCGGGATACCAGAATCCCATATAAATACCAAAAGCAGTGACATCGGCAAGTGCAACAATCACCATTTCAAACACATAAGTCCAACCTGTGGTAAAACCAGCTAGTGGACTAATGTACTGTGATGCGTAGTGACTAAATGAACCGGATACTGGATTATGGACAGCCATTTCACCCAGTGCGCGCATAACAATATAAATTGCAATCCCTGCAACGATATACGCTAGTAATACTGAAGGCCCAGCCATTTTAATGGCAGTTGCCGAACCATAGAAAAGCCCAGTTCCAATTGCTGAGCCCAATGCCAAGAAACGAATGTGACGGGTGTTCAATCCCCGCTGTAGTGTGGAGTTTTGTGACATTATAATCTCCAATCCTTGAGGATATTTAGTTAGATTCGGCCACTCCATGTGACCGTTTTATTAATCACACTTCAGATAGACTAGGGAGTAGGTTTGGAATAATTAACTCGTTTAGACAACCACTCGAAAGTAATTCACTTGCCTGTTCAATATCAGGAGCAAAGAAACGGTCTTCGCTGTAGTACGGCACTTGAGCGCGCAAGATTTTACGGGCTTGTTCAAGTTTAGGCGAGCTTTTTAGGCCTTCACGGAAATCTAAACCCTGACAAGCGCCTAACCATTCAACAGCTAGAATGCCGCGAACGTTATCGGCCATTGGCCAAAGTCGTTTACCCGCGTTAGGTGCCATCGAAACATGGTCTTCCTGATTCGCTGAAGTCGGTAAACTATCAACACTCGCCGGATGTGCAAGCGCTTTGTTATCACTCGCAAGCGCTGCTGCTGTAACTTGAGCAATCATGAAACCTGAGTTAACACCGCCATTTGCAACCAAGAACGGTGGAAGCTGTGACATGTGGCGGTCCATCATCATCGAAATACGACGTTCTGAAAGTGAACCAATTTCTGCAATTGCCAATGCCAGATTATCTGCTGCCATTGCTACAGGTTCTGCATGGAAGTTACCGCCTGAAATCACATCACCTTCTGCTGCAAAAACAAGAGGGTTATCAGACACTGCGTTTGCTTCAATTGCTAAAACTTCAGCAGCCTGACGGATTTGAGTTAGACATGCACCCATCACCTGTGGCTGACAACGCAATGAATACGGATCTTGAACTTTGCTACAGTCTTCGTGTGAATGTGCAATTTCACTTGATTCTGTTAAAAGGTCACGATAAGCCGCAGCCACATCAATTTGACCACGTTGACCACGTACTTCATGAATACGTGCATCAAACGGTGAACGTGAACCCAGCATTGCTTCAACACTTAAACCACCGCATACAGTTGCAGCAGCAAATAAATCTTCAGCTTCAAACAAACCACGTAAAGCATAAGCGGTCGAAACTTGTGTACCGTTTAGAAGTGCCAAGCCTTCTTTAGCTGCTAAAGAAATTGGCTCTAAGCCTGCAATTTTTAAAGCTTCAACTGCTGGTATCCATTCACCTTTATAACGCGCCTTACTTTCACCCAACAAAATCAATGACATATGTGCAAGTGGTGCCAAGTCACCCGAAGCACCTACTGAGCCTTTAAGAGGAATATGCGGATAAACTTCTGCATTAATTAAAGCCAACAACGCATCAATGACTTTACGGCGAATACCTGAGAAACCACGTGCCAAGCTATTTGCTTTCAATAGAATAATTAAACGAACCATTGCATCATCAAGTGGCTCACCTACACCTGCTGCATGTGAAAGAACCAATGAACGCTGTAATTGTTCTAAATCTTCAGGAGCAATCTTGGTTGAAGCAAGTAAACCAAAACCTGTGTTAATGCCGTAAGCTGTACGCCCTTCATTTACAATCTGTTCTACACAAGCCACGCTTGCGTTAATTGCAGCTGAAGCACTTTCATCTAATTTAACTTTAATCGGGTTGAGGTAAGCTTGACGTAAATCAGCTAAGGTTAATTTTCCCGGTTGGATCAATAATTCCATGTTGGCTTCCTAATTTTTGGCACTATATTCTGCTGAGACGGTGCTTTTCACAATTGCAAAAAGCACCGCTAGTTTTTCCATGTGTTTTTATTGAGTGATCATTGGCAAGTTTAAGCCTTGCTCTTTCGCACAGTTAATCGCAATTTCATAACCTGCATCGGCATGACGCATAACACCTGTTGCAGGGTCATTGGTCAGTACGCGAGCAATACGTGCAGCAGCGTCATCTGTACCATCACACACAATCACAACGCCTGAGTGTTGAGAGAAGCCCATACCTACACCACCACCATGGTGTAGAGATACCCAAGTTGCCCCGCCTGCTGTATTTAACAATGCATTTAATAAAGGCCAGTCTGATACTGCGTCTGATCCGTCTTGCATTGCTTCAGTTTCACGGTTTGGACTCGCAACTGAGCCTGAGTCTAAGTGGTCACGTCCAATCACAACTGGTGCAGATAATTCACCACTACGAACCATTTCGTTAAATGCCAAACCAAGTTTTGCACGTAAGCCTAAACCCACCCAGCAAATACGCGCTGGTAAACCTTGAAAGCTAATGCGTTCACGTGCCATGTCTAACCAGTGATGTAAATGTTCATCATCAGGAATTAACTCTTTAACTTTGGCATCTGTTTTATAAATGTCTTCTGGGTCACCAGAAAGTGCTGCCCAACGGAATGGACCAATACCACGGCAGAACAATGGACGGATATATGCAGGTACGAAGCCAGGGAAATCAAAAGCGTTTTCTACGCCTTCTTCTTTCGCCATTTGACGGATGTTATTACCATAGTCAAATGTTGGAACACCCATTTTTTGGAAATCGAGCATTGCTTGAACATGTTTCGCCATCGACTGTTTTGCAGCTTTTACAACAGCTTCTGGTTCTGTTTTTGCACGTTCACGGTATTCATCCCAAGTCCAACCTACTGGTAAGTAACCATTGAGTGGATCGTGTGCACTTGTTTGGTCTGTCACCATGTCTGGACGTACACCACGGCGCACAAGCTCAGGTAAAATCTCTGCAGCGTTACCATGAAGTGCAATTGAAATGACCTTGCCTTCTTTCGTGTAACGATCAATACGTGCTAAAGCATCATCTAAATCAGTTGCTTGTTCGTCTACATAACGCGTACGTAAACGGAAATCGATACTTGCTTGTTGGCATTCGATGTTTAAAGAACAAGCCCCTGCAAGTGTTGCAGCTAAAGGCTGAGCACCACCCATACCGCCTAAACCAGCAGTAAGCACCCAACGACCATTTAAATCACCATTGTAGTGTTGGCGGCCTGCTTCAACGAAAGTTTCGTAAGTACCCTGCACAATGCCTTGGCTACCAATATAGATCCATGAACCTGCTGTCATTTGACCGTACATTGCTAAAGCTTTTGCATCTAACTCGTTAAAGTGTTCCCAGTTTGCCCAGTGCGGTACAAGGTTTGAGTTTGCAATTAAAACACGTGGTGCATCTTTATGAGTTTTAAACACACCTACTGGTTTGCCTGATTGAACTAATAAAGTTTCATCAGTTTCAAGATTTTTTAAAGTATCTACAATTTTGTCGAAACATTCCCAGTTTCGTGCTGCACGGCCAATACCACCGTATACAACCAACTCTTTCGGGTTTTCTGCAACGTCCGGATCAAGGTTATTCATCAACATACGTAATGGCGCTTCAGTTAACCAACTTTTAGCCGTCAATTCAGTGCCGCGTGGCGCACGAATTTCTACATCACGAAATTTTGTTGTCGTTGTTGTTGTCACAGGCGGACTCCTTCCTTTGAGCTTACATCAGCAGAACATCTCTTGTTTCTGCATTTGTATAGTAATGTATTAACTTGTATATACATCCATATACTACACAAATATTTTAAAACGTGAAGAGGCTTGCTCATATTTTTTTAAAAAACTTAATAAGCCAATGAATTAAAATAATTTATTTTTATATTTTGCATAAAAAAAGCACATATCTTTTCACTAGATATGTGCTTTAAAAAAATAACTTATTTAGTTTTAACGTTGAATTAACTCAATAACATAACAATTTTTTGCCCAATTTTGAGGGAAATGAACTGAGGTAATCGCAGTGGTTTTCTCAATTTTTAGAGTCTCGTGGGCAGCAAGTAAAAAGGCTTTTTCTTCAATCGCTACTTCAGCGACAGAACCACTATTAAAAATAAAAATTAGGTCTGCCGAGCTTAAAAAAGTCTGTGCTTCTGTACCATCTACTCTCTGAAAGCGGGCATGAAATTTTGCAGGATCATAAATTAAATTTAGATCTCGAATTGCACCGTCAACCAGTTCACTATGCACCTGACCTTCACCATGGAAAGCAAAAATATCGCCCAGCTTTAACGACCTAGCAGGCAGATCATCGACATGTAATACGATGCCTTGCCCATCAAGTACAGTAATAATTCGCTGCTTATTTGTGAACAAGGAAAATGGTCCAGAAGTTGTCACATCTGCCATCGAAATTCGCCAATCAAACTCGATTTCACCTTGGCTTCGCGCAATTTCCAAAGTGTAACCCGCACCATTTTTCCAAAGCATTTTTGTATATTGGTCTGCCTTGAGTACTTCAATCATTGCGTAAATTTGCCTTCGAGATAATAACGACTGCCAGGATAAGTCAGACGGGCACTAGAAATGAGTTGCTTATTGGACCATGTACGACGGCGAATGAGTAAACATGGTTCAGTTTTAGTGATTTTTAACCACTTACACTCTTGCGGAGATGCTAAAACGGCTTCAACAATATGCTCGCCTTCTGTCACAGGTGCTTTCGCCATTAAGTATGCATTTGGAGTAATGGTTTTAAAGTCTTGTTCTAAATAATCTGGAATGAGTGCTGCATCAACCAAACGATCTTCGACTTGAACGGGCACATCATTTTCATAATGCACAATAATTGAATGAAACAGCTTTTGCCCTTCACGAGTCTGCATTAATACACTTTGCTCTGCATTTGCATAAATTTGTTCTAAAATTAAAACTTCAGCATGGTGCTTATGGTTACGGGCGATAATCTCTTCAGCAATATTATTAATTTGAAAAAGCGCAGTTCGGCCTTGCCCTTCAGCAACAAAAGAACCAACACCCTGTATACGTACCAATAGACCTTCTGTAGTTAATTCGCGTAGCGCACGGTTTACCGTCATGCGACTACAACCAAGTTGATTGACCAACTCGCTTTCAGAAGGAATTTTTTTATTTACAGCCCAAGATCCTTCATAAATCTTTTGTGAAATCAGCTGTTTTACGCGTTGATATAAAGGAACTGGACTATCAGCTTCAATCGAAAGCTCAGCATGTTCTTGTTTTGATGTTCTGGGCATAACAAATACTCAAAAAGGCAGCAGGCAAAATCATATTTTAGTTGACATGCTATGTATATACAACCACATACAATATGTTAATTAATGAATTAAATAGATTTTAAAAAGTTTAAAAAATAAACATAGGTCAACAAGAGCTAATTTAAAGTTTTATGTAGATAAATTCAAATATATAAAGGTTTTATCAATATTTATTTAATAATTATTTCTGCTATGCCTTTGCCCCATTCAAAGATGAAAAAAGTATGATCCTTTTAGGTTTACGAAATGATGCTAAAAATTTTATTTAAAATAACTGATCGATAGTATTCTTCTGCCACACAGTATATTAATAAACTGGAAGCACATCGAATGCGTAATTATAAAATAGATATTCTTCGAGGAATTTCTATCCTTTTGGTTCTTTTACACCATTTTAATATTCCCTATAAACTTAAAGATACATGGTTAGGTTTTAATTTTTTAGGTGAAGCATTTAGTACCTTAATCGCAAGAAACGGAAATTATGGCGTGACCATGTTTTTTGTGATTTCGGGTTTTTTAATTACCCATCACACTTTAAAAAGAGACAAACAATTCTCCGCAATTAACCTCAAACATTTTTATATCCGACGAGCAGCCCGCATTTTACCGTGTCTGGTTTTACTCATTTTAGGCGTAAGTTTACTTGGGTCATTTGACTTAAAACCCTTTGTAAACCAAGCTCCCAATGGCATTGATGTTTCCTATCCCTTAACCATATTTGCAGCTTTAACTTTCTGGATGAATATCCTGATCATCAAATTCGGTTGGGTAAACTACGCTTTGGGCGTGTTGTGGTCACTCTCTGTAGAAGAAGTTTTCTACTTTGTGTTTCCATTATTGTGCCTACTCACGCGTAGTAATAAGGTATTTATTGCTGTACTTGTTGGGGTGATTTTATACGGACCTTATTTTAGATCTCTACATTTTGGAGAAGAAAGCGGAGCTTATTTATATCATTATTTTTCGAGTTTTGATGGCATAGCCAGTGGTTGTTTAACAGCGATTTTTTCTCATACATATCAACCCAATTGGACTTATAAAAAACCTCTTTCTTGGTTGATTATTTTGAGCATGACCGCTCTATATTTATATGCACCAATTAAAGAAGTTAGTACTTGGGGTATTAGCTTATTTGCTTTTGCCACAGGCTTACTGATTTTGTGTTTCCAACACCCTTCCGCAACGCAAGCACATAGTCTGTTTACAAAAGTTATGGTGTGGTTGGGGCAAAGAAGTTATGAAACTTATTTGTTTCATCTGGTTGTGCTGGGTCTCATGAAAGTTGCTTTTATTCCAGCTCAAACTGACTCTAGCATCAAAATTATGCTTTTAATTGCCTATCTCGTTCTAACTTTCATCATTAGCGCAGTAATTGAAAAATATTATTCCACCCCACTTAACAGCTACATTCGAAAGATTTTCATTAAAGACCAATCATAAAAATAAGCCCCTTTAAAATAGGGGCTTATTTAATTAAGCGATCAACATAGTTTCATCATCTTGCTTAAAAGGGTTAGACCAGCTCTGCCAAGCTTGTGGCCCTAAAGCCATTTCTTCATCACTTAATAAACAACGGTCTAAGCGTTCTATTAAGGCTTGCTCATCCATTTGCATACCAATTAAAACCAACTCCTGACGTGCATCGCCTGTTTGAGCATCCCAAACCTTTTTAATTTGTTCGATGCTGTCTAAGTCACTTGGCCAGTCTTCTTCTGCAACGGCGGCCCACCAATAACCCGCTAAGCCGTGCCGAGCCATCGCACCTGCTTGTGACCATGAATAAGCCAATGTCGGTTGGGCAGCCAACCAGAAAAAGCCTTTGGAACGGACGACTCCCGGCCATTCAGCCTGTACCAAATCATAAAAACGCTCTGGATGGAATGGTCGACGCGCACGGTAAACAAAGCTACTGATTCCATACTCTTCAGTCTCTGGCGTATGCTCACCACGCAATTCTTTTAACCATCCCGGTGCTTGTGCAGCTTCATCAAAATCGAATAACTGTGTATTTAAAATTTTATCTAAACCAATCTTTCCAAATTGAGCAATTTCAATTCGAGCACGCGGGTTTAAGGTTTTTAAAATTGCGGTGAGCTGCTCTTGCTGAGCCTGATCAATCAGGTCAATTTTATTCAGCACAATCACATCACAAAACTCGATCTGATCGATAAGAAGATCCACCACAGTTCGTTCATCTTGTTCGCCTAGTGACTCTCCGCGTTGCTGTAGTGAGTCCAGAGAGCTGTAATCTTTAAGGAAGTTAAAAGCATCAACTACCGTAACCATGGTGTCGAGTCGAGCAAACTCATTTAAAGAATTTCCATTTTCGTCTTCAAAAGTAAAGGTTTCTGCAACAGGCAACGGTTCTGAAATGCCTGTTGACTCAATCACTAATTGGTCAAAGCGTCCTTCATCGGCTAAACGTCTCACCTCAACCAGTAAATCTTCTCGTAACGTACAACAAATACAGCCATTACTCATTTCAACCAGCTTTTCATCTGTTCTTGAGAGTTCTGCCCCACCTTCACGTACTAAAGCCGCATCAATATTCACCTCAGACATATCATTCACAATCACGGCAATACGGCGACCTTCGCGATTATTTAAAATATGGTTAAGTAACGTGGTCTTTCCTGCCCCCAAAAAACCAGATAAAACAGTGACAGGAAGTTTGGCAAATGAGTTGGCGATTGCAGTTCGCATGGCTTGTTCTCTTTGAATAATATTTAAAACTAATCATGACTAACCATTAAAAGATGGCCAGATGGCAGGTGTTTCTACTCTAAACCACATTAATGTTATGTTATAATATAACTATTAAGCAAGTTTTTTATCTCTCCTTCCTTTACACCAGAAAATTAGTCTTTGAAAAAATTACTTTTAAAAGCCCTGACACATTGACGTTTTATAGTGGTGATCAGGCCCCCACGCTCGAAAACCTTGGCTATCAATATGAATTTGTCCCGAGGCATACACCCCCAATCCCATCTTGAGTGCTTGTCCTTTGGTTGCCCAGAACTGACAAATTTTGGTTTTGCTTTGTTGAATATTGAACTGGTCTAAGTCACTCGGCTGTTCTGGCCCAATTCGAAAATCCAGCGCTGCATTAAAGACATGTCGAGAAGCATCCGCACCACCAGCACAGCGGTTTAGAGATAAAGCTCGATAAACCGATGTCACTTCAAAATCGTTTATTACCCCATCGTCAACCAATGCTTTTAAGATGCTGAGTGTCGGAACGATATTGGACCAAATCTCGCGTGGAGGCACTGCATAGGGTTCAACTCCACATTTTTGCCAATCTCGAGCAGAGCGTAATAATTCATGGTCTGGAATTAAAGTAGCAAGGCCATTTTTTTGCAGGAATTGCTTGTAAGCCTGTACAGATTGTCGATGCTCCCCTGTTGCTAACCATGCAATATAATCCTGAGGTTGTGGCTTTATTTTGCCGACTATCTTTGAAGGTTGAGGCAACTTGGACTGCGGTTGAAAAGGAATCGTTGGCTTGGGTGTTTGAGTACTACACGCTGTGAGAGATAATAAAAGTAAACCTAAATAACGCTTCATAAATATGCTCTATCTTCACCAATAATGGGAAAGATGCTCATCATTAAATTCAAGAAATGTTATATTATAACAATAATAAAATCTTTTACTTTCTGTTGCTAAATTTTAAAAATAAAAAAAGGACGTATGAGATACGTCCTTTTATGGTTGAATCAATCTTACAAATCAGCTTCAAGTGCAGGCACAGGTTGCTCTGCTTTCAGCTTACGACGTTTAAATTGATAAGCTACCATTAAACATAGAATCCACCCAGGAATCATCATGACTGCAATACGCATGTCTGGTGTTAAAGACATTACAACTAAAATGCCCAACATAAACACGATGCAAAGATAGTTGCTAAATGGATACATAAAGCTTGGGAACTTTGTAGTTTGACCTTGGCTTTGCGTGTATTTACGGAATTTTAAATGTGTCCATGAGATTACAACCCAGTTAATCACAATGGCTGCAACCACTAGCATCATAAGCAAACCAAATGCTTTTTCAGGGAAAATGTAATTTAACAGCACACATAAAATAGTCACCGCAGCAGAAAGAATCACTGCATTGGTTGGAATACCGCGTTTATTAATATGTGCAAATGCTTTTGGTGCATTACCTTGTTGTGCAAGACCCAATAGCATACGGCTACTGCAATAACTCGTACCGTTATAAACTGAAACCGCAGCAGTCAAAATCACAAAGTTCAGCAATGTTGCAATGCCTTGACTATCTAAAGAAGCAAAGACCATCACAAATGGGCTACCGCCTTCAGCCATCTGATTCCACGGGAATAGCGAGAATAAAACCAAAAGTGTCGCAATATAGAAAATCAAAATACGATAGATAATTTGATTCACAGCTTTAGGTAAGGTTTTGTCCGGATCACGTGCTTCAGCCGCAGTAATACCAAAAAGTTCGATACCACCAAAAGCAAAAATAATGACCGCCATTGCCATCACTAAGCCTTCAACACCAAATGGGAAAAAGCCACCGAGTGCCCAAAGGTTGCTGATACTGGCTTGCGGACCAGCTGTACCAGTTGCTAGTAAATATGAACCAAAACCAATCATTGCCAGAATTGCCAAGATTTTGACAATAGAAAACCAGAATTCCATTTCACCAAAAAACTTAACATGCAGCAAATTAATGCCGTTGATTAAGACAAAGAAGGTTAAAGCAGATGCCCACGTTGGAATTTGCGGCCACCAATATTGGATATAAAGACCAATTGCGCTTAGTTCTGCCATACAAACGAGGACATTCAGTACCCAGTAATTCCATCCAGACATGAACCCAGCAAATGGTCCCCAGTATTTGTAGGCAAAATGACTAAAAGACCCACTTACTGGCTCTTCAACCACCATCTCACCAAGCTGACGCATCATTAAAAAAGCAATAAATCCTGCAATTGCATAGCCAAGGATGACTGATGGACCTGCTAATTTAATCGATTGTGATATACCAAGAAAAAGCCCTGTGCCAATCGCCCCACCCAATGCAATAAGTTGGATGTGCCGATTACTCAAACCGTGTTTCAGGTTTCCTTGCTCTTGTGCTGACATATGATTATTCTCATCCTTGTCACGTAATTTTTTTCCAATAAATTACGTATATCATAAATTAATCAAACTTTCATAGAGATTCATGAAAAAATAATTGCGTGACTTTTCTCATGACCGCGAATGAAAACAGAAAATACAGGAAATGACAATTATTATGAAATGTGTAATTAAATTATGTATTGCGTAATTTGATGAATTCAGTATTATAGAGACATGAAGCAATTGGTTGTGCTCGGTCTATATCAAACTCATAAGACAAAAGATGCTCTCAGCAAAGGTTAAAAACTTATCGAGTAGCTCAGTCCTAGACCGAACTTTTATTTGTATATGACCCGAGATAAAGACAAGGACGCGAAAATGGAACAAAACCTAAATTCTTTTATTGAAGTTTCACCTCAATCAGATTTCACTATTCATAATTTGCCTTATGGTATTTTTAGCAGAACTGCCGAAAGCGAACGCCAAGTCGGTGTAGCTATTGGTGATTGGGTCATTGATCTCGCTGCTCTTGAAAAGCATGGTCTTTTAAAACTTTCAGAACAAGACACCTACTTTAATCAACCGACCCTGAATAAATTTATTGAGTCTGGCAAAGCAAACTGGTCAAAAGTGCGTAAGACACTACAGTCTCTTCTCTCGGCTGATAATTTAACGCTTCAACAAAATGAAGCATTACGTCAGGAAGTATTGGTTAAACAAGACAGCGTTACTTTGCATTTACCAATTCAAGTACCTGGTTATACCGATTTCTATTCTTCTAAAGAACATGCAACCAATGTGGGTTGTATGTTCCGCGACCCAAAAAATGCTTTACTGCCAAACTGGACCGAATTACCTGTCGGTTATAACGGTCGTGCTAGCTCTGTAGTGGTCAGTGGCACTCAAGTTGTACGTCCATCTGGACAAATTAAACTTCCAAATGAAGAGCGCCCAGTTTTTTCTGCAACGCGTAAACTCGATTTTGAACTTGAAACAGCGTTTATTGTGGGTAAACCAACGCAGCTCGGTCAGCCTATCGCTATTGAAGATGCTTGGGATCATATTTTTGGAATGGTATTACTCAATGACTGGTCAGCACGCGATATTCAGCAATGGGAATATGTTCCACTCGGCCCTTTTAACGCTAAAACTTTTGCCAGTTCGATTTCACCTTGGGTCGTGACGCTTGAAGCACTTGAACCATTTAAAGTTGAAGGTCCGAAACAAGACCCGAAGCCAATGGGCTATTTACAAGAAAATATCGCCAACAGTTACGACATTAATTTGAGTGTTGAAATTCAAACGCCGAAATCGACACAAACTGACGTGATCTGTAAAACAAATTTCAAATATATGTATTGGTCTATGTCTCAACAGCTCACCCACCATACCATTGCTGGTTGTAATGTTCAGGTTGGTGACTTAATGGGTTCAGGAACGATTTCAGGTTCTACACCAGATTCTTATGGCAGTTTGCTTGAGCTTACATGGAACACCACCAAGCCTTTAACACTTGCCAACGGTGAAACTCGTGGTTTCTTACAAGATGGCGATACGCTCATCATGAAAGGCCACTGTGAGAAAAATGGAATCCGTGTCGGCTTTGGTGAAGTGAAAAATACAGTTCTTCCTGCATTAACTTTCAATTTTGCAGAAACTTCGGAGCCTGACTATGAAGCTGTATAGTTACTTTCGTAGCTCTGCAGCCTATAGAGTACGGATTGGTCTAAACATTAAAGGTTTAGCTTATGAAACTGTTCCGGTACATCTAGTAAAAAATGAACAGCAAAGCGAAGACTATTTAAAGTTAAACCCTAGTGCTCTGGTCCCGACTTTAATTGACGGCGATTTAACCTTGTCTCAATCGTTAAGTATTTTGGAATATCTGGATGAACAATATCCAGAAACCAAATTACTCCCAAAAGATGTGCAAGAACGTGCCAAAGTCCGTGCTTTTGCACAAGCTATTGCCTGTGATATGCACCCATTAAATAACCTGCGCATTCTGAAATATTTAAAAAATGAGTTAAATGTTTCAGATGAGCAAAAAAATTATTGGTATCAGCACTGGATTCTTGAAGGTTTTCAAAATCTGGAACAGCAACTACAAAATTCGAATGGCCAATTTTGCTTTGGACACGAAGCAACAATTGCCGATTGCTGTCTGATTCCACAGGTTTACAACGCGAAACGCTTCAAGATTGATTTATCTGCGTTTCCAAAAATTGAATCGATTTATCACCATTGTTTGTCTATCCCAGCCTTCTATAACGCGGCGCCAGAACAACAACCAGATTGGGAATAGTAAAAAGGAGTTTTAACATGACATTTGCCATTAAAAAAATACATCACGTTGCATATCGTTGTAAGGATGCGAAAGAGACCGTTGAGTGGTATAAAAAAATGCTCAACATGGACTTCATTTTAGCTTTTGCTGAAGACCATGTACCTTCAACTAAAGCTTTTGACCCATATATGCATTTATTCTTAGATGCAGGTCAAGGCAACGTTTTGGCATTTTTTGAATTGCCGACTCAACCAGAAATGGGCCGAGACGAAAATACGCCTCAATGGGTACAGCATATTGCTTTTGAAGTCGAAGATATAAATGCGCTGATGGCTGCGAAGCAACATTTAGAAGAAAATGGTGTGAAAGTTTTAGGTGTAACCAATCACGGTATTTTCCACTCAATTTACTTCTTTGACCCAAATGGCCACCGTTTAGAACTTACCTATAACGATGTGCGCGCTGAAGAAAAAATTGCAAAAATTACTGAAGAAATGAAAGCAGAAATGCTGGAGGAATGGAGCAAAACTAAACGCGCTCCTCACCACACACATTTCTTGCATGAAGAAGAGTTAGGAACCTAATTTTAAAAGATCGATCTAAAAAGTCGGCATTGATTAGAATTGTTTGAATGAACTGTTCTGTATCAATGCCGATTTATATTATTTAAAGCTGCTAAATTTCTAGAAAATCGCGCTATAAATGAGAGCATGGTGATTTTAGAAAATTGTTGATTATTAAACATGCCAATTTCGCTAATAGAAAAAGGTGATTTCTATTTCTCACTAGGCTCAGGCATGATGTAAAACGCACCAATTTCAATTTATGTTTTGAACATCACTGTTTAACAACTGAAGTAACTTTATTAAGGGTATTTAAATGATTGAAGAAAAAGTATCTGGGGGGGTTCAATCACTTGAAGTCGGTTTATCTGTACTAAATGCCCTTTTAGAGCACAATCAACCTATTATTCTCAAAGATCTATCTAGCAAGCTAGAAATGCATCCTGCCAAAGTACACCGCTATCTGGTCAGCCTTATTCGCATGGAATATGCAAAACAGCTTGATGATGGTCAATATGCTTTAGGCGATCAGGCATGGCGCTTAGGTCTAAACTGTGTTCAGCATAGCGACACACTACAGCTAGTACAGCATTTAATTTACGACCTACAAAACAAAATTGGTTGCGGCATACAAATCAGTAAATGGTCGCCGAAAGGCCCTGTAGTTGTTCAATCGATTGAATCAAACCACCCTATTTCGATTGTCACTAAAGTCGGCTCAATTATGCCTTTAGTCAATTCTGCTGCTGGACGTTTATTTGCTTCTTATCTTCCAGAGCATTTTGTTCGTCCATTAATGGAAGCAGAATGGCAAAAGCATCAAGAACTTGGTCTGCACATTGCCCCACAAAACTGGCAAGCATTTACAGAGCTTAAAGAAACCATTCGCCAGCAAGAAATGTCGGCAGCGAAAGGTGATTTACTAACAGGAATTAATGCTATTGGTTTACCTGTATTTAATTCAAATCAGAGCATCGAGTTTTGTATTGTCGCACTGGATAGCGAAATGTTTTTACCAGTCGACCCTCACAGTAAAACGATTGAAATCTTAAAAAGTGAAGTGAAGCTCATCAATCAATATATTAAAAGTCGCTAATTAACAGCCATAAAAAAACCAAGAAATCAAACTCTTGGTTTTTTTAGATCAGAAACAAAGCTCAGCTTATTTAGTTTCTAGAACACCACGGCGAATCTGGTCACGTTCAATTGACTCAAATAATGCCTTGAAGTTACCTTCACCAAAGCCATCATCATCTTTACGTTGAATAAATTCGAAGAAGACTGGACCAATCATGTTTTCAGAGAAAATTTGCAATAACAGTTTCTTCTGACCATCTTTAGTATTGCCGTCTAGCAAAATACCACGCTGTTTTAACTCTTCAGTCGGCTCACCATGCTCAGGTAAACGCTCTGGTAGCATTTCATAATAAGTATTTGGCGGTGGTGTCATAAATTTCAGACCGAGGCCTTTTAACTTATCCCAAGTCGAAATTAAGTCATCACAAATAAACGCGATATGTTGAATACCTTCGCCATTAAAATCAGACAGGAACTCTGCAATTTGGCCGTTTCCTTTGTCCGAATCTTCGTTTAATGGAATACGGATCATGCCATCTGGCGCTGTTAATGCTTTAGACGTTAAGCCTGTATATTCGCCTTTAATATCAAAGTAACGAATTTCTTGGAAGTTAAAGATTTTTTCATAGAAGTTTGCCCAATACTCCATACGGCCTTTGTAGACGTTATGAGTTAAATGGTCAATTTCATTTAAGCCTGCACCCACTGGATGTCTTTGAGCATCATCAAAGAAAACAAAGTCGTTTTCATAAATATCGCGGTCAACTAAAAAGATTGGCATGCCACCAATACCTTTAATTGCCGGAATGTTGAGCTCCATTGGCCCAACTTTTGAATACATCGGTTCAGCACCAAGCTCTACTGCTTTCTGGAAAGCTTTTGCTGCATCACGTGTTTTAAAGCCCATCGCACAAGCCGATGGACCATGTTCATTAAAGAAGAATGAAGCATAAGATTCTGGCTGATAATTCAGGATAATATTGATATTTCCTTGACGCCATAAGTACGCTTCTTTCGATTTATGCTTGGCTACTTTTGAAAAGCCGATTGTTTCAAAAACTGGATCTAATTCATTTTCTTTTGAAACAAACTCAATAAATGCAAAACCGCATAATTCTAATGGGTTCTCTAAAATATCCATCTAGTTTCCCTCTGGTGATTACCTGTTCCGTTTATCTCTATTGCTGATCAATTCAGCTCCTTTCTCTATAGAATACGTATTTATTGGGTAGGTCTTGAACCGTCAAAATGCCTTAACCCAACGCATCCTATGAGAAAAAAACGAATCACTAAAACGAAGATATGATGAGCGTGAAGCTTTTGATGATTAATTCCCGTTCCATTTGGTGTTTGTTTTCCATACACACTGTCCTTTCTTATCTAAAAGTACGATTGAGATTTTTCACTAAACCCTTAAAAATCGTCTTTTCCTAAAAATCATTTATAGATTTATGGAGACCAACATCCTTGTTGGATCTCCAATGGCCATTTACCTTAAAACAGATGCTACTAAAAACAATTAAATTATGCAATACATAACTTAATTATGAATTGCATAATTTTAGTAATCTTTTAATTTGTCTGTTTTTAAAATGAATTGTCATATTCCATATTCTGTTTATGATTCTTAATCTTCAAAAATCTCACCTGCTTTGAGTTTGGAAAACTATGCTTTTAGTCAGCGCATGTTTAATTGGCGAACCTGTTCGTTATGACGGTAAATCTTGCCTAAATATTTTACTTAAGCAGCTGTTACTCAATAAAAAAGCTCATGCACTTTGTCCAGAATTATTAGGTGGTTTTACCACTCCGCGCTTACCCGCAGAAATTGTGGGAGGTACAGGACAAGATGTACTAGATGGCAAAGCAAAAATTACCGATTCATCTGGTTTAGATGTAACAGATTTATATTTAAAAGGTGCTTACCGCACTCTAGAAATTGCACAGCACATAAAAGCAAGCTGTGTCGTCTTAAAAGAAAATAGTCCGTCTTGTGGTAGTCAAAAAATTTATAATGGCACTTTTCAAGGAGAGAAAATTACAGGAGTTGGGATTACCACGGCACTGTTGCAGCGCCATGGTTTTGAGGTTATTTCTGAAAACGAGATTGAAGATTGGTTAGCAGAACATCCGCTTTAAGGTTGTGTTGATCTACTCGATCAAAACCCTCTTAATTGCTTTCTAAAATGAAAACAGAGGGCACTCAATAGACAAGCCACTAAATAACTTATGGCTGCCATCCACCAGAAACCATAAATTCCCATCGCAGAAATCGAGATATTCTGCCAATGCAGTCCCTTATAGGCCATCCACCAACCACCGCCTAATCCGAAAAATAGCACCACGACCAAGAAAATTAACATCGGTAAAATCGAAACATCCCAACAACGTAGCAAAGAGGTTAATAACGTCATTAAGCCATCTAGAAAGTGAGACATACAGACAATCAACAACAAGGATGCAGCCAAAATCTGTACGGCCAAATCATCTGAATAGAACGTAACAATTAAGTCCCGCTCTAACCATAAGCACAGGGACAGACTGCCACTCACCGCCATAATCACCCATATACTTTGTCTGGCAATTTTATTTGCTTCTTCCATGTTCCCGCTGCCCATAGATCGTGACACTAGAATGCTATAAGCCGAGGCAATTGATGAAGGGATAATAAACATGAACCCGCTGGCTTGCGACAATTTGATGGGCTGCTGACACCACGCTTCCAAAAGGCAAAATCAGAATAGCAACCGAACAAAATGCAACGACATCCATCAACGCTAAGATCGCGGTCGGTATCCCTATTTTTAAAATCATCCGCAGACTCTGTCGGCTATCTTCAACCGAACGTTCGGGATGCTTAATAAAGATGTAGCTTTTCTCTAGAAAAAATAAGTAATAAACAGCCAACATAAACCACCGTACAATGAGAGTGGCTAACAAAGCCCCTATCGCACCAAGTGGCGGAATTGAAAATAAAGCGACACCATAAATTAAAAGATAGGACAAAATAATTTTAAGAATGAAGAAAATGCTATCTGATAGTAAAACCTTATGCGCATTTTCAGTGACCTGAGACAAAGCGGTAAATAAACGCATCAGTAAATGCGCAGGTAAAATAAATACCAAAGCCCAAATACAGTTTTTAGTAATTGAAATGACATGTTCAGATGCACCAAACAATTTTGGTAAATCACGGAACAAGTAAAGCAAGCCAATACTAATCAATGCCGAACATAACATCAGCCAGATGCCTTGAATAAAAATCTGACGAATGCGTGGTATGTCGTGGCAACCATAAGCTTCCGAGAGCTTGAGCATCACACCTTGCAGAATACCCATCCCAATGACATAAATCACTGTATATAAAGATAAGGTTACCGATAATGCGGCGACATGGTCATTGCTAAAATGCCCTACATAAGCAATATCAATCAACCCACTTAAAACTAGAATTAAATTGCTTGAGAGCATGGGAATAAATAATTTAAAAATCTGATTCATCTAGGAAATACCTTATTTTTCTTTGCGATTTATACTCATATTCACGTTATTTTTAGTGCATCAATCCAAAGCAAAAGACATACCAGTTCTACCTTTAGCTCCAATAAAATTGTTTTAAATGAAAAGGCCAAACTATTCGTTTGGCCTTCTTTTGTAATGTATGCTGTTTATACAGTTATTCTTGTTTGTGTTTACTCGCCCAATAAGTCGCAAGTGCCGGCCCAGAAATATTGTGCCAAAGGCTGAAAATCGCACTTGGTACTGCTGTAATCGGGGAAGCCGCAAAATGTACCGCTGCAAGAGCAACACCTAAGCCTGAGTTTTGCATTCCCACCTCAACAGCAATTGCTTTGCTATCGGCATAAGGTAATTTAAAGAATCGTGCTGCTGCAAAACCTAATAAATATCCAAGCCCATTATGTAAGATCACTACGGCTAAAATGAGTAAACCCGACTGTAGAATAGCCGCTTTGCTCCCACCAATAATGGCTGCCACAATGGCCACAATTGCAATCACTGAAACTAAAGGCATGACTTGAATATAGGACTCGACCTGACGTTTTAGCCATGTTCTTAAAATTAGACCAACTACAATAGGAAGCAGTACTACTTGTAAAATTGAAACGAACATGGAAGCTGCATCAATTTTTAACCACTGACTAGCAAGCAAATAGAAAATAGCAGGTGTTAACACGGGAGCTAAAAGAGTTGAAACTGAAGTGCAGGCCACCGATAAAGCCACATTGCCTTTAGCCATATAGGTAATCACGTTTGAAGCCGTTCCACCGGGGCAACACCCCACTAAAATCACACCAACCGCGATTTCAGGGGGTAGTTGAAATAATTTACATAAGACAAATGCTAAACCCGGCATGACCACAAACTGCGCAACCACCCCAATCAATACCGCTTTAGGACTTTGTAGCACACCTTTAAAGTCGTCTACGGTCATGGTCATTCCCATGCCAAGCATAATAATGCCCAGAATCCATGGAATATAAGCTTTTAGCCAGACAAAAAATTCAGGCTGCCATAGCGCCAATGCTGCAAAAACAATCACCCATAGGGCAAAAGTTTTTTGAATAAATTGGGTAAAGCGCAGTAATGCTGACATACTTTCGTTCCCTAAAAATTAAAATACTAGAGCAATAGACTTAGCGCTCACTCAACAGATCCGTAGACTGAATACGGACAACACCTTGTTGCTGCATGGTTTGCCATGCCTGTTCTAACGAACCATTTAAATCAATACCTTTACAAGCATCTTCAACCACTAAAGTTTTAAAACCTTGTTTAATTGCATCTATAGCAGTCCATGCCACACAAAAGTCGGTCGCAATTCCAACCACATACACCGTATCAATGCCACGCTCTTTTAAGTAACCCGTTAAGCCAGTCATTGTGGACTGATCTGCTTCCATAAAAGCCGAATAACTATCAATATCGGCATGAAAGCCTTTTCGAATAATGAGCTGAGCTTTCGGAATATTTAAATCAGGATGGAAATCGGCATCTTTAGTGCCTTGTACACAATGCTTAGGCCAAAGCACCTGCGGTCCATAGGTGAGTTCAATAGTTTCAAATGGCTGCTTGCCCGAATGATTTTGTGCAAAAGATATATGATTATCTGGGTGCCAGTCTTGTGTCAGAACAACATTTTCAAAACAATCAGCAAGTTGGTTAATCGTTGGAATAATTGTGTCGGCGTCAGCAACTGCTAAATTTCCACCCGGTGTAAAACCATTTTGTACATCAACTACGATTAAAGCCGCATTTTGTGGTTGTTTATTCATTTTCATGTCATCTTCAATCCCAACAGGGAAAATTGCATTCTATCTTGCCATAAAAAAAGCCGATATTAAGTAAGGCTCAGTTGAATCAAGCTGTATTGTTATATTTACGAACCCTTCTCACCCCTGCAATACGAATACATCCTATCTTTTCCTCAAGTTTACATAGCGATTATCCGTTAGGCGTATTGTTCTTATGCGTCTGATCAGTCATAATTTGCATAATTGTCATTCAACAATCTGTTATTGTTAGAACTGGACAATCAAAATACTGCAACCATCCCACATTTTGTTTTTCTTACCTCAGATTCGGATGGATAAATAGGATATTTTTAAAAATGACTCAGCAAGCACAGACCATTCAAGGCTCAATCGTCGCAATCGTCACACCAATGTTGAAAGATGGTGGTGTAGATTGGAAGGGTCTTGAGAAGCTGGTTGAGTGGCACATAGAACAAGGTACAAACAGTATTGTAGCCGTCGGTACTACCGGCGAAGCCTCAACATTGAGCATGGAAGAGCACACACAGGTTATTAAAGAAATTATTCGTGTAGCCAATAAACGTATTCCAATTATTGCCGGTACTGGTGCAAACTCAACCCGTGAAGCAATCGAATTAACTAAAGCTGCTAAAGATCTTGGCGCAGATGCAGCCTTACTTGTTACGCCATATTATAATAAGCCAACTCAAGAAGGCCTCTACCAACACTATAAAGCGATTGCTGAAGCCGTAGAATTACCACTTATTCTTTATAACGTACCTGGCCGTACGGGTGTAGATCTTGCAAACGATACAGCTGTACGTTTAGCAGAGATCCCTAATATTGTCGGTATTAAAGACGCAACAGGTGACGTACCTCGTGGTAAAGCTTTAATTGACGCTTTAGAGGGCAAGATGGCTGTGTATTCAGGTGATGATGAAACTGCATGGGAACTTATGCTTCTTGGTGCAGACGGCAATATCTCTGTTACAGCAAATGTTGCACCTAAAGCCATGAGCGAAGTATGTGCTGTTGCGATTGCCAAAGATGAACAACAAGCGAAGACGATTAACAATAAGATTGCAAATTTACACAATATTCTATTTTGCGAATCAAACCCAATTCCTGTGAAATGGGCACTACATGAGATGGGACTGATTGATACTGGTATTCGTTTACCACTCACTCCTCTCGCTGAGCAATATCGCGAACCTCTCCGCAATGCCCTAAACGATGCGGGAATTATTTAATAAGAGCAATTTATGATGCAATTACGTCTTGGTTTAGTCCTTGCAGTTTCAGCCTTGAGTTTAACTGGTTGTGGTCGCTTCGCAATTAATAATCACTCTTTAGATTATAAAAATGCCAAGCAACTTGCCCCGCTTGAGTATCCTGCCGATGCAACTGTACGACCAGCGACACCTTTGTATCCTGCCCCAACTGTAGACCAGCTCGCTATCGAGCATGCGCCGAAGTTTGAAAACCAGCGTGGTAACCGTTTTGCATTGCCACGTCCTGAACAAACACAAGGTAACAACGCAACAGCAGATGCATCTGCTCAAACGACGACTGCACTTGGACGCCCTCAGCTTGTGACCGACGGTAATAAAAACCCATTGTTAAAAATTGATGGGAATACGACCGAGATCTGGCAATATGCCAAAGCGACATTAAGTACTTTAAATTACAACATCATCGCCCAAGGCAGCAATCAGGCGACGATTAAAGTAAATGACAATACTTATGTGCTTAAGCTGACTGGTGTTGGTTCTAGTCATACTCTTGCTCTATTTAATGTAGACAACACTTTTGCAAGTCCAGATGTGGCTGCTGAAGTGTTAAACCAGATTTACCAAAATTGGCCAGCCTAGTCGTTTACTAGGCATTTTTTTTAAAAAGGTTCCCTCATGTTAAAACAAACCTTGCTCTATACTGGTAAAGCAAAATCTGTATATGAAACAGACAATGCCGACCATCTGATTTTAGTCTTTCGTGATGATGCCTCTGCGTTCAACGGCGAAAAAATCGAACAGCTAGATCGTAAAGGCAAGGTGAACAACCTTTTTAACGCCTTCATTATGGAAAAACTTGCTGCTGCGGGTATTGAAACGCATTTTGAAAAATTGCTTTCTCCAACTGAAGTGCTTGTTAAAAAACTTCAAATGATTCCTGTTGAATGCGTAATTCGTAACTACGCAGCTGGTTCTCTATGCCGTCGTTTAGGTGTAGAAGAAGGTAAAGAGTTAACTCCTCCTACATTTGAATTGTTCTATAAAGATGACGGTCTAGGCGACCCAATGGTTAACGAATCTCAAGCGATTGCTTTAGGTTGGGCGACTGCTGAACAATTAGAGCAAATGAAAGTGTTAACTTACCAAGTAAACGATGTCTTAAAAGCATTATTTGCTGAAGGCAACATGATTTTGGTGGACTTCAAGCTTGAATTCGGTGTTTTCCATGACCGTATCGTGCTTGGTGATGAGTTCTCTCCAGACGGCTGCCGTCTATGGGATAAAGACTCTAAGAAGAAACTCGACAAAGACCGTTTCCGTCAAGGTTTAGGCGGTGTTGTTGAAGCTTATGAAGAAGTTGCTGCTCGTTTAGGTGTAGATTTATCTGACATCTAATCAGTCAAACTTCATGAAAAACCGGGTCTTAGCCCGGTTTTTTTACATTAAGTACTTTAGAAAATAAATAATGTAGACAGATTTGTCTATTAAAATAAATTAGCACTTGCACAAACCTAAATTTAAACACTAAAATCTAAAAAAACATTAAGTACTTCACAATAATTAAATTTAAAACTAGGGTAGACCTATGGAAATATCTAAGCTTGAAAAGAGATTAATGAATCATCCAATCCACTTTGGTGAAAATCCGTTGGTGTTATTAACTAACTTTAGCAGCTCAGCCTTAAAACAAGGCTGGACTCAGGCAGAAGTTGAATCAGTAATTTCCAAGGCTTCTCAAGGCGATTATATGGCGCTTATTCGTACCTTAAGAACCTACACCTTTAGCTAGTATGGCTGCATAATTTGCTGCAAGCGTCCACCTTCCACCTCATGCTTATTTCTTACAGACTCATAGCTTCCCTTTAATTCAGGCAGTAAATCGTCTTGTAGCCCAAAGTGCTCTCAATCTTCCTTTGTATCTGGGTTGATTGCTTGTTCATGCATTATTTTTGCTTCTTTGCTACCACTGTATCATTCGATTTATAAAAAGACACACAAAGCTGTTAGGAATAGACTGGATTTATCCTGAACACTGCCTTAACAATAAATAAAAATTAGAAATATAAAATATTTATTCAGTGAGGAGTAAACCTGATGGATCATAAAGTAGAGGAAGAAAAAGTCGATCAAACTTTAAGTTGGCGTGAAAAAATAGCGGTTGAAGAACATGAAAAGCTGTCACCCCGTCTGGTCTATGAAATTATCCGTCGTGATGGTGCCGAGGAACTGGATCGCCCGACGGCTGCGCTGATCTTTTCAGGGATTGCCGCAGGTTTGGTCATCAGTTTTTCATTTGTATTTAAAGCGATTATTGCTTCTTATCTCCCGACTGATGCGATCTGGACCGATTTAATTACTAATATCGGTTATACCATTGGGTTCCTGATCGCTATTTTGGGTCACATGCAGCTCTTTACCGAGAATACCATCACCACAGTTGTACCTTTATTCAAGCCCTTTACCTTCGATAAATTACGAGCAGTAGGCCGCTTATGGGGGATTGTGATTCTATGCAATGTGATTGGAACAGGTTTAGCTAGTTTATTTTTCCTAACTACTCACCTGTTTACTCCCGGTATTGACCAAGCACTCGATGAGCTAGCCCATCATGTAGGTTCCTTTTCTGCAACCCAGAATATGCTCAAAGGTATTATGTCAGGGCTGTTAATTGCAGCATTGGTCTGGATGCTGCCTTCAGTCAGCAATAAGTTCCTGCTCATCTTTTTCATGACTTACCTGATAGGACTAGGTGACTTTACCCATGTAGTGGTTGGCTCTACCGAAATGTCCTATCTCGTCTGGCAAGGAGAGGCTTCCATTAATGAATATCTGTTTACTTTTCTAGTCCCAACCACCATTGGCAATATTATTGGTGGTACAGGCGTGTTCACGCTACTGATTTATGGTCAGGTGACTGAAGAACTGGAACAGCAGGATCATCGTTAGGTGTAGCTTGATACAACGAATAGGTTATTACTGTTCTTGCTGCCATCTACGTTGTTGCAAGCGCTCACCTTCAACTTCACGCTTGTTTCTCGCAGACTCGTAGAGTTTGGTTCCCTTTAACTCAGGCGGCAAATAGTCTTGCAGCACAAAGTGCTCAGGATAATCGTGAGGATAGAGATAATTAATTCCATAACCCTGTTGCTTCATGAGCTTGGTTGGTGCATTTCTTAAGTGTAAAGGCACAGGTAAATTTGCAGTCTTATCAGCAAGTTCCAAGGCCTTATTAATCGCTAAATAAGTACTATTACTTTTTGCACTTGTCGCTAAATAAACCGCCGTTTGGCCCAGAATAATTCGAGCTTCAGGCATACCTACCGCTTGTACTGAACGAAAGCACTCACCTGCAAGCAATAGCGCATTTGGGTTAGAATTTCCAATGTCTTCCGAGGCTGCAATCAACATACGTCTAGCAATAAAAACTGGATCTTCTCCGCCTTTGAGCATACGTGCCATCCAATACAGGGTTGCATCTGGATCACTGCCCCGAATCGATTTAATGAAGGCAGAAACTAAATCGTAATGCTGTTCCCCAGATTTGTCATAACGTGCAATATTTTGCTGTGCTACTTTCACCACAACCGCATTAGTAATGGTATTTTCAATCTCTGGTTCAAATGTACTGGCAATCAGATCAAGTAAATTAAGCGCTTTGCGGGCATCTCCTGCAGCGAATTGAATGAGAGCATCGTATTCTTCAATATGAATATAGCGTTCTTTTAAAAATTTATCGGCTTGAAGCGCACTATTAATGAGAGTCTGGATCGCTTCACTGTCTAGACTGTTTAAGGTATAAACCTGACAGCGTGATAAAAGCGCACTATTCACCTCAAAAGACGGGTTCTCGGTGGTCGCTCCAACTAAGGTAATTTTACCTTTTTCAACTGCACCCAATAAAGCATCTTGCTGCGATTTATTAAAACGATGAATTTCATCAATAAAAACCACAGGTGTCAGTAAATCACCACTTTCTGCAATGACTTCACGTAATTCTTTTACACCCGTATTCAGCGCAGATAAGCTCACAAATGGGCGGTCTATCGCCTGAGCTAACAGCAAAGCAATTGTGGTTTTACCAACTCCCGGTGGCCCCCAAAAAATAATAGAAGGTAAATGACCCTGATCAATCATTTGACGCAGGGGTGCATTCTCACCTAATAAATGATCTTGCCCAATAATTTCAGACAAGTCTCTCGGGCGTAGGCGTTCGGGAAGTGGGATATGGGTGTCTGACATTTCAAATAGCTTTATCGTCTTTTATCTATAGTCTATTGTGTCTCACAGAAATCTACAATTTGAATCTATGAGACACGGCCTTTATTTACAGGCGGTTTTATCGCCTTAAGATGCTTTCTTAGTCAGCTTAAGTAAGCGTGCCTTTGAACCATCTTCAATGACCCAAATTGAACCGTCTTGTGCTTCATGCAAACCACGAATACGTTGCTTCATATCTAGTCTTTGCACTTCTTTCACAGGTTTATGCTGTAAATCCACAACAATAATCGCTTCGGAAGATAACCCTCCAATTAAAGCCTTGTTTTGCCATGCCGGAAATTGCTGACCACGATAAATGATCAAACTCGACGGAGAGATTACAGGAGTCCAGTCAATTTCAGGTGCTTTAAATTCTGGACGAGTATGATGATCTGGAATAGGTTGGCCCGAATAATGGTCTCCATTTGAAACGATTGGATAACCATAATTTTCGCCTTTTTTAATAATATTGAGCTCATCACCGCCTTTCGGGCCCATTTCAACGACCCATAGCTGCCCTTGAGGGTCAAACGCCATTCCTAACGGATTACGGTGTCCAAGCGACC
Source organism: Acinetobacter sp. AOR14_HL (assembly GCF_027855175.1). NCBI lineage: Bacteria > Pseudomonadati > Pseudomonadota > Gammaproteobacteria > Moraxellales > Moraxellaceae > Acinetobacter > Acinetobacter sp. AOR14_HL. Next base: position 42,317 of record NZ_JAKTII010000011.1, on the reverse strand, counting down.
ATATTTCAGCAGTTACCCCGCCTTGCTGATAAAAAGGATTACCTACAGATGCCGAGCCGTCATCATTTAAACGCAAGATTTTGCCCAAGTTGCTTTTCATGTTTTGAGCAGGATCAAACTTTTGTCTTTCACCTGAACTCACCCAAAGTTTTCTATCTGCCCCAAAAACCATGCGATGTCCGTAATGGCCTTGTCCTGAAACTTTGGGTACTTGCTGCCAGATCTGCTTCACATCTGTAAGTTTAGGTTGATTGGGGTTGGACAAATCTAATTTTGCACGTGAAATGACTGCTCCATAACCACCTTGTCCTTTGGTTGCATAGCTCAGATAAATCCAGTAGTTCTTCGCAAAGTTGGGATGTAAAGCTACATCACCCAAACCACCTTGCCCGCCATAACTCACTGGAGGTACTCCTGAAACATCCAGCATTTGCTTATTTTTAGGATTAAAAATTTTTAATTTACCTTGGCGCTCCGTCACTAATAAACGCTGATCTGGCAAACTTGCTATTGCCCAAGGCTCATCAAAATGTGCAACTGTTTCAACCTGATAAAATTGTTTGACTGAATTAGACTGTTCTGTTTTAACAGAGGTGTTTTGTTCAAGATTTTTTGAATTGGTATTATTAGAACCACAAGCCATTAATAAAAAAAAGCTACTACATAATAACGGGGCTGCTAGTCGTCTCATCATTTTTATCTCCTTTTGTTTTTATTGTTATATAACGGAGATGAGCAAAAAATTTACGATAAAAGTGTTACTTTATTATACGCTGTAATTAGAAATGCCATGCCGATCTGTTTAACGTACCCAACGTACAACATAATCTTCAAGATCATCTTCATGGACATCAACTTCAGAAATACAACGTCCTGCAACCGACTTTTTCGCATTCATCACGCTTTGTCGAGAACCCGTATTTAAATAGTGCCAAGAAGGTAAATTTTTACCTTCATTCAAGCGTTTATAGGCACAGCTTGATGGCAACCAGTGAATTGTTTTTAAAGACTCTGGGGTTAATTGCAAACAGTCAGGCACTTGTTGCTGACGATTAGAATAGTCCGAGCAACGACCGGTACTGCAATCAAGTAACTTACAAGCCACTTTGGTGTACGCGACTTCATGCGTATCTTCATCTTCTAGCTTTACCAGACAGCATAAACCACACCCGTCACATAAAGCCTCCCACTCAATCTGAGTCAGTTGCTCAAGCGTGTAATTTTTCCAAAACAATGGACGAAGTGAGGTCTCGGTAGACATAATTTTTTAGCAGCAGATGAGATAAAACAGTATCTAAGTATAGCATTGAAGTGATCTGTACGAAAAAAGAAGCTGTATTCCTAACATCACAAAATGATTGTTTAATATACATTTCAACCACATAAACGACACATTCGGTGCAAAAAACACCCTATATAGTTAAAGGACAATGAAAAATAAGTAGGAGGACAGCATATGTTCCGTTGGGCAATAATTTTTGCAGTGATTGCACTCATTGCCAGTCTATTAGGGTTTGGTGGTGTTGCAGGGTTATCTAAAGACTTTGCCGTGATTTTATTAGTTATAGCTGTAATTCTTGCTGTAATTGGGTTCATTTCGCGAGGCAGGACTTAATTTAATCATGACCATATATAAAAAAGAAGGAACCAGTTTCCTTCTTTTTTATTGCAAAAAATTTTCTAACTTTTTCTTTTGATGTAGATTCTTACATAGTTATTTATATTACTTTATTTTTTTATGCTTTAATCAAGCGTGTTTAAATCTCTTTAAATTTCAGGATTAAGGTTATGAGTACAGCAATTAAAACCCGTGAAATTCAATATACTGCACCAGATGGCAGCCATTTAATTGGTTACTTTGCTGCTCCAGATAGTGAAACACCTGTTGCGGGTGTGATTGTTGCTCCTGAATGGTGGGGCCGTAACGAATATACCGAACAACGTGCGCGTGAGCTTGCTGAACATGGTTATGCTGCGCTTGCAATTGACATGTATGGTGATAAAAAAGTCACAACTACTGCAGCTCAAGCCTATGAATGGATGATGCAGACATTTGAAGAATTAGACACTGTCACTACTCGTGCAAATGCTGGACTTCAGACTCTTGCAGCCCAACCAGAAGTAAACGGTGAAAAACTTGCAGCTGTTGGCTTTTGTTATGGCGGGAAAGTGGTATTGGACCTTGCTCGCTCAGGCGCTCCACTAAAAGCAGTTGCAACATTCCATGGCACGCTAACACCTAAAGCACCTGCTCAAAAAGGCAACATTCAAGGTGAAATTTTAGTTCTTCATGGTGAATTAGACAGTATGGTCACCTTAGAAGATGTTGCTAATTTTGAAAAAGAGATGCAAGCTGCTGAGGTGAAACACGAGGTAGTGGTTTTAGAAGGTGCTAAACATGGCTTTAGTAACCCGCTTGCAGATGAAAGAGCTAAAGCGAACGGTGTAGACCTTGGCTACAATAGCGAAGCGGAAAAACAAGGCCTTGCTAAAATGTACGCTTTATTAGAACGTACTTTAAAATAAAAGAAGCGAATTTGGAGCAAATTGTTTATTTGCATTTGCTCCCTTAAATGTTTATGACTTTGCAATATTTTTACTGTATTTTTTAAACCATACTTCAATAACTATACTCCCGTTGAGCTAGAGCAAAGCCTAGTCTTATTTCCCGCACTCGGGGTTTAATGGAATAACATGAGAGGATACAACAATGACTGACAAGAAATGTCCGTATTGCGAATTTGATGAATATGACATCATTGATAAGAATGAATTTGCTGTAATTTTACCTGATTCTAATCCGCTATCTAAAGGCCACTGTGTGGTAACACCACTACGCCATGTTCGTTCTTTTTTTGACATTACGTCTAAAGAGCATCAAGGCCTGCTTACACTTCTTGAAATTGCACGCCACGAAACGCAGCTTCGCCATCAACCAGACGGTTTCAATATTAGCTTCAATGATGGCGAAGTGTTCGGACAAAACTCAGATCATTTCCACATTCATGTCATTCCTTACTACAAAAACCAGCCGTTGAAACTTGATCAGCGTTGGGGCGTACAAAAGGATTAATCCTTTTTATACATGAAACAGAGATTGCTCATTATCAGGTAATCTCTGTTTTAACATACTCTTGCTGTTCGCCTGCTTTAAACAAAATTTCATCTAAATTTCAGCTATAATTTAACTCTTACTTTTCTTCTTTAGCTGTTCATGCCCGACTTTTCTTTTTCTGATGCCCTCTTAAACTGGTTCGATCAACATGGTCGTCATGATTTGCCGTGGCAAGTCGCAGATGATCCATACAAAGTCTGGGTTTCGGAAATTATGTTGCAGCAGACCCAAGTTAAAACGGTTCTGCAATATTTTGACCGCTTTATGGAGCGCTTCCCGACTGTAGAAGCTTTAGGTCATGCAACTTGGGATGAAGTAGCACCTTATTGGGCAGGTCTGGGTTATTACGCTCGTGCTCGTAATTTGCACAAGGCCGCAGGTCTTGTAACTCAGCAGGGAAAATTTCCTGAAACGCTAGAAGAATGGATTGCTCTACCCGGCATTGGCCGCTCTACCGCAGGTGCGCTCATGTCTTTGGGTTTACGTCAGTATGGCGTCATTATGGATGGCAACGTAAAACGTGTCTTAGCCCGTTTCTTTGCTATTGAAGATGATTTAAGTAAACCCCAACATGAACGTGAAATGTGGAAACTCGCTGAAGCGCTTTGCCCAACCCAGCGTAACCATGATTACACTCAAGCAATTATGGACCTAGGTGCGACCATTTGTACGCCTAAAAAACCACTCTGTTTATATTGCCCAATGCAAGCTCACTGCCAAGCTTACCAACAAGGCTTAGAACAAGAACTCCCATTTAAAAAACCTAAAAAAACACCACCCGTTAGAACAGCAGATGTTCTTATCATCCAATGCGAAGATGAATGGTTCTGGCAACAACGACAATCTCATGGTTTATGGGGTGGTTTATTCTGTTTACCCATTTTAGAAATTGAACACGAACGTCTTAGCTTAAGTCAGCAATTTAAATTGCAACCTCAACCGCAAACCTTTCAGATCAGTCATAGTTTCACTCATTTTACATGGTTACTTAATGCTCACACGTTCCACGTGGAACCTGATCAAAAAGAACATCTGGCAATTGAACTCGAAGGACAATGGCTTAGTCCAGAACAAGCTGTTGCCAAGGGCGTTCCAACAGCGATGAAAAAATTGATCTCGACAAGCCGTTCATGACATATTGAGTAAAATAATTTTGATATGGCAGTGACAGGGAGTATTTTGTGCGACGTTTTGTTTCTCATTTCTCACTTGGCTTTTTAATTATTCTTTTGGCTGCCTGTGCCAGTGCACCTAAAAAACCAGCCCCACTCTCACCCGATCAAGTCAGCAAGCTTAAAAGTATGCAACTTGCAAATCGACTTCCTGTGCCTGTAAAAGGTGTCGACCGAGATGAGTTAAAAGATACGTGGGGAGCTGCACGCAGTCAGGGCCGTAGTCATGAAGGAATTGATATTTTGGCTCCACGTGGAACCAAAGTGTACAGTACAACCGAAGGGCTTGTGGCAGATCTTCGCAATAACAATCTCGGTGGCAAAGTCATTTGGATTTTAGGTCCAGCAGGAACATGGCATTATTATGCTCACCTTGATGGCCACAAACGTGGACTAAATGTCGGTGACTATGTCAAAAAAGGGGATCTGATCGGCTATGTCGGCAACACGGGCAATGCACGTTATACTTCACCTCATTTGCATTATGGTCTTTATCTAGATGGTAAAGGACGTGGTGCTATTAACCCTTATTCTTATTTACGCTAGGAACATTGTATGTCGGAAGCGCTGATCAATCGCTTAGTAGAGTTTGCCGAGTCAGGCAATCAGCAAAAGATCATTTTAAATGGCAATAGCTATCAAGGCTGGATCATGGAAATCAGCGACGATGCCCTGCTAATCAGTACCGGTTTTTCAGATAAAGTGGGCAAAGACTTTTGGCTAAAGTTTGAAGACTTAACTCAAGCTGAACTGTATTATTGGGATACGCGCCCAAATGAATGGGTGTTATTTAAACTTTAAAATTCTAAGATAAATATAAGGAGCATCATCATGAAAACTCAACGCTGCGGATGGTGTTCCACTGATCCCCTCTACATTGCCTATCATGATGAAGAATGGGGCAAACCAGAACATGATGAAGCACGATTATTTGAAATGCTTTGTCTGGAAGGTCAACAAGCTGGCTTATCTTGGATAACCGTACTCAAAAAAAGAGAGAGTTACCGAGAGCACTTCTTTAATCACCCAATTGCAGATATCGCTTCATTCACAGATGACTTTTTAGAACTAAAATTATCAGATGCGGGTTTAATTCGCCACTTAGGCAAACTTAAAGCAATTCGTGATAATGCAATTGCTTGGCAAGCACTCAAAGCACAAGTCGGTGATGTCACTACATGGCTTTGGCAATTTGTAGATGCGGCCCCACAACAAAACGATGTTGTAGATTATCGTCAGGCACCAGCACAAACCGAACTCAGCGTAAAACTTTCCAAAACACTCAAAAAGAATGGCTTCAAATTCGTTGGTCCAACTACCTGTTATGCTTTTATGCAAGCAGTAGGCATGGTCAATGATCATGAAAACAATTGTCAATTTAAAGCTTCATAACCCACCATAACGGTTCAAATCCGCTTAAGGAGTTTCCGATGAGCAATAATACAATTCAAGCTTATGCCGCTATGCAGGCAGGTGAAAAACTGGTTCCTTACCAATTTGATGCAGGTGAATTACAACCGCATCAGGTTGAAGTAAAAGTTGAATACTGTGGTTTATGCCATTCTGATATTTCTGTTTTGAACAATGAGTGGCGTTCAACTGTGTACCCTGTTGTTGCAGGCCATGAAATTATTGGACGAATTGTTGCTTTAGGCTCAGAAGCCAAAGGTTTACAAATCGGGCAACGTGTGGGCATCGGCTGGACAGCGGAGAGCTGCCAAGCATGTGATGAATGTATTGGTGGTCAGCAAGTCCTTTGTACCGGCGAAAATGTTGCAACAATTGTCGGGCATGCCGGTGGCTTTGCCGATAAAGTACGTGCAGGCTGGCAGTGGGCTATTCCCCTCCCTGAAGATTTAGACGCTGAAAGTGCAGGTCCTTTACTTTGTGGCGGAATTACCGTTTTTGACCCGCTACTCAAACACAAAATTCAAGCAACGCATCATGTTGGTGTAATTGGCATTGGTGGTTTAGGCCATATAGCCATTAAGCTACTTAAAGCGTGGGGCTGTGAAATCACGGCATTCAGTTCCAACCCTGATAAAACTGAAGAGCTCAAAGCAATGGGCGCCGATCATGTGGTGAATAGCCGCGATACAGAGGCTGTAAAAGCTCAAAAAGGTAAATTCGATTTATTGCTGAGTACCGTAAATGTGACTCTAAATTGGCCTGCTTTTATTGCAACACTGGCACCAAACGGAACCTTACATTTCTTAGGCCTTACGCTTGAACCCGTTCCTGTTTCTGTAGGTTCACTTATTGGTGGTGCTAAGTCAGTAACAGGCTCCCCTACAGGTTCACCTGCTGCACTGCGACAACTGTTAAAGTTTGCTGCACGCAAAAAAATTGCCCCTCAAATTGAGCTGTTTCCAATGTCAGAGCTTAATGAAGCAATTGAACGTTTACACTCAGGTCAGGCACGTTATCGAATTGTGCTTAAAGCAGACTTTGCAGAATAAAACTAATTTACTGTTTTCATCTGTTGTCGCGACCATTCCGCCAAGTCACTAATTGCTTGGCGGACATCTGCTGTTAATTCATGACCCGCGTTTAACCGAATGAAATGCCGATAACGTTCATCTTCACCAAAAACATGACCGGGAACCACAGTAATTCCCTGGGCTTTCGCAGTGTAATACAGCGCTAATGTATCGACGCCCTTAGGTAACTGTATCCAGAGTGCATAGCCGCCTTCTGGTTGACTCAATGCGATTGGAATTCCTTCAAAGGCTCTTAAAATACAGCTGCGGTATTGCTCAACTTGCCGCATCAGATTTGGTCGTAGCTGCTCTAAATGCTCTCGATAACCACGGCTATAAATAAAATCAGCTAAGCCTAATTGTAGCGGTGTATTTACGCCAATATTGCTTGCCAGCAGCTCAAGTCTTAAATGCTGTAGCTTTGCACTTAGACAAAACCACCCTACCCGATATGCGCTCGACAGTGACTTAGAAACCGACCCACACCAAATGACATAGCCCTCACGGTCCCAATAGCGAATCGGCAGCGGGCGTTCATTACTGTAACCACATTCACCAAAAATATCGTCTTCAATAATAAAGCACTGATACTTTGCAGCTAATTCAGCAATCTTTTGTTTTTCTGAATTACTTAAACAATATCCTAAAGGATTTTGATAATTGGCTGTCATGAGGCAAACCTTTGCCAAACCCTGCTGCATTAATGACTCTAAACGCTCAAGATCAATGCCACGATGATGCGCAGGAATTTCAATAATCTGCCGTTTTAAACTGGCTAAAAGCTGTAGCTGCCCATTGAAAGTAGGTGTCGGAATCAAAATACTATCCCCTACTTCTGTTAGATGCTGAATGACTAACGACAAAGCGGGGATGCAACCATTGGTAATGAAAATATCTTCTGCTGCGATAAAAATGCCATCTTCACGCCAATGATCAGAAAGCGCTTTTCTTAATTGCTCATGTCCTTGTTTATTACAGTAGAGAAAGTCTTGTGGCTGACAATTTTTTAAAGCACGTTGAATAGAACGGCGTAAGCCTTCTACTGGAATAAAATGTGGCGTCAACTGGATCGAACCCAACGGTACGAGATGGCTTTGTAAGGCGGCCTCTTGAATTTGGTTATGCAACTCCAGATTTGAGACTTGCCGAGGTAAAGACAAAAAATCGGGGCTATCAGGAATAGGACTAGATTGGGTTCTGGCAACCACAAAGTAACCCGATTTCGGCTTTACATAAATGAGCCCCCTTGCCTCAAGCAATTCATAGCAACTTTTTGCCGTGCTTAAGCTAATAGTGTGCTGACGAGCAAAATCTCGTAAAGAAATCAGCTTCTGATGGGGCTTGAGCTCATCTTGATAAATACGATGTGCTAATTGATTGGCAAGAACCTGATATTGGAAAGTCATTCTGTGCTGCTTTTTTAAAAATTTCTGTATCTGTACTGGTTTATAGAACACCTTTACGCTATATAAATCAACTCAAAGAGTAGCAAGATCATGAAATTAAAAGCTATATTGTTATTTGCTATTGTTTTAGCAGGTTGCCAACCACAACCAAAAAACGAACAGTACAGACATACAGTTTGCCAAAGTCTGATTGAGGGTTATTTAAAAATGACCAATCAACAAGACTACAAATTGGAGCAGCGCACTGATGATGAGGCCAGTACGATTTCTCATTATCAATATAAGCGTAATAGCTCAAATGAAGTTGTGATGGTGAACTCGACCTATTCCAAATTATATTTTAGTTGCCGCCAACAGCAAAAAAGCTATTTTCTGGCACAGCATTCATCAGAAGGACAAACCACTCCACTTCTAGAGGTTCATTTTCCAACGGATGGCTATGCTACTTTTAGAGAGCGTTTTTAAAACCATCTTTTAACTGTTCTGCCAAAAACTCAATGAATAAACGGATTCGTTTTGGTAGATGCTCTTGTTGATAATACACAGCATGGATGCTTTGATATTGATGTTCAATTTGATCTTCAAATAATGCAATCAATCGCCCTTCTTCAATATCTTTCCAAACTTCAAATTCAGATAGCCGTGCAATACCATGCCCTCTAATGGTGAGTTGACGTACTGTCTCTCCACTAGAAGCTTTAATGTTTGCTTGCGCAAAAAAATATTCATCGCCAACTTTAATCGGCCAGCTATTAATATAGGCAGGTCTGGTAAAACCAATCAGATCATGTTGTTCGAGTTCTTCTGGTTGTGTTGGAGTGCCCTTAATCGCCAAATATTCCGGGCTCGCCACAATAAATAAGCGACTTTTACAAACTAGTTTGGCATGTAGGCTCGAATCATTAAGCTCCCCAAATCGAAATGCCACATCCGTTTTATGTTGTAACAAGTCAATCACCTGATCATTGCTATTTAACTCAATTTCAATATCTGGATAGCACTCACGAAACTTATGCATTAATGGTGCAATCACGTGTAAAACAAACGGAGTAGCTGAATCAATACGAATGAGTCCCGCAGTACCCTGATCAGATTTTTGCAGTTCTTCTTCAGCAGCATTTAGCTCATTTAAGATTTTACGGGCCTTTACCAGAAACTGCTGCCCTTCTTGAGTCAGTTTTAACTTACGTGTCGTTCGCTCTAACAAGGTCACATCTAACTTAGTCTCTAAGCGTGTTAAAGAGCGGCTTACTCCTGAAGGTGTTTGTTTTAAATGCTCTGCTGCGGCTACAAATGAACCTGTATCAATAATTGTGATAAAGGCAACAAGTTCTTCAATTGTTGATTTCATGGCTTATTCTATTATTGACTAATCATCAAAGATATTTTGCTTATTCATCTATTTTTTCGCAACAATAATCCGAGCAAAATGCACCTCAAGTTAAACAATTATTTAAATTCAGGTGAACACATGAATATCCCACGTTTTGGTCTAGGAACTTTCCGTCTAAAAGAGCAAGCGGTGATTGATTCTGTTAAAAATGCTTTAGATGTAGGTTACCGTGCAATTGATACTGCTCAAATTTATGACAATGAAGCAGCGATTGGTCAAGCCATTGCCGAAAGCGGCATATCACGTCAGGATTTATTTTTAACCACAAAAATCTGGGTAGATAATTTTACTCAAGATAAATTTATTCCAAGCTTAAAAGAGAGCTTACAAAAACTTCGTACTGACCATGTCGATTTAACGTTGATTCACTGGCCAGCACCGGACTTAGGCGTTTCGATTCCTGAAATCATGCAGCTTTTACTTGAGGCAAAGCAACAAGGCCTGACTAAACAAATTGGTATCTCAAACTTCAATATTGAGCTTACCCAACAAGCAATTGACACAATTGGTGCAGAACATATTGCAACTAATCAGATTGAGCTAAGCCCTTATCTTCAAAACCACAAACTTGTGAACTTCTTACAAGAGAAGAATATTGATGTCACTTCATATATGACGCTTGCGTACGGCAAAGTGCTTCAAGACCCTGTTTTAGCTGAAATTGCAGCAGCTCATCAAGCAACAACAGCACAAATTGCACTGGCATGGGCATTGCAACGTGGTTTTGCAGTCATTCCATCTTCGACTAAACGTGAAAACCTGATGAGCAATTTAAAAGCACAGGATATCGAGTTAACTTCAGCTGAAATGCAACTGATTGCCGAACTTGATCGTAACAGTCGTGAAGTTAGCCCAGAGCCATGGGCACCAGTTTGGGACTAAACTCATGAACACTCAATCAAATACGGCGTTCTCGTTATTGGCATTGGCAATCGGTGCCTTTGCCATTGGCACCACTGAATTCTCACCAATGGGATTATTGCCGAATATCGCTAATGATTTAGGGATTTCAATTCCAACAGCCGGAATGTTAATTACGGGCTATGCACTTGGCGTAATGCTAGGTTCCCCGTTCATGACCCTGTGGTTCGGTGGTTTTGCACGACGTAATGCGCTTATTTTCCTTATGGCGATCTTTACAGTAGGTAACCTGCTTGCAGCGTTTTCACCAAACTATATGAGCTTATTAGGTGCTCGTCTCATCACAAGCTTGAACCACGGTGCGTTCTTCGGGATAGGTTCAGTTGTAGCAGCAAGCATTGTGCCCGCACATAAACAAGCCAGTGCTGTAGCAACCATGTTTATGGGCCTAACCATTGCCAATATTGGTGGTGTGCCTTTGGCAACATGGGTTGGGCAAAACATTGGATGGCGTATGTCTTTCCTTGCTATTTCGTTGCTTGGTGTGATTACCATGCTCGCTTTATGGAAAGCCCTCCCACAAGGTATGGTTGCCCAAAAACCAAATGTGAAAGCTGAGTTGAAAGTGTTAACGCGCACTCCTGTAATACTTGCCTTGCTCACCACCGTACTCGGTGCGGGTGCAATGTTTACGCTCTATACCTATATTGCGCCAAGTTTGACTGAGTTTACCCATGCTTCACCTACCTTCATTACTTTTATGCTGATGCTGATTGGTGTCGGTTTCTCAATTGGTAACCATTTAGGTGGACGTTTTGCAGATTTGTCCATCAACAAAACCCTGATTGGTTTCTTGGTTCTGTTGATTGTGATGATGGTGACTTTTCCAATCCTTGCACAAAGTCAGATTGGGGCAGCCATTGCTTTAGTGATCTGGGGTGCAGCAACCTTTGCTTTAGTGCCTCCATTACAAATGCGTGTAATGTCCGTCGCTCACGAAGCACCAGGCCTTGCCTCTTCAGTAAATATCGGTGCGTTTAACCTAGGTAACGCAGTAGGAGCAGCAGCAGGCGCATTAGTACTCGATTTAGGTTGGGGTTATAGCGCAGTATCATTTGCTGGTGCATTACTGGCGGGGTTAGCGTTGTTATTGGTTTTATTCCAAATCAAACGCGAGAGCAGTCCTGCCCAAGCGTTACAGCAGTGTTCAGATTAATAAAAAAAGCGCCTGATTTCAGGCGCTTTTTTTAAACTTATTTATTTTAAAATATCTGGTAGTTTCGGTTGTTCATAAATCGGACTGGTCACTTCGCGCTTCATTTTAAGCAACATCTGGTAAGGCTGCTGTTGAACAAACATATTCACAAAACTTAATGGAATTGCACCAGCAGGATCAGCATAACCACTGGTGGTTACTTTCACCTTATTATTTGCAAGTTTCTGGAATGTCCAGTCCCCTTCATAGCGTGTTAAGCGCACCACATCGGGTTGTATCGGATAATTTCCGCTAATTGCAGTATTTTTAATTGTCACAACGCCATTTGCAGCCTTGCTCATTTTTCCTTTTACAACGACATCACGATCTTTCAAAGGAAATGGAAAATCCAACACCATATACAGTGTGAACTCACCTTTTTTCTCATCTTGAGACAACATTTCAACTTTGCCCATATAAGGCACCCACTGATCGGCACGATTCACATCTAAAATCACGGCGACAGCGCGTTCGAGTGGCACATCAAATGTCGTTTCTGCTTTATATTGAAAGACTGGATTATCAGTTTTCTGATAGGTCCAGACTTTAATATTATTGCGGTCTAAGCTTAATTTAGCTTTTTCTGTAGAAGCAGCCCCCGTCCAGAGGCTACTTAAACAAAGAAGAGTGGTCAGGGCAATTTGTTTTTTATTCATGTTCTGCTCTATCTTTTTTTTCTCGCTACACATGGAATACGTACAGGGTTTTAAACCTGTACGTCGTTCAATCCTAAAACATCTTTCATGTCATATTTACGCGCTTCACGGCCCACAACCCATGCCGCAGCTCGCACTGCACCAGCAGCAAAGTTCATACGGTTAGTTGCTTTATGAGTCACTTCAACGCGCTCACCTTCACCAATGAACATAACAGTGTGTTCACCAACAATATCACCACCACGAATGGTTTCGAAACCAATCGTTTGACGGTCACGTGGGCCTGTATATCCTTCACGTCCATAAACAGCAACTTCTTTTAGGTTACGGCCTAAAGTATCTGCAATCGCTTCACCCATCATTAATGCTGTACCTGACGGCGCATCTACTTTATGACGGTGGTGAGCTTCAATCACTTCAATATCTACTGTATCGCCAAATACTTTTGCTGCAAGCTCAAGTAACTTGATTGATACATTTACACCAACTGAATAGTTCGCAGCGTAAACCACAGGTGTATGAGTGGCAACTTCGTCTAACTCAGCTTTTTGCTCATCTGACATACCTGTTGTACCAATAACCATGGCAACCCCAGCTTCACGGCAAAGCTTCAAATGCTGAGCAGTTGCAACTGGTGCAGTAAAATCAATGATTACATCGCAGTCTTTCAGAACCTCTGCCAAACTTCCTGAAACCTTCACACCCACTGAACCAATACCAGCAAGCTCACCAGCGTCAGTGCCGACCAAACTACTTTCCGGACGCTCTACCGCAGCAGCTAATTGATAGCCTGCCTGTTGAACTGCTTGAATAAGCGTACGGCCCATACGACCGCCTGCACCTAAAACACCAATGCGTGGAGCTGCTGACATAATCCTTCTCAATCTTCTGTTTTACGTAATTTGTCTACTATATCAAAACTCTTTGCTCACGATAAAAAGTAAAAATTATTTTTTAAGATCAGCTGAAATTTAATCTGTTTTCACAAAAGTTAAAGAATTGATCTGCACACTACTCAGCCACGAATGAAAAAAAGATGACTATAAGGAGTTCAACATGCATTCGAGAATTATTGGCTTAACAGCGATGATGGGGATTATGAGTTCAGTGGCATTTGCAGAACCTGCAATCCAGCCAGGAGACACATTAGAAAGCTTATCTAAAGCACGTATTACAACTAACGTTACTCAAACAGCAACGCCTACAGCTCAAATTAGCATAGTAAGCGAGACTAATACCGACGTTAAAGTTGAAGATATTGACCCGATTATTGGCGAAACAACAGCAGAAACGCCTAAAGTAGCTGTACAGGCAGAAGCAGTAGCCGCACCAGTTATCGAAAATGCTCCTACTCTTGCTTCTAGCGAACCGACTGTAAATGTTGACGACATTGATGTTGCTCACCCTACAGAGTAAGCAGAAGTAATTTTCTTTTAAGCAGAATAAAAATAATAAGATGAATCAGCGCAATAAAAAGGCGGATATTTTATCAATATCCGCCTTCTTTTTAATTTCTTATCTAATCAAGTATTAATCGAACAAACGATCAAAGAATGATTTTTTCTTTGGTGAAGAAGCACTGTCTTCGCCATCAAAAGAAGCTTGCAACTCTTTAAGTAATTCACGTTGGCGAGCATTCAAGTTGACCGGTGTTTCTATCACAATACGGCAGAGTAAATCACCAACCATGCTGCTACGTACTGGACGAACGCCTTTGCCGCGTAAACGGAATAATTTGCCTGTTTGAGTTCCCTCAGGAATCTTCAAACTAACACGACCTTCCAAAGTTGGAATTTCAATTTCTTTACCAAGTGCAGCATCAGCAATGCTAACAGGTACATCCATATAAAGGTCGGCACCATCACGTTGGAAAATTTCGTGTTCGCGAACAACGACTTCAACGTACAAATCACCTGATTGGCCATCACGAATTGCTTCGCCTTTGCCACTCAAACGTACGCGATCACCATTATCTACACCCGCTGGAATTGTAACTTCCAACGTTTGCTGGCGATCAGCTACACCAGAACCATGACATGCCTGACAAGGGTTTTTAATAATTTTACCTTGGCCACGACAAGTACCACATGTTTGTTGTACAGAGAAGAAACCTTGCTGCATACGCACTTGTCCTGAACCATGACAAGTTTTACAAGTTTCAACATCTTTTGGATTTTTTGAACCTTTACCATCACACACATCACATGGTGCAGGAGCAGTAAAGGTAATGGTTTTTTTCACCCCTTTTACAGCTTCTTCAAGGGTAAGTTCCATTACATAGCGTAAATCTGATCCGCGACGTTGACGCTGTTGACGTCCACCACCACCGAATGCACCACCGAAGATATCACCGAACTGGCTAAAAATATCTTCTGCACTAAATCCGCCAAAGCCGCCACCACCGCCGCCAAAGCCACCTTCGAACGCATTATGACCCATGCGATCGTACATGCTACGCTTTTCGCTATCCGATAAAACTTCATAAGCTTCAGCAGCTTCTTTAAATTTCTCTTCAGCTTCGGCATTGTCAGGGTTTCTATCAGGATGATATTTCATCGCCAATTTACGGTAGGCTTTTTTGATCTCATCATCACTTGCGGTTTTTGAAACGCCTAAAACCTCATAATAATCACGTTTAGCCATTTTTGGCGGTGCTCCTCACGGAATTTTATCAATACTCTATTGCCGACTAAATGGGGGGCTTTAGCCGAATTTACAAGGGGAAAATGTTTAAAAAATAGATATATTAAAAAACTGCCTTATTTTTTAAATATTTAGACAAGCCTTTTAACCATGCATTTAATAGAAATAACCACGCAATCGCGCTAAATACCACGCCAGCAACCGTAGAGGCAGTTACCCAAAGATTACTGTCCCATGCAAAAAAGAAGAGCGGAATAAACCAGACCGCAGCAAAAATTGCCATACAAAGAAATAGAATCCCGTTTCGCATAATCCATAGTGCATGCGCATGAATCCAAACTTCCGCATTATCTACAACTGCTACTTTGCGAGCAACCAAATAAGCAAAGGCTGCAAAAATAACTGTAAACAATGCAAGAAACATGAACGCATAAGAAATTACAATATAACGGCGATGCTGTTCGATATGGTCTTGCCCCATCTGTATTTCACCTCAATTCACTGCATTTGCCTATTTTTTATGCAGTGAAATAATCCTGTATTTTTTGTGTAAAGACAGGTGCTACTATATTGGAGTTTTCAATATTTCGCACCTTTATTCACAAAAAATTTATGTATTTTATGCGGTTTTTTTCACCTTAAACCATGCTGCGTAGAGTGCAGGTAAGAAAAATAATGTCAGTAAGGTGGCAACAATCAATCCACCCATGATCGCAACTGCCATCGGACCAAAGAAAATACTCCGTGAAAGTGGAATCATCGCCAGAACCGCGGCCAAAGCAGTCAAAATAATCGGACGGAATCGACGTACAGTAGCCTCAATAATCGCTTCCCATGTTGAATGACCTGCTTGCCTGTCTTGTTCAATTTGATCAATCAAGATAAGCGAGTTACGCATGATCATGCCAGAGAGTGCAATTGTGCCTAACATGGCCACAAAGCCAAATGGTTTGTTAAATAACAGTAAGAATAAAACCACACCAATTAAACCTAGTGGAGCTGTTAACAACACAATGGTCGCGCGCGATAAGCTTTTGAGCTGAATCATCAGTAATGTCATGACAACTGCTAAAAACAGTGGCATACCAGCATTCACAGAATTTTGCCCACGTGCAGACTCTTCTACCGTTCCACCAACTTCAACAAGATAGCCACTTGGTAATTCAGCACGTAACTTATCCATTGATTCAGCTAACTCACCAACCACTGTAGCTGGCTGTAATTGAGTCCGGATATCTGCACGAACAGTAATGGTTGGTAAGCGGTTACGATGCCAGATTAAACCATCTTCAAATTTATACTCAATTTTAGCGATTTGAGCTAAAGGCACAGTCGTTCCATTGGTCGTTGGTACAGCTAAACTTGCCAGTGAAGCCACTTCAACTCGCTCACTCTGATCACCGCGTAAACGGATTTCAATGAGTTCACGCTTTTCACGATATTGCTCAATCGCACTACCTGTAATTGATGCATTAATGAAATTCGCTAAATCCACACTAGAGACACCCATTTGTCGAGCACGATCTTGGTCAATTTGAATTGAAATAATCTTACTCGGCTCACCCCAATCTAAATGTACATTGGTCGTATTCGGGTTTTCGCTAACTAGTTTAGCGACTTTCTGTGCTTCTTGACGTACCAGATTTTGATCTTCACCCGACACACGATATTGCAACGGATAACCAACAGGTGGGCCATTTTCCAGTAATGACACGCGAGTACGAACTTGCGGAAGTAATTGCTTAATTTGTGTTTCTAACGAGCGTCGAATTTCATCACGATCATCAAGTGATGATGCCAGAACTACAAACTGCGCAAAGCTGGCTTGCGGTAATTGCTGGTCTAATGGTAAATAAAAACGTGGTGAACCTGTACCGACATAGGCCACATAGTTATCAATACCTTTTTGTTTAGACAGAAACTTTTCAACCTTTTTCACAGCTTGTTCTGTCGCTGTTAAAGAAGCGCCTTCTTCAAGTTTTAAATCGACTAAAATCTCGGCACGGTTCGAAGGTGGGAAAAACTGCTGAGGAACTATCTTAAACATCAATACAGACAGTACAAAAATACCCGCCGTCGTCGCAATTACTGTTTTACGGTAAGTCACACAAAACTCGACCATCTTTCTAAAACGTAAATAGAAGCTAGATTGGTAAGGGTCGTAGTGATGGTCCTGTGAAATAGCCACAGTTTGCGGTTGCGGTTTTTTAGTTAATCTCGCCCATAAACGGACATACCAAGGTGCCTGATGGCCTATTTTGGTAAAGTCGGGTAATAGCTTTTCACCTAAATAAGGTACGAATAAAACTGCCGCGACCCAAGAGACTAATAAGGCAATCGTCACCACCTGAAAGATAGAGCGAGTGTATTCACCTGTACCAGACTGAGCCGTAGCGATCGGTAAGAAACCAGCCGCAGTAATCAGTGTTCCAGTGAGCATCGGAAATGCTGTTGTTTTCCACGCAAATCCGGCGGCTTTAATTCGGCTATACCCCTGCTCCATCTTAATTGCCATCATCTCGACAGCAATAATGGCGTCATCGACTAACAAACCTAGCGCCAGAATCAAGGCACCCAGTGAAATCTTATGCAGGCCGACATCGAATAGACTCATACCCGCAAAGGTCATTGCTAAAACTAAAGGAATAGAAAAAGCGACAACCAATCCTGTACGGAAACCTAAAGAGAAAAAACTCACTAACAAGACAATAATAACTGCTTCAGCGAGTACCTTTATAAACTCCTGAATACTGCGTTGTACCGCTACAGGTTGGTCAGAAACTTTTTGGAGTTTCATGCCTAAAGGCAAAGTTTTTTGCAGTTGGGCAAATTCTGTGTCGAGATTTTTACCTAAGGCAATAATGTCACCGCCCTTACGCATCGATAGAGCAATACCAATACCATTTTCACCCATGAAACGCATACGTGGCTGAGCAGGTTGACTAAAACCACGGTAGACATCAGCGACATCTCCGAGTTGAATGGTTTTATCACCTACCAGTAAAGGCATTTTCTTAATTTCATCAATGTTTTGTAAATGACCACTTACCCGAATCTGAATACGGTCTGTGCCTGTTTCAAAAAAACCTGCACTTGCCATACTGTTTTGCTTTTGTAAGGCATCTTGAATCGCAGTCACTGGAATACCAAGCTGTACCGCTTTGGTGTTAGAAATCTCAATCCAGATTTTTTGGTCTTGCAGACCAATTAATTCGACCTTACTGACATCCTTGACCCGTTGAAGCTGTAATTGCAAACGATCTGCATATTCCTTAAGAAGTGCATAGTCAAAGTCTTTGCCTGTCAGTACATAAATATTGCCGAAAGTATCGCCAAATTCGTCATTGAAAAATGGACCTTGTACGCCGTTTGGTAGTTCATGACGTATATCATTGACCTTCTTACGAACGTTGTACCAAACATCGGGAATCTTGTCAGAAGTAAGTGAATCCTTGGCCACAAAAGTGACTAGTGACTCGCCTGGACGGGAATAAGCCATAATCTTGTCATACTGCCCTGTTGTCATAAGTTCCTTTTCGATACGGTCCGTAACTAAAGTAGAAACTTCTTTGGCAGTCGCCCCAGGCCAATAGGTCTGTACCACCATTACCTTAAAGGTAAAGGGTGGGTCTTCACTTTGTGATAATTTTGAATAAGAGATCGCACCGATAATGCCAAGCAACAGCATAAAATAAAGGACGATGCCTTTATTATTTAATGCCCATTCCGAGAGATTGAATTTCATGGCTGGGTTGCTCCCTGAATTTTCACCCCACGGTTTTCACGGTCAATCGGGTGAATCTTCTGTTTATCACGTAGCAAATGTACGCCGCCAATCACAACCCAATCATTTGGAGCTAAGCCAGATAATACCGGCACACTATCTTTTCCATATGCACCAATTGTTACAGGTACTTTACGCAATGTCTGATTCGCATTAACAACCCATACATAAGGCTGATTATCTGTTGCTGAAACACTCGAAAGTGGCACACTCATCACATTGGTTTGAGTTGAGCTAAAAAATACACGTGCACTTTGTCCAAGCTGAATAACAGACTGCCCTTCTTTGAGTGCAACCTTGACTGTAAAGGTACGAGACTGATCAGCCGCGGGAGAAACTTCGCGCACATAACCAGCAAATCGATCATTCGGTTTAGACCATAAAGTGACCCAAGCTGCCTGACCAACTTTGATCTCGGCAACCGCTTGTTCTGGTACGCCAATGACAACTTCACGCTCTCCATCAATTGCCAGTTGATAAGCGGCTTGACCCGCTGCAACCACTTGTCCAATTTCAATGTTTCGCGCAGTAATCACCCCATTTTTATTAGAAACGAGTTGGTTATATCCTGTCTGATTGGCAGAAACTTCATAGTTAGAACGAGCTTGTTGTAACGCTGCTTGTGCCGAGTCATACTGATTTTTTACCGTATCGTATTGCGAACGGCTAACCGCATTAATTGGCAGTAATTGCTGAAAACGTTTTAACTCATCTGATGCCGTTTTTGCTGCTGCCTGTGCATTGTCCAGTTGGGCTTTAGCAGCATTTAACTGTAGCTGAGCATCTGCCACGTCAAGCTTTGCCAAAACTTGTCCAACCTTAACTCGATCACCGACGTCCACGTAACGTGCCGTGACTTGCCCACCAACTCGAAACGCTAAAGCCGTTTGTTGTCTGGCCTGCACATCCCCTGCGTAGCTTTTTTGTTCATTGAGTGTGGTCAAGGGTTGAGCCACCATCACATAGGGTATTTCTTCTGTTTTTGGGGCTTCTTTACTACACCCCATTAATGTGACCGTACAAACAATCACCATACTCATGATGAGAGGTTTTAACAGATTCATATCTTATCGCTCTTATTCAAACTGATTTTTTAAGGCACAATATGCTTGCATCATAAATTGTTTGTTTTTTAATTAATATACTCATGGGTACATTAATTAAAGAAAAACTTATAAATCGCTATTTTTTAAATTTTTAACAGAGGGTTTTGTGCAAACAGTTAATCAAAGTGGGCGCCCCAAAGATCTAGAAAAACGTGCTCGTATCTTACAAGCCGCGAAAGCTATTTTTTTAAAATCTGGCTATCACGGTACCAGCATGAACCAGATTGCACAGGAAGCAGGTGTCACTAAGCTCACGGTTTATAATCACTTTCAAGACAAAGCCAATCTATTTATTTGCGCAATTACAGAAACCTGTGAAGAGTCTCTCTGCACTAAACAATTTGAATTAGATGCCTCGGCAGACTTTTGCCAGACACTCCACAGTGTTTGTTTACGTGCTTTGCAGATTATTTACTCACCTGAAGCGCTTAAACTCGAGCACGTTTTATTTGAACTTGCAGCAGAACAAAGTCCTCTCGCTCTACAGTTTTTTGATGCATCTCATACCCGCCTGCAAAATCAATTAGCTGAGTTTTTGCAAAAAGCGGCTCAATTAGGTTTTATTCAAACCGATAATCCTACTTATCAAACCGAGCTTCTTATGTCCTTATTGCTTGGCGTACGCCACCAGAAGGTTTTACTTGGGATCATTGCTGTACCAAATGCTCATGAGCTTGAGCAAATCATTCAAGATGCAATTACGTTATTCCTGCTCAAATATCGGAATTAAACCAAAGTCCGATTGCCAAAAGTTGCACTGAGTGCATGTCTTCTTTTAAGACGCCATAAGCGAATTAAATGTTATTTTTTAAGCAAAAATTCACATTTTCTTACGCTCAAAGCTTGGAATGTTTGTTAATCACGCTATATTCGATAAGGATAAGAACAGGAGAAAATAGCATGGTTCAGCAAATCGATGCGCCACTGCGCGAGGATGTCCGCTTACTTGGTAATTTATTAGGTGAAACCCTAAAGCAACATGCAGGACAAGAGCTGTTTAATCAGATCGAGCAAATTCGTGCCCTTGCTAAAGGTGCACGTGATGGCCAAGCTGAAGCCCAAAAGCAACTAGAACAATTATTTTTAAATCTACCCGACGATGAACTACTTCCCCTTACCCGAGCTTTTTCTCATTTCCTAAATTTTGCCAATATTGCCGAACAATATCATGTGGTCCGTAGCCGTAGACAAGCAGAATTCGATTCGGATGCCAACTCTCCGAATCCGCTTGTTCACCTATTTGAAAAATTTAAAGATAAAAGTATTTCAACAGAAAAACTATTCCAACAAGTTTGTGATCTTGATATTGAGCTGGTACTTACGGCACATCCAACTGAAGTCAGTCGTCGTACACTCATTCAGAAATATGATGATATCAATGCGTGCTTGTCTCAGCTTGATCAGCAAAAACTTACTCCTCGAGAGCGTCAAAGTGCACTTGCGAACCTAAAACAACAAATTAGTTCGGCATGGCAAACAGATGAAATTCGCCAACATCGTCCGACTCCTGTTGATGAAGCAAAATGGGGCTTTGCAACCATTGAACAAACACTTTGGAATGCAGTACCTAAATTTATTCGAGAGTTAAATGAGTTGGTTCAAGAAAATTGCCAACAAAACTTACCCCTTAACATTGCACCAGTGCGTTTCGCCTCATGGATGGGTGGAGACCGTGATGGTAACCCAAATGTTACCCATCAAATTACACAAGAAGTGCTGTGGTTATCGCGCTGGCAAGCTGCCGATCTCTATTTAAGAGATATCGAAAACTTACGTTGGGAACTTTCGATCCAAACCTGTTCTGAAGAAATGATTCAAGCCATTGGTAACCAACATGCAGAACCTTATCGTGAGTATTTACGTGCAACACGAGAACGCTTAAAAGCGACTCGTCACTGGTTAGCTCAACGTTTGCAAGGACTCGAAGCAGACGATACGAATGTGATTAAAAGTAAAGATGAGCTCTTACAACCATTATTGCTGTGCTATCGCTCTTTAATCGACAGTAACCTGCCTGAAATTGCGAATGGTCAACTACTCGACTTTATCTACCGTGTGAACTGTTTTGGTATTGAACTACTTAAACTCGACATTCGCCAAGAATCAGGTCGTCACCGTCAAGCAATTTCAGCAATTACCGAATACTTAGGTTTAGGTAATTTTGAATCGTGGACTGAACAAGCGCGCCAAAACTTTCTAATTCAGGAATTACAAAGCAAACGTCCACTTTTACCGAAATATATTAATGAACCTGAAGGCAGTTTGATTGGACACCCAGATGTTCAAGAAGTATTTGCAACCATGCGTACTTTGGCAGACCAACCGCCTGAATCTTTAGGGGCTTATATTATTTCTATGGCTGAATATCCAAGCGATGTTTTAGCTGTATTGTTGTTACAAAAAGAAGCAGGTATTCAGCATCCTTTACGAGTAGTTCCTCTGTTTGAAACTTTAAAGGACTTAGATGGCGCTGCAACTACCATGAATACGCTGTTCAATATGCATTGGTATAAACAGCACATTCAGGGTAAACACGAAGTTATGATCGGTTACTCTGACTCTGCAAAAGATGCCGGATTTATGTCTGCCAACTGGGCACAATATCGTGCTCAAGAAGAGCTGACTGCAATTGCTCAAACACACGGCGTACAGTTGACTCTGTTCCACGGTCGTGGTGGTTCAATTAGTCGTGGTGGTGCTCCAACTCAACAGGCACTATTTTCACAGCCACCGGGTTCGATCTCGGGTGCAATCCGAGTGACTGAACAAGGTGAAATGATCCGCTTCAAATTCGGTCTAGAAGGGATTGCAATGCAAAACCTTGAAATCTATACCGCAGCAACACTTGAAGCGACCTTATTACCACCACCGGAACCTAAAGCTGAATGGCGTGAACTCATGAACCGTATGACAGATCATTCTGTTAAGGTTTATCGTCAAACAGTGCGTGAAAACCCACACTTCGTGAAATATTTACGGACCGTTACGCCTGAGCTTGAGTTACAAATGTTGCCTTTAGGCTCACGTCCGGCAAAACGTAAAGTGAGTGGCGGCATCGAGTCTTTACGTGCCATTCCATGGGTGTTTGCATGGACACAAATCCGTTTAATGTTACCTGCATGGTTAGGCACTGGGGCAGCAATTAATGAAGTGATTGCAGATCAGCAAAAAGCAACCCTTGATGAAATGCTCCAGCAATGGCCTTATTTCCAGACACTCATCGATATGCTGGAAATGGTATTGTCAAAAGCCGATGCCAACATTGCGCTCTATTACGAATCACATCTGACTGAAGATGAAGATTTAAAAGTACTCGGCAACCAATTACGTCAGCGATTAAAAGATGCTGTTGAAACCCTGCTTGCTTTAAAAGATGAATCAAAACTTCTGAGTAATAACGAAGTTCTTGATCAGTCTATGCAAGTTCGTAAACCTTATTTACTACCTTTACACCTTTTACAGGCTGAACTGATGAAACGCCGTCGTGATTATCTCGCTGAGCGTCAAGCAGAAAACACCCCTGTTGATCATGCGCTAATGGTGAGTATTGCAGGTATTGCTGCTGGTTTACGTAACACTGGCTAAGCTGATTTTACCGATTGTTTAACAAAGCAGTGCATTACCGATGCACTGCTTTTTACTTACAAAGTTCCCCAGTTTTCTTAAATTTTCGCCGATTTTCTATTTTTTTAAATATTTTTTAAAAATCATAAAATTAATTTTTATAAGAAAAAAATAACTAAATACGTACATTTAGAATTTAAAAATTATACCAATCGTTAAAAAATAATTAATTTTCACGGACATACTTCTCTCTAGAGATTAAATGCATTCTCAAGAAAGAGTATCATGGCACCAATTAAAAAATAACGAGTTTATTTTATGTCCAATTGGTTTCCAAAATGGCAGCCTTACCAAGGTGATATTGACCATCGGCCAGTCTCTACCAATGAATATCTCCCTCCAGTTCAAAGTGCTATTTTAGGTATTCAACATGCGTTTGCCATGTTTGGAGCAACTGTTTTAGCACCATTACTCATGGGTTTTAATCCAAATCTTGCCATTTTAATGTCTGGCATCTGTACCATCCTGTTCTTCTTAATTACAGGTGGTCGCGTTCCAAGTTACTTAGGATCAAGTTTTGCCTTTATTGGTGTGGTTGCAGCAGCGACTGGGCATATTACAGGTTCAGGTGCAAATCCAAACCTCTCTATGGCTTTAGGTGGAATCGTTGCGTGCGGCGTGTTTTATGCCCTCATCGGTTTTATTGTGATGCTTACTGGCACACGCTGGATTGAAAAACTCATGCCGCCTGTCGTTACTGGCGCGATTGTGATGATTATTGGTCTAAACCTTGCACCTGTTACGATTAAAGGTGTTGCAGGCCAACCATTTGAAATGTGGATGGCACTCATTACCGTACTTTGTATGGGAAGTATTGCAGTCTTTACTCGCGGCTTATTGCAACGTCTACTTCTATTGGTTGGTTTAATCTTGGCTTATGTGATTTATGCTATCACCACCAATGGTCTAGGTTTAGGTAAACCAATCGATTTTAGCCAGATTTCAGCGGCTGCGTGGTTCGGAATTCCAAGTTTTTCACACCCTACTTTTGACACCAGAGCTATGCTCATTATTGCTCCGGTTGCGCTTATTTTAGTAGCAGAAAACCTAGGGCATATTAAAGCTGTAGGTGCCATGACTGGTGAAAACCTGACTCCACAATTGGGGAAAGCATTTGTCGCAGATGGTTTGGCCACAACACTCTCTGGTAGCGTAGGTGCACCGGGTATGACCACCTACGGTGAAAACATTGGAGTTATGGCGGTAACTCGTGTGTACTCAACGATTGTTTTTGTCATTGCTGGTGTCTTTGCAATTTTCTTGGGTTTATCTCCAAAATTTGGCGCAGTAATTAGCACCATCCCAAATGCTGTTTTAACAGGTGCGTCTATTGTCGTGTTTGGTTTAATTACCATTGCTGGTGCAAAAATCTGGATTGAAAATAAAGTCGATTTTTCTAACAATAAAAACCTGATTGTTGCTTCTGTGACGATTATTTTAGGTGCCGGAAACTTTGAATTGATGTTTGGTAACTTCAATTTAGGCGGCATTGGTACAGCAACGTTTGCAGCCATTATTTTGAACTGGTTGTTTAGTTTAAAAGATAAAACTTAAGTTCCCAAAGGCAGCATCAGCTGCCTTTTTTATTATTATTTTTCATCGCCCTTTCTTGATCACTTTTTAGTATGATGATCACTTACCCTTCAATACGTTCCCTGTCATGCGTTTTGATTTTTTTGATTTACAACTGGTTCTCCATATTGTCTCTACAGGTAGCCTAACTAAAGGTGCAGATCGTTCCGCGATTTCACTTCAGGCTACCAGCGAACGTATAAAAAAACTCGAACAATATTTTGAAACTCCTTTATTTATTCGCCAGACAACAGGAGTCGAACTCACGACCGCAGGACATGCTTTTACTGAACATGCTCGTCAGCTTTTGGCGCAAAAAGATCAACTCGAACAAGAAATGCAGCGTTTTAGGCAAAAGACCACAGAATCATTGATCCTTTGGTGTAACTCTTCTGCTCAAAGTGAATATCTACCGCCTCTCTTACCGCAATATCTAGTACTACATCCCGAAATGAATATCGATTTGCACGAAGCAGAAAGCTCTGAAATTGTAGATGCATTAACGCAGGGAATTGCCAATTTAGGACTCGTCTCAAGTTTCTTTGATACAAGGCATTTGCAAACAAAAGAATTTGCCAGCGACCCTTTAGTTCTGATTTGCCCTACTACCCACAATTTAGCTCAATACCAAGAGCTGAATTTGGTAGATGCTCTAAGCTATGGCTTTATTGGTCTTAAGCCCCACCACTCTCTGCAACAATCAATTGAAACTCAAGCTAAATTATTGGGCTTTAACATACAGTACCGTTTACGTTTACCTAGCTTTGGCGCAATTGCTGAGGTTGTGGCGAAAGGTGTTGGAATTGCAATTATGCCCGCCCGCGCTGCACAGCGTTTGCAATCGGACTATGATTTCCATTCGATTCAATTACTAGGGGCGTGGGCAAATCGTAAACTGCTTTTAGCCACACAAAATTTCAATCAACTTCCTCAAAGCTATCAACAGTTTTCTGATTTTTTACTGCAACATCGCCCTTAAATACTTGGCTTAGTGCAAAACCATATAAATCCCTAATGACACCAAACCAATAAAAAATATACGACGAAATTTTTGTTCATTTAGTCGATAACGGATTTTTTTACCTAACCACATTCCAACTAATGCAGCAAATAAAGCCGCAAAAGATAAACGATAGTCTAGCGTTATTCCTGATATAGGGTTGTGGTGTAAAAACACTGCAAGGCAAATCGTAGAGACAGTAAAAGTCAGCCCCAAAGCCTGTACCAGCTCATCACGTTTTAAATGCAACGACTGCAAGTAAGGTACTACTGGAATAATAATCACACCTGTTGCTACCGTCACTGCCCCACCGATATAACCAATGATGGGCGATAACCAACGTTCATGCTTGCCTAAGTGCGGGAGCTTCTTCACACATAGACCGTAGAGTCCATATAAAGCCAGCATACAGCCTAATAAAATTTCACTACTATGCCCATGACTTTGGCTCAAGGTGGGCAGAAAGCTCCATATTGAGCCCACTACAATGCCTACAAGCAAAGTCCAGAAACGGCGAATAAAAGCCCAGACATGTCCTTCAGCGAAAAGCTGCCAAACATTAGTGACCATTGAAGGAACAATGAGTAAAGAGGCTGCTTGAAAAGGACTCATTGCGATGGTGAGTAAGCCCATCGATACTGCGGGCAACCCTAGACCAATCATGCCTTTAATCATGCCAGCAAAGGCAAACACCATCATAATAATTGCTAGAAATGTCACTGTTTATCTCCGATTCCTTACAAGGTTATGCTACGGAAAAAACAGGTTTTGCCCTATTCTTGTTTTTAGGAGTAGGCCTCAATTAGAAGTTGAGGCCGTTTTATATTTTTCTTCTAAAACATTACTAAAAATACTTTCAATCATCCAAACACGATACAAACTATTAAATACATAGCTTTGCCCATCAATACGCAACTCTAAAACTGGTAAATCAGGCTGATGCTTATCTCTGCAAAATGCGTCATTTTGCGCCAGAACAGCTGGCACATCCTGCTCAGTTAACTGCTCAATTCCCAACTGTTGCTGTAATTCTTGGAAATGCTTTTTGAAAGATAAATCTTTGCCTTTTGTCCACACAGCCTGCAAAATCGTAAAAACCGTATCGATTTGCTGATTTTCAAGTACGCTATAGAAAAGCTTTGCCATTTCAAGCGTACTTTCTTCTGTAGGACGGCAAAAAGGGGTAAAAGCTACATCTGTTCGTTTAGAAACACGGGTTGCCAAACTCCAGTCAAACCAATCTCGGCCTTGATAGCTTAAAGGGTAAACTTTTAATTGAATGTCATAATAATCGGCCAGCTCTTCCTTAATATAAGCAAGTAACAGCCAACTCATTGGATCTTCTAAGGCAATATATATATCGAGTTCAGGACGAAGTGTCTGAATTTCGGTAAGTGCCTCAGCGTCATTAATCAAATGTTCACGCCATTCGATATGATTAATTAAAAAGATCGGATTACCAGTAAGTAACTTTTGCTGTTTTAGACGACGGGTTAAACGTAATAAATCATCTACTGCATGATACTTACGTCCACCAAATTCAAAGTATGCCGCCGGTACAGGTTCATCCGTAAAAATACGTTCTGAAAAATGTTGAGGAAGCTGATGTTTAACTGCCATGGCATGAAGAGTACGCAGCTTTCCATATTGCTGCTGCCAAAGCATGTGAAAAATATCTTCTAGTAAATGTAAGAAATTCTGACCTTGTAATGGAGTTCTTTTTAATATGACAGCGGCTTGTTTTAAAGATTCTTGGCTTGGGATTTCTGGAAATTCATCAAAAGCAAAACGGTGTTGCTTGGCTAAAATTTTTGCATCATTTAGACAATAATTTTGCCACTCTTCATGTGACATACCATTTGGAGGTTCAGAAGCCGTATGGGAAATAATAATCTTTAAAGGCTTAAGTTCATCACTTAAAATCTCATCGAGCTGAGACAATTGCTGAACAGCCAAATAGCTATACACATCATCAAGTCGTAAATAAATACTTAAACCATTTTCCGTGGGTAACACCGCTTGACGAGAGGGTTTTTGGTAAAACCAACTCGATCGGATAGGGTCAAACCAACGGCGTAGCAGTGACATGAATAGTGCCTCTAAAAAATAAAATCCTAAGCTAGACCAAAAAACTGCTTTGATCGCAGTACAAAGTGCAGCAGAAGCTTAATATACAAAATACTGACGAGCTCTGCTTACGCAGAACAAATATCATGTTATTGCACGTGTTCCTGCATCGGTGAAGATTTTATCATCATTTTATGACAAACCCATAGAATGACTTGCAACACCCTCATCTACAAGCCTATTTTTTTCATCAGGCAAAAAAAATGCACCCTCAACAGATAATAATTCATCGTATTGAAGAGTGCATAATTTCTACTCAATTATTAAAATTGAATATTTTATAGAACGCGTACAGCTCCTTTCGCTGCACTTGTTGTATGCATTGCATAAACTTTTAATGCTTTTGATACCTTACGTTTACGTTCTTCTTTTGGATGCCAGCCTTTCGCTTCTTGAACTGTACGACGGTGCGCCATAGTCGCATCATCAACGTTCAAGTGAATGGTACGGTTTGGAATATCAATTTCAATGGTATCGCCATCTTCAACCAAACCAATGGCACCGCCTTCAGCAGCTTCTGGCGAAACATGTCCAATCGAAAGACCTGATGAACCACCAGAGAAACGACCATCTGTAACTAATGCACAGTCTTTTCCTAAACCTTTCGATTTAAGATAGCTGGTTGGGTAAAGCATTTCTTGCATACCCGGACCACCACGTGGACCTTCGTAACGAATAACAACGACATCACCAGCTTTAATATCATGACCCAAGATTGCATCTACAGCAGCATCTTGACTCTCAAACACGCGCGCTGTGCCAGTAAATTTTAGGATAGATTCATCTACACCCGCAGTTTTCACAATACAACCATCAAGAGCGATGTTGCCGTATAGCACAGCTAAACCACCATCTTTAGAGAATGCATGTTCTGCATTGCGGATAACGCCTTTTTCACGATCGCCATCTAAAGTTGCATAGTAACGATTTTGCGAGAACGCAACTTGAGTTGGTACACCACCCGGAGATGAGCGATAGAACTCATACACATCTGCATCTTCAGTGCGAATAATATCCCACTTATCCAAGGCATCTTTTAAAGTTTTCTCATGTACGGTTGGTAGTGATACATCAAGTAAATTCGCACGATCAAGTTCACCTAAAATGGCCATGATGCCACCTGCACGGTGTACATCTTCCATATGAACATCTTGTTTTGCAGGTGCTACTTTAGACAATACAGGCACTCGACGTGACAATTCGTCAATATCGTCCATGGTAAAGTCAACTTCCGCTTCACTTGCCGCAGCTAATAAGTGTAGAACGGTATTGGTTGAACCACCCATTGCAATATCAAGCGTCATGGCATTTTTAAATGCAGCCTTTGTTGCAATTGAACGAGGTAAAATGCTTGCATCTTCTTGTTCGTAATAGCGCTTAGCCAATTCAACAATAAGCTGACCTGCTTTTAAGAATAATTTTTTACGATTAGCATGTGTCGCGACAATCGAACCATTACCCGGTAAAGATAAACCTAACGCTTCGGTTAAACAGTTCATTGAGTTTGCAGTGAACATACCTGAACATGAACCACAGGTTGGACATGCTGAACGTTCAAATTCTTCAACTTCTTCGTCTGTATAACTTTCATCAGCTGCAACAACCATTGCATCAACAAGATCAATCGCTTTTTCATTACCGCGGAATTTGACCTTACCTGCTTCCATTGGTCCACCAGACACAAAAACCACAGGAATATTCAAGCGCATCGCAGCCATGAGCATTCCCGGAGTAATCTTGTCACAGTTAGAAATACAGACCATAGCATCAGCACAATGCGCATTCACCATGTACTCTACTGAGTCAGCAATCAAATCACGTGATGGTAAAGAATAAAGCATGCCGTCATGCCCCATTGCGATCCCATCGTCTACTGCGATCGTATTGAACTCTTTAGCAACACCACCTGATGCCTGAATTTCTGCTGCAACAAGCTGCCCTAGATCTTTAAGATGTACATGGCCCGGAACAAATTGAGTAAATGAATTGACCACCGCAATAATCGGTTTGCCGAAATCCTCATCTTTCATTCCTGTTGCACGCCATAAGCCACGTGCGCCAGCCATATTTCTTCCGTGTGTCGATGTTTTTGAACGATAGTCAGGCATTAGTGTTTCCAACAAGTTGTGCTTGAGCGAAATTTCTCCCACTCTGGCTGAATGATACTGATATAGCGTTAGATCAGTCGGAATATTGACTCATCATCATAATTTGATCATTCTCCATTCTATAGAAGCAAATAATATTCGGAAAGCCAAGAACAGTAATAGTCAGTCAATATTTAGCAAAACTTACATGAATAATTTTTTATTTTTTCATAACCTTTTTTTATCAATAAAAGTTTTTCAATAATTTTTTGTTCACTATTTAAAAACCAAATCTCTCAATAGCCATGAGTTTAGGGCTTCAAACGTTTTTCACGTATACTATCCACAAACTCTTTTTGGATTGCATTTGTGAAAATTATTTTTGCTGGCACCCCCGAATTTGCTGCAACAGCATTGGCGGCTTTATTAAAAACTTCCCATGAAATTATCGCAGTTTATACTCAACCAGATCGTAAAGCTGGTCGCGGACAAAAATTAAAGCCATCTCCTGTAAAACAGCTTGCCCTTGAACATAATATTCCTGTTTATCAACCGCTTCACTTTAAAGCTTCAACTGAAGAAGGCTTGGCAGCGCAACAAGAACTCGCTGCTTTAGGTGCTGATGTGATGGTGGTCGCTGCCTATGGTTTGATTCTTCCACAAGCTGTACTCGATACACCTAAATATGGTTGTTTAAACATTCACGGCTCATTATTACCACGATGGCGCGGTGCAGCACCAATTCAGCGTGCAATCGCAACAGGTGATGATGAAACAGGAATTACGATTATGCAGATGGCTGCCGGTTTAGATACAGGCGATATGATGTATAAAACCTACTGCCCAATCACCGCCGAAGAGACCTCTACCAGCTTGCATGACAAATTAGCTGTTCAAGGTGCAGAAGCGATTTGTGCAGTACTCGAGTCAGAAGCAACATTACAAAAATATTTGGCAGAACGTGAAGTTCAAGATGAAAGCCTAACTGTCTATGCACACAAGCTCGTGAAATCAGAAGCTCGTATTGACTGGTCAACTGATGCTATTCAACTTGACCGAAATATTCGTGCGTTCAACCCTTGGCCTGTTGCCTTCGTTCAGTTAGATGAAAATAATGCGCTGCGTGTTTGGAGCTCAACAATTTCTAGTCAAAACAAAGTGAATGCCCAAGCTGGTGAAATTATCGCGATTGATAAGCAAGGCGTACATGTGGCTTGTGGGCAAGATTCCTTTATTTGTCTGACCAGTGTGCAATGGCCGGGCGGCAAAGCAATGAATGCCCAACAAATTGCCCAAACTCAAAAACTTCATGTAGGACAAATTCTGCCATGAGTCAGGTTTCATCAAATTCGTCACGATTTAACTTACGTGCTCAAGTCGTCCAGACGTTATTAAAAGTTCAGCAAGGCCAATCACTCGCTAGTATTTTAAATACACAGCTGAATCAAGTTGCAGAACGTGATCGTGCTTTGTTTCACGAGTTGGTTTTGGGTACATTGCGTCAATGGTTTGCACTTAAATCAATTAGCTTACCTTTGCTCAGCAAACCGTTAAACAATGAAACTGTTGAAACCTGTCTTTACGTCGGCCTTTATCAAGTTTTATGCACGCGTATTGCCGCACATGCTGCGATCTCTGAAACAGTAGACGCTACGAAACAACTTGGGTTCCCAGCACTCAGCGGTATTGTGAATGCAATTTTACGCCGCGCGACGCGTGAAACTGATGACTTTCAGCAAGGTTTACAACAGGCGCATGGCTTACCAAGTTGGCTTTATAAGCGTGTGAAAAAAGATTGGGGTGAACAAACCGAATCTCTATGCCAATCATTAAAACAAGTCGCACCTTTAACCTTAAGGGTTAATCAACGCCACATTGGTCGAGATGCTTATTTAGCAAAATTACAAAATTCAGAAATTAAAGCACGTGCATGTATTTTATCTGAAGCAGGCATCATCCTTGAGCAATCTGTTCAAATTACCCAGCTACCTGGTTTTGAAGAGGGATGGTTTTCTGTACAAGACGAACACGCTCAGCTTTGTGCAGAATTATTACCAGATTTAAATAATAAAACAGTGATTGATGCCTGTGCAGCACCCGGTGGAAAAACAGCTCATTTACTCGAAAAGTTTAAACCGGCTAAGCTCATTGCTATTGACCAAGATTCTAACCGTTTAGTCCGTGTGACTGAGAATTTAAACCGCTTAGCACTTGATCAAAGTCAAACAGAAATTTTGGCAGCAGATGCAACCCAATGGGTTCCCGCAGAGCCTGTAGATTGTATTGTGCTAGATGCGCCTTGCTCTGCAACAGGGGTCATTCGACGTCATCCTGATATACGCCTTTTACGCCAATCTAGTGATATAGCCCAAACGATTGAGCTGCAAAAGCAGATCTTGCAGCACATGTGGCAACAACTCAAAGTTGGAGGCACACTGCTCTATATTACATGTTCAGTTTTAAAAGCTGAGAATGAACAGCAAATGATAGATTTCTTCGCAGAACATACTGATGCGAAAGAAATCAAAATTGAAGCTGATTGGGGTATTGAGCAAATTCATGGCCGCCAATTACTGCCGCAAGCGCAGTCTGGTGATGGATTTTATTATTGTAAAATTCAAAAAATTGCATAAAAAAAGCAGGCTTCGAGCCTGCTTTTTACGAGATCAGCATCAAAGCGTGTGCTGATCTTTTACCTCTTCTAAAACATCATCTAACTCTTCAGGATGTTTCGACAAATGCAGAATGGATAAAGCTAATCCACCCCATAAAAACACCATCGAAATCACCATCATTACGATTGCCGAAGTATTCATTATTCTATCCTCCTAGCGATCTTTCATTTTGCTTAACACGATTGCAACGACCGCACAGAAAATCACACTGCCCCAGCCGAATACACCTTGTAAGCTCATACTATAAGTATCATAGCCATTTTTGATCAAATTAAAAACAGTCATAGTGAGTGTTGTTAACAAGATTAAAGATGTAATAACCGTTAAAGTGAAATCCCATCCCTTACCAAGTTGAATTGTTGAGATACGATTTACATGATTGCGAAGTTCAATGAGTGCTGAACGTTTAAACCAAGTCACGGCAATAATAGAAAGTAAAGCACCACCAATAATACCGATGTTATTAATAAAGTGGTCAACAATATCAACCAGTTTAATTGCGTTTACACTTGAGAATAAAATAATCGATACAAGCGCACTACCACCACCAATAATCGTTACAGCTTTTTTACGGCCCCATTTCAACTTATCTTGCATTGCTGCAATAGGCACTTCCAAAATACTGACCATCGAAGAAATACCTGCGACGAAAAGTGAAGAGAAGAATAAGAAACCAAATAAATCGGCACCTGTACCTAAACTTGAAATAATTTTCGGGAATGCAATAAATGCCAAGCCAATCCCGCCACTCACCACATCTTTAACTTCAGTTCCTGCAGCATGTGCCATAAAACCTAGCGCTGCAAAAATACCAATACCCGCTAGAATCTCTGTTGATGCATTTGCAAAACCAACGATTAAGCCAGAACCCGTTAAATTAGTTTTTGGTTTCAAATATGATGCATACGTCACCATGATCCCGAAGCCAACAGATAGTGAGAAGAAGGTATGACCATAAGCGGCTAACCAAACTTTATAATCCATCATTGCAGACCAGTTTGGCGTAAAAAATGCATTCAAACCTTGAACAGCGCCCGGTAAACGCAATGACTGGACTACCAGAATCGTGAATAGAACGAATAATAATGGCATGAAAATCTTATTGGATAATTCAACACCCTTTTTCACACCACCATAAAGAATGATTAAAGTAAGTGCCCAAATCCCTACAATCGGCCAGAATAAATGACCTACAAACTGTAGATCAAAACCAGTCGCTTTTGAGGTTTGCAAATAAGTATTAAAGAAGAAATCTTCTGGATCACTTCCCCACATTTGACCAATAGAAAAGTAAACGTAACTACCTGCCCATGTCAGGACGCTTGCATAATACAAACCGATGATGATACAGACACAAACCTGCCACCACCCTAAAGTTTCTCCGCCTTTAAATAAAGCACGATATGCTTTTGGAGGCGAACCAGTACTACGATGGCCTACCGCATAATCTAAAAATAGTAACGGTAAACCAGCAGTAATGAGTGCCAATAGATAGGGAATAAGAAACGCACCGCCACCATTTTCATAAGCAACGTATGGAAAGCGCCAAATATTACCTAAACCTACAGCCGAACCAACGGCTGCAATAATAAAACCAGATCGTGACGTCCAGTTTTCACGAGAATCTGCCATAAAACACCTAATGTTAAAAGATTACTTATTTTTACTGCTATTGTTGATTGTTATTCCGCATGCAAAAAAAGAACCAAAAAATACTTTTGTGTTTGTAGAAAATAAAAAGAACCTTTTGAGTATTTTTATTCCCTTAACAAACAAGCAAAAATAGAAAATTCTTCCTTAAAGATTTTTGTCCATTTTTTGCTCCTATATAGCTGAACAATACCTGTTTTTATTTCTTTTTACTGTAATTTCCGTCAGAAATTTTACGAATTTTCTAAGTTTTTTTCACAATTGGTTATTTTTCAGCTTATCTTTACACTCTAAAGCTTAGGTTCAGACATAATTGTTCAATGATATTTTATTCCAATTCATTGAAAGAGTTCTTCAATTACTCGACTTATCCAGTAATTTATTCTTAAATCTTCAGTTTTCAATTAAGATTTAAATGTCACCTTGCTGTTAAGATGACAAAATTTTTATACACTTAGTGACATAAAAATTAATAAATAAATATTAGTTATTTGAAATACATGAATTTTTATTCAGTCTCAAAAAATCTTATAGATATATATTCGATAGGCTTATTTTTTATCAATGCATCTGTAGCAAGATGTCTATATCATGCGCTCGAAGATTTCTTTTATTCGGATGTTAAAATGAAAATATTAAAAATGTCTTTATTAGCGCTCGGGATGGGCTTAAGTGGCTTTGCTCAGGCAGACTTTGTTGGAGTCAAAGGAGAAGTAGGCTACTGGTTTTATGACGGTAAAGCTAATATGTCTTCTCAATTCCCTGATGATCAGGATCTAGATCAAAAAGGTAGTGCTCAACTCTCATTGTCAGTAGAACACCCAATCCCATTTATTCCAAATGCAAAAATTCGTTATGTAAATTTAGATACTCAAACTAAATCAGAAACTCTAGGTCAAGCAAACTATAAAGTTGATTTAGATCATAGCGATTTTATTCTCTATTACGAATTACTAGATAATATTGTGAGTGTAGATGCCGGACTTGGTGCAACTGTACTAAATGGTGATATCACTGCGTATACAGGTAAGCGCGTGGATATTGATAAAACATATCCTATTGCTTATTTATCAGGTGAAGTAAAACTTCCATTTACAGGTTTAAGTGCTAAAGGTGAAGCAACCTATACAAACTTTGACGATGCACGAATTACAGATGCGCTAGCAGAAGTAAAATATAAGTTTGCAGATAACCTACTAATTGATCTTGGTTTAACAGCAGGCTATCGCATACTCAATATCGATTTAGATGACTACGATAACAATGACCTTAAATTTGAATTTAAAGGCCCGTATGTTGGTTTAGAAGCACATTTCTAAATCAGAATGAGCTCAAAATTTCCCCCCCATATATAAAAAAGAACTCTATAAGAGTTCTTTTTTATTCAATCATACTCACATATCTGGGATATTCTTGAATTCTTTGACACCATGCTTGAATATTTGGGTATAACTTTAAATCGAAGCCACCTTCATCAGCCACATGTGTATAAGCATATAGCGCAATATCAGCAATAGTGAGTTGTTGTCCTGTAAGATAGTCGTGCTCTGCTAATACTTTATCCATAATAGATAATGCTTTATGCCCTTTTGGCTGTAAATTATAATATTCGGTTCTTCTATCTTCTGGTAAACCTAAATATTTATTAATAAAACGTGCAACTGCAATAAAAGGTTCATGGCTATATTGTTCAAAGAACATCCATTGGTACATTTTTGCTTTAATAAAAAGATCTATAGGAATAAATTTTGTTCCCTCAGCTAAGTAACCTAAAATAGCATTCGATTCACTTAAAACACGACCATCTTCCAGAACTAATACAGGTATTTTTCCATTAGGGTTTAGAGATAAAAACTCTTGGGTTTGAGTATCTTTTTTTAAAATATCAATATGAATCCATCTATGATTAATATTTAATAAGGAAAGTAAGAGTTTAATTTTATAACAATTACCGGAACCTACATCTCCATAGATTTTCATATATACTCCTCTCTTATTATTTATGCTTAAATAGATAATTTTCTTATTATTTATAGCACAACTCTCTCATAATATTCCTATATTTTTATTCGACTTTTCCTTTACTCCCTAAATTCTTTGTCTGTGTATTTTAATTCAGTCATAAAAAAACACCCCCAACTGTTAGGTTGAGGGTGTTTAGAATAATGAGCTGGCGATGACTTACTCTCACATGGGAAACCCCACACTACCATCAGCGCTAAGAGGTTTCACTTCTGAGTTCGGGAAGGGATCAGGTGGTTCACTCTTGCTATGGTCGCCAGCACAACTGGTATGGATACTTACATTGGTCTTATTGGTTGCCGATGCGTTTTCCAAATCTTTACAGATGGGCTGATTGAGTCTTAATATTTTGTTCATTTTAGCTAAGCGTATAACTAAATCAAGTTGCTTTGCATATTAATGAATCGATTGATGCTTTATATACAACTGCTTGGGTGTTGTATAGTCAAGCCTCACGAGCAATTAGTATTGGTCAGCTTCACATATCACTATGCTTCCACATCCAACCTATCAACGTCCTAGTCTCGAACGGCTCTTTAGAGGACATAAAGTCCTAGGGAAATCTTATCTTGAGGTAGGCTTCCCGCTTAGATGCTTTCAGCGGTTATCCCTTCCGAACATAGCTACCCGGCGATGCGACTGGCGTCACAACCGGTACACCAGAGGTTCGTCCACTCTGGTCCTCTCGTACTAGGAGCAGATCCTCTCAAATTTCCAGCGCCCACGGTAGATAGGGACCGAACTGTCTCACGACGTTCTAAACCCAGCTCGCGTACCTCTTTAAATGGCGAACAGCCATACCCTTGGGACCTGCTTCAGCCCCAGGATGAGATGAGCCGACATCGAGGTGCCAAACACCGCCGTCGATATGAACTCTTGGGCGGTATCAGCCTGTTATCCCCAGAGTACCTTTTATCCGTTGAGCGATGGCCCTTCCATACAGAACCACCGGATCACTAAGACCTACTTTCGTACCTGCTCGACTTGTGGGTCTCGCAGTTAAGCGCGCTTTTGCCTTTATACTCTACGCGTGATTTCCGACCACGCTGAGCGCACCTTCGTACTCCTCCGTTACTCTTTAGGAGGAGACCGCCCCAGTCAAACTACCCACCAGACATGGTCCTCGCCCCGGATTACGGGGCAGAGTTAGAACCTCAACATTACCAGGGTGGTATTTCAAGGACGGCTCCATTGGAACTAGCGTTCCAACTTCAAAGCCTCCCACCTATCCTACACAAGTAAGGTCAAAGTTCAATGTCAAGCTGCAGTAAAGGTTCACGGGGTCTTTCCGTCTAGCCGCGGGTACACTGCATCTTCACAGCGATTTCGATTTCACTGAGCCTCTGCTGGAGACAGCGCCGCCATCATTATGCCATTCGTGCAGGTCGGAACTTACCCGACAAGGAATTTCGCTACCTTAGGACCGTTATAGTTACGGCCGCCGTTTACTGGGGCTTCGATCAAGAGCTTCGCTTACGCTAACCCCATCAATTAACCTTCCAGCACCGGGCAGGCATCACACCCTATACGTCCACTTTCGTGTTTGCAGAGTGCTATGTTTTTAATAAACAGTTGCAGCGGCCTGGTTTCTGTGGCTGTCATCAGCTCAGGAAGCAAGTTCCATCACCAACAACAGCGTACCTTCTCCCGAAGTTACGGTACCATTTTGCCTAGTTCCTTCAGCAGAGTTCTCTCAAGCGCCTTGGTCTACTCGACCTGACCACCTGTGTCGGTTTAGGGTACGATTCCTGTGTAACTGAAGCTTAGAGACTTTTCCTGGAAGCATGGTATCAGCCACTTCGCTGTACAAGTACAGCTTGCTATCAGATCTCAGCATAGAGCACCCCGGATTTGCCTAAGATGCATGCCTACTTCCTTTCACCTGGACAACCAACGCCAGGCTGACTTAACCTTCTCCGTCCTCTCATCGCATTACACAGAAGTATTGGAATATTAACCAATTTCCCATCGACTACGCCTTTCGGCCTCGCCTTAGGGGTCGACTCACCCAGCCCCGATTAACGTTGGACTGGAACCCTTGGTCTTTCGGCGAACGGGTTTTTCACCCGTTTTGTCGTTACTCACGTCAGCATTCGCACTTCTGATACCTCCAGCATACTTCTCAATACACCTTCATCGGCTTACAGAACGCTCCCCTACCACTTGACTTAAAAGTCAAATCCGCAGCTTCGGCACATAGTTTTAGCCCCGTTACATCTTCCGCGCAGGCCGACTCGACTAGTGAGCTATTACGCTTTCTTTAAAGGGTGGCTGCTTCTAAGCCAACCTCCTAGCTGTCTATGCCTTCCCACATCGTTTCCCACTTAACTATGATTTTGGGGCCTTAGCTGGCGGTCTGGATTGTTTTCCTCTTGACTACGGACGTTAGCACCCGCAGTCTGTCTCCCGGATAGTACTCATAGGTATTCGGAGTTTGCATCGGTTTGGTAAGTCGGGATGACCCCCTAGCCGAAACAGTGCTCTACCCCCTATGGTATTCGTCCGAGGCGCTACCTAAATAGCTTTCGGGGAGAACCAGCTATCACCAGGCTTGATTAGCCTTTCACCCCTATCCACAAGTCATCCCCTGGCTTTTCAACGACAGTGGGTTCGGTCCTCCAGTTAGTGTTACCCAACCTTCAACCTGCTCATGGATAGATCGCCTGGTTTCGGGTCTATACCCAGCAACTAAACGCCCTATTAAGACTCGATTTCTCTACGGCTCCCCTATACGGTTAACCTCGCTACTGAATATAAGTCGCTGACCCATTATACAAAAGGTACGCAGTCACCGAACAAGTCGGCTCCCACTGCTTGTATGCATGCGGTTTCAGGATCTATTTCACTCCCCTCACAGGGGTTCTTTTCGCCTTTCCCTCACGGTACTGGTTCACTATCGGTCAGTCAGGAGTATTTAGCCTTGGAGGATGGTCCCCCCATATTCAGACAAGGTTTCACGTGCCTCGCCCTACTCGTCATCATTATGTGTGCCCTTTCGTGTACGGGAATATCACCCTCTACGTTCGCACTTCCCAGAGCGTTCCACTAAAACACACATAACTTAATGGGCTGATCCCCGTTCGCTCGCCGCTACTAAGGGAATCTCAATTGATTTCTTTTCCTAAGGGTACTGAGATGTTTCACTTCCCCTCGTTCGCCTTGCAACACTATGTATTCATGTTGCAATACCTACCTTAAAGTAGGTGGGTTCCCCCATTCAGAAATCTCCGGATCAAAGGATATTTGCCGCCTCCCCGGAGCTTATCGCAGGCTATTACGTCTTTCATCGCCTCTGACTGCCAAGGCATCCACCACATGCACTTAATTACTTGACTATACAACCCCAAACAGTCGTTATTACCTACAAGGAGTAATAAGACATGATTAATGATTTCTCATCAATCTCTTACAGTTTGAAGTACTGTGTATTTAAACACTGTACAGCTTCAATCTAATTCATATACCAAAACGCTTGATTCAGTTAATTTGCTAGTTCTCAATTAATTCCAAGATCAGAATTACTTCTTCTCTTTTCATTATTGAGTGAACAATTTATTTCAGACTCAATTTTGCCAATCTGTTAATGAATAAACATGCCTTCGTCAGGTCATGCTTAATACCGTGATACTTAAATCACAGAAGTTAATAAACCAAGATCTTAATCTTTATTTACTAATTTCTGTAATCCGAACTTCTCTTAAGTTCTGGTGGAGACTAGGAGAGTCGAACTCCTGACCTCCTGCGTGCAAAGCAGGCGCTCTACCAACTAAGCTAAGTCCCCAGCTTACATCATCAGTTATGTATCTTCTTTTCTATAACTTCAACCAGTCAAAGTCATGGTGGGTCTGACAAGACTTGAACTTGTGACCCCACGCTTATCAAGCGTGTGCTCTAACCAACTGAGCTACAGACCCTCAGATACATCTATGAAGAACAACTTGTTGTGGATTCTTACCAATCGTCAATCTTTCGTTAAGGAGGTGATCCAGCCGCAGGTTCCCCTACGGCTACCTTGTTACGACTTCACCCCAGTCATCGGCCACACCGTGGTAAGCGTCCTCCTTGCGGTTAGACTACCTACTTCTGGTGCAACAAACTCCCATGGTGTGACGGGCGGTGTGTACAAGGCCCGGGAACGTATTCACCGCGGCATTCTGATCCGCGATTACTAGCGATTCCGACTTCATGGAGTCGAGTTGCAGACTCCAATCCGGACTACGATCGGCTTTTTGAGATTAGCATCCTATCGCTAGGTAGCAACCCTTTGTACCGACCATTGTAGCACGTGTGTAGCCCTGGCCGTAAGGGCCATGATGACTTGACGTCGTCCCCGCCTTCCTCCAGTTTGTCACTGGCAGTATCCTTAAAGTTCCCGACATTACTCGCTGGCAAATAAGGAAAAGGGTTGCGCTCGTTGCGGGACTTAACCCAACATCTCACGACACGAGCTGACGACAGCCATGCAGCACCTGTATATAAGTTCCCGAAGGCACCAATCCATCTCTGGAAAGTTCTTACTATGTCAAGGCCAGGTAAGGTTCTTCGCGTTGCATCGAATTAAACCACATGCTCCACCGCTTGTGCGGGCCCCCGTCAATTCATTTGAGTTTTAGTCTTGCGACCGTACTCCCCAGGCGGTCTACTTATCGCGTTAGCTGCGCCACTAAAGCCTCAAAGGCCCCAACGGCTAGTAGACATCGTTTACGGCATGGACTACCAGGGTATCTAATCCTGTTTGCTCCCCATGCTTTCGCACCTCAGCGTCAGTGTTAGGCCAGATGGCTGCCTTCGCCATCGGTATTCCTCCAGATCTCTACGCATTTCACCGCTACACCTGGAATTCTACCATCCTCTCCCACACTCTAGCTAACCAGTATCGAATGCAATTCCCAAGTTAAGCTCGGGGATTTCACATTTGACTTAATTAGCCGCCTACGCGCGCTTTACGCCCAGTAAATCCGATTAACGCTTGCACCCTCTGTATTACCGCGGCTGCTGGCACAGAGTTAGCCGGTGCTTATTCTGCGAGTAACGTCCACTATCTGAAGGTATTAACTTCAGTAGCCTCCTCCTCGCTTAAAGTGCTTTACAACCATAAGGCCTTCTTCACACACGCGGCATGGCTGGATCAGGCTTGCGCCCATTGTCCAATATTCCCCACTGCTGCCTCCCGTAGGAGTCTGGGCCGTGTCTCAGTCCCAGTGTGGCGGATCATCCTCTCAGACCCGCTACAGATCGTCGCCTTGGTAGGCCTTTACCCCACCAACTAGCTAATCCGACTTAGGCTCATCTATTAGCGCAAGGTCCGAAGATCCCCTGCTTTCTCCCGTAGGACGTATGCGGTATTAGCATTCCTTTCGAAATGTTGTCCCCCACTAATAGGCAGATTCCTAAGCATTACTCACCCGTCCGCCGCTAAGTGATAGTGCAAGCACCATCACTCCGCTCGACTTGCATGTGTTAAGCCTGCCGCCAGCGTTCAATCTGAGCCATGATCAAACTCTTCAGTTAAAAATCATTTTGCACCTTATTAAAGACAAGGTGCCAATTCTGGCTCATCAATTTTCTGACTTAAATTTCGCTCAAATAAACTTCGAGTAATTTAAACCAATCAATCAATGATAATATTTCGATCAATCAATCAGTAAAAATCCACACAAGTTGTTCTTCATAATCTCTTAATGATCTT
>NZ_JAKTII010000010.1:0-2138 GCF_027855175.1 Acinetobacter sp. AOR14_HL | reverse complement strand
TCAGAGTCAGAATCAGAGTCACTGTCAGAGTCCGAATCGCTATCAGAGTCAGAATCAGAGTCACTGTCCGAATCGCTGTCCGAATCGCTGTCCGAGTCAGAATCGCTATCAGAATCCGAGTCACTGTCCGAGTCAGAATCAGAGTCACTGTCCGAATCGCTGTCTGAATCCGAGTCGCTGTCTGAGTCCGAGTCACTGTCAGAATCAGAGTCGCTGTCAGAGTCAGAATCCGAGTCGCTGTCGCTATCCGAGTCGCTGTCGCTATCCGAATCGCTGTCAGAATCAGAGTCACTGTCAGAGTCCGAGTCACTGTCAGAGTCAGAGTCAGAGTCACTGTCAGAATCCGAGTCGCTGTCAGAGTCTGAGTCGCTGTCAGAGTCCGAATCGCTGTCACTGTCAGAGTCCGAATCGCTGTCGCTATCAGAGTCACTGTCAGAGTCAGAATCGCTGTCGCTATCCGAATCGCTGTCCGAATCAGAGTCGCTGTCCGAATCAGAGTCAGAGTCGCTGTCGCTATCCGAGTCACTGTCAGAGTCCGAATCGCTGTCAGAGTCAGAGTCGCTGTCAGAGTCAGAATCGCTGTCCGAATCCGAGTCGCTGTCAGAGTCTGAATCGCTGTCCGAATCCGAGTCGCTGTCGCTATCCGAGTCACTGTCAGAATCAGAGTCACTGTCCGAATCAGAGTCACTGTCAGAATCCGAGTCACTGTCAGAATCCGAATCGCTGTCGCTATCCGAATCAGAGTCAGAATCCGAGTCGCTGTCAGAATCCGAGTCACTGTCAGAGTCAGAATCGCTGTCAGAGTCAGAATCGCTGTCCGAATCCGAGTCACTGTCAGAGTCAGAATCGCTGTCAGAGTCAGAGTCGCTGTCAGAGTCAGAATCCGAGTCGCTGTCGCTGTCCGAATCAGAGTCACTGTCAGAGTCCGAATCACTGTCCGAATCAGAGTCACTGTCAGAATCCGAGTCGCTGTCAGAGTCCGAGTCGCTGTCAGAGTCAGAGTCGCTGTCAGAGTCAGAGTCGCTGTCAGAATCCGAGTCGCTGTCGCTATCCGAGTCGCTGTCAGAGTCAGAGTCGCTGTCGCTATCCGAATCGCTGTCAGAGTCCGAATCAGAGTCGCTGTCAGAATCCGAGTCGCTGTCAGAATCCGAGTCGCTGTCAGAATCCGAGTCACTGTCGCTATCCGAATCGCTGTCAGAATCCGAGTCACTATCCGAATCAGAGTCGCTGTCAGAGTCCGAGTCACTGTCAGAATCAGAGTCGCTGTCAGAGTCAGAATCGCTGTCAGAGTCTGAATCCGAATCGCTGTCTGAATCCGAGTCGCTGTCAGAGTCAGAATCGCTGTCAGAGTCCGAGTCGCTGTCAGAGTCAGAATCGCTGTCAGAGTCAGAATCCGAGTCGCTGTCGCTATCCGAGTCGCTATCCGAGTCGCTGTCGCTATCCGAATCGCTGTCGCTGTCAGAATCCGAGTCACTGTCAGAATCCGAGTCGCTGTCAGAGTCAGAGTCGCTGTCAGAGTCCGAGTCACTGTCCGAATCAGAGTCGCTGTCAGAGTCAGAATCCGAGTCGCTATCAGAGTCAGAATCGCTGTCCGAATCAGAGTCGCTGTCAGAGTCCGAGTCGCTGTCAGAATCCGAGTCGCTGTCCGAATCAGAGTCGCTGTCAGAGTCAGAATCGCTGTCCGAATCAGAGTCGCTGTCAGAGTCGCTATCCGAATCCGAGTCGCTGTCAGAGTCGCTATCCGAATCCGAGTCGCTGTCAGAGTCCGAATCACTGTCAGAATCCGAATCGCTGTCAGAGTCAGAATCGCTGTCCGAGTCCGAGTCACTGTCAGAGTCAGAATCCGAGTCGCTGTCAGAATCCGAGTCGCTGTCAGAATCCGAGTCGCTGTCGCTATCCGAATCGCTGTCGCTGTCAGAATCCGAGTCACTGTCAGAATCA
Source organism: Acinetobacter sp. AOR14_HL (assembly GCF_027855175.1). NCBI lineage: Bacteria > Pseudomonadati > Pseudomonadota > Gammaproteobacteria > Moraxellales > Moraxellaceae > Acinetobacter > Acinetobacter sp. AOR14_HL. The sequence continues at coordinate 197 of NZ_JAKTII010000010.1, read as the reverse complement.
GAGTCGCTGTCAGAGTCAGAATCGCTGTCAGAGTCAGAGTCGCTGTCAGAGTCCGAGTCACTGTCAGAATCAGAGTCGCTGTCAGAGTCAGAATCCGAGTCGCTATCAGAGTCAGAATCGCTATCAGAGTCAGAATCAGAGTCACTGTCAGAGTCCGAATCGCTATCAGAGTCAGAATCAGAGTCACTGTCAGAGTC